>JACPPN010000246.1 GCA_016190995.1 Acidobacteriota bacterium | reverse complement strand
CTATGCGGGTTTGCAACGCTATGGGCTCCAGTACCTGTGACGGCGGGCCGTCAGCTCCTTGTGTGGGCCGTGTGACGTCGCGTGTCGGTGAGCCGGATGCTGGAAATCTGCATGTCCGGTTCGATGAGGGGGAGCGGCTCATCCCCGCTCCCTACTCGACTGGCTGACGGAGTGGCGCTCTGAGAGCTGCCCTGACGCAACGCGTCAAACAGAGATGCGGGGCGTTATTTCTGAAGCTCGATTGAGGCGACGGTCATCGTCTTCTTGCCGTCTTTCTCGACCACCTCGCCCTTCGCCTCGACCTTCTTCGCGACGTAGTCCAGCAGCTTCTCGTTGTTGTTCGCGGTGTACTCGCCCGCGATGGTGTACACGCCCGCATCGGTGAGGATGCCGAGCGTGGCCCCGCGCTTGGCGCACCGCATCGCGCAACTGGCGTGGTCTTCGCCGGCGCCATCAGCCCCTTGCTTCATGTTGCACTGCACGTCGATCACCTCACCTTTGACCGCCTGAACTTCGGCAAGGGCCGGCGTCACGAAACCGATCACCAGTACGGCGCACGCAAACATCGGCACAATCCTTCGCATACCTTGACTCCTCCTGAAAGGACGTGGTGGATGGGAACGAGGAAATGGTAGACGATCTCGGGGTCGAAAGGCGAATGATAGTGTCGATCCTCAGCCCGTTTACGGTTTCGCTGGCCTGTGCGTCAGCCTGTACAACAACACCCCGGCGCGCTTTGTCTGCGACGGCAGCGTGGCAAGATCGGCGGTCTCCTTGGTGGTGTGATCGTCGGTGCCCATCAGCCCGATGCCGTCGATGGCCATCTCGACGAGCCCCGCGGTAAAGGATACGTCGGCGGCCCCCGCAAGTCTCGGGTCGGTGGCCTCGACAGGTCCTGCGCCGACGTCGCGGCTCGCCTGATCGTAGAGCTGCAACAGGCGCCGGTTGCCCCCGCTCGGCGCCAGCGGCGGATAGCCGTCCCTGAAGGTCAGGTCGGCTGACGCATGAGGCAGGTGGGCGGCGGCGACCGACATCATGCGCTCTTTCGCAGACTCGAGCTGATCGGCCGAGATCGTTCGGAGATCGCCCGTCACGATCGCGTGCTCGGCCACGACGTTGCTCTTGCCGAAGGCTGTGCCGCGCGATTGTGGGACATCGAGGTCCATGGTGGTCCCGCCCAGGATGACGCCAGGGTTGAGCGTGAGAAGCGTCTCACCGGCGAGGCGCTCGTAGAAGCCATGTAGAATCCGTGCGGCTTCGAAGATGGCGCCGGCCCCGATGTCCTCACGGAAGATCTGCGACGAGTGCGCCGGCTTGCCGGTCACGCGCAGCTCCCAGCCGGTGACGCCGCGACGTGCGATCACGGCCGTCCGCGGATCGCCCGAGCCGTCCTCGAACCCGATCGCGATGTCTGCAGCGTCCGCCATCTGCTTCAGTGACTGGCGCGCCAGCTCTCGTGGCTCGCCCACATGCTCCTCGTCGCCCGTCATGATGACACTGATATTGGCTCGGTCGAGCGCGCCCGCCGCTGCCAGCGCCCTCAGTGCATAGACGATGATGACGTCGCCCCCTTTCATGTCGATCATGCCCGGGCCGCGCGCCGCATCGGGCCACACGCGCTCGAAGCGCTGGAATGGGCTGTCCTGCTCGAAGACGGTGTCGAGATGCCCGATGAGCAGCAGGTGGGGACCTTCGCCCCGATGCTCGGCCACGAGATGTCCCGCACGCTTGAAGGGCGTTCCGTCGATCCACGTGGTCTGGAAGCCGAGCGCGTCGAGTTCGGCGCGGAAAAGGTCGCCGACCTTGCGCACCCCTGCCAGATTCATCGTCCCGCTATTGGTGTTGACGGCCCGCTCGAGAAGCGCCAGGGCGTGGGTGTTGTTGCGATCGACTTCGGCAACGATGCGCTGCTCGATGGCGTTCAGCGAGCCGGCGCCGAATGCGACGAGTGGGACGAGCGCGAATGCGGCGAGTGCCGGCAGGGATGCCGATTTCATGTCGACACTATAGGCCAGTCGAAGCTGTCAGGGTAAAGTGGTCCGGCTGAAGAGGCTGGGAACAAGTCGTGTCAGTTCTAAAGAGAGAAAGGAAGGCAAACCATGGCCATGACTGTCAAGGAAATCACACTCTGGCGCCGGGAGATCGACAACCAGCCGGGCATGTTGGCCGGCGCGCTCGAGCCGCTGGCCGCAAGCGGCACCGATCTGCAGGTGGTGATGGCGTACCGCTATTCGGGCAACGAGGACAAAGGCGCCGTTGAGCTGTTTCCCGTTTCGGGGAGAAAGGCGACGGCCGCCGCTCGACGAGCCGGCCTTTCGCCCGCCGACGTCCCGGCCCTGCTCGTCCAAGGCCCCAACAAAACGGGCGTCGGTTTCGCCACGGCGAAAGCGATTGCAGATGCGAACATCAACCTCGCGTTTCTGGTCGCGCAGGTGATCGGGTCGAAGTTCTCCGCGGTGTACGGCTTCGACAGCGAGGCAGACCGGCGTAAAGCCGCCAGCCTCCTGAAGAAGCCGAGGACGCGGTAGGCGAGTCCGGTTCCGGGTGCCAGGTTCAGGTTCCGGGTGCCGGCCTTGGAACGATGAATGTAGTGGACGAATCTGAATCCGGCGTCAAGAGCGCCCACCGCAGAGCACGCGGAGGGGTCCGGCTAAAGCCGGACGCCACGACTGTATTTCTCCGCGCTCTCGGCGCCCTCCGCGGTCAAGGCTTTGTGGCAAGACGAGTCAGTCGGGGGATCAGCTCCCGGTGTCCGGTCGCTGCCACACCTCGATCTCGTTCGCGGCCCATTGCCAGCTCCGGCTCGTGCCTGTCTGGCGCAGCCGAAGGAGGCGACTGCGGTTGGACGACAGCGCGATGTGAATGTGCGGCGTCCGCGGAGATTGGATCAGGCTGCGAGCGAGCCGCGGGAGTGGAGTCTCCGCGACCAACGGCCGGTATGTCCGGCCGTCTTCCGATGTTTCGATGCGCAAGCCGCGCGGATAGTCGCCCAGGCTTCCCGAATGAAAGCTCAGTCGAACGTGCGCGACGTCTCGCGGCTCGGCGAAGGCGAGCTCCAACCATTCCTCTCCCGTCTGTCGGGATCCGGAGATCCAACGCGTCTCGAGCGAGCCGTCGACAGCGAAGCGCGCCCGATCGGATCGGTGTGACGCGCGGATCTTGAAGCTCTCGAGCGGAAGGGGCACGCCTCGTGGCGGCTCTGCCTTTCCACGGGTTGCGTGACTCGAAGGGGGAGCCAGCCCGAAGAGCAGCGTCTCTCCGAATCTGCGCTCGCTTGTGACGATGTCAGGTGTCGAGCGGATCCTTCCGACGATGGCGTCCGCAAAAGCGGCATTCTCGAAGTCCTGCCGGTGCACGATGACGTGGCGGACGCCGAGGTCGCTCAGCATCCGGAGACCTTGCGGAAGGTCGGCGAGGCTCCGCACCGGGGATGCGTCGCCTTCGAGAAACCGCACGAATGCGGGCTTGAAGTCGGTGCTGCCGTTGACGAGCGGCTGCCCGTGGACGGCGCTGCCATAGTGATACACGCGCGCGAGAGATTCTCCGGCGAGGGCCTTGACGGCGGCGTCCGCGTCGGCGATGGGGAAGACGATTG
>JACPPN010000234.1 GCA_016190995.1 Acidobacteriota bacterium | reverse complement strand
GTTCGCGCCCGAGACCCCGCTGCTGTTCATGGGACAGGAGTGGGCGGCAAGCACGCCGTTCCTGTTCTTCACGGACCACCATCCGGAGCTCGGCCGGCTCGTGACGGAGGGCCGGCGGATGGAGTTCTCGCGGTTCAAGGCGTTCGCCAATGAAGAGACGCGCGCCCGCATTCCCGACCCGCAGGCGGTCTCGACGTTTGAGAGCAGCCGCCTGTTCTGGGATGAGCTTGCGCACGCGCTGCATGCCGCGGTCCTTGAGTTGTACCGCGCGCTGCTCCGCCTGCGCCGCACGGAGCCGGCCCTGCAGCCGGGCGGCCGCTTCGAGGTGATCGAGCTCGAGGATTACGGTTCGGCGCTGGCATGTGTCGACACACCGGGGCAGTCGATGCTGCTCGTGGCGTGGCTGCGGGGATCCGGCGCGTACGAGCATGGCCGCCGTGGCCCGATCATGCCTGGCGACCGCTGGAGCGTTATCTTGTCCACGGAAGAACGGAGGTTTCAGGAATCCCCCGATCAGGCTCGAACATTCGCACCTGACCTTGAGCTCGAAGAATCGCTGGTCGTGAGATTCCGCCGGCCGTCGGCGGTGATCTTGAGACGCGAATGAGCAAGATCGACCTTTCGCTTCGGCCGGTCACGACGTACCGCCTGCAGTTCGATCGCGGCTTTGGCTTTGCTGACGCTCGCCACCTCGTGCCGTATCTCGCCGAGCTCGGGGTGACCGAGTGCTACTGTTCGCCCTATCTCAAGGCGAATCCGGGCAGCCGTCATGGCTATGACATCTGCGAGCACGGCAGCCTGAGCCCAGAACTGGGCAGCGAGGCCGATTATGAGGAGTTCTGCACCACACTCCAGGCGCGCGGCCTTGGGCACATTCTCGATTTCGTGCCGAACCACATGGCCGCCGATCCGCGGTCGAACCCCTGGTGGCGCGACGTGCTCGAGAACGGTCCCAGCTCGCCGTTCGCCGAGTTCTTCGACATCGACTGGGATCCGATCAAACCCGAGCTCAAAGGCAAAGTACTGTTGCCGGTGCTCGGCGATCAGTATGGCCGCGTGCTCGAGCGCGGTGAATTACAGCTGCGCTTCCAGGACGGCGCCTTGCACCTGTGGTACTTCGACTTGGATCTCCCGATCAACCCGCGGCAGTCGCCGCGCGTGCTGGGACTACACCGGGACCGGCTGGAGCGTGAGATGGGCGGCGACCCCTCGCTCCGCGAGTATCTGAGCATCCTGACGGCGCTCCATAACCTGCCGGTGTACACCGAGCGAGAGCCAACCCGGATCGCGGAGCGACAGCGGGAGAAGGAAGTGGCACGGGAGCGCTTGAGTCGGCTCGTCGCCGAGTCACCTCGCATCCGCCGCCATGTCGAGGAGTGCATCCGGCAGGCGAACGGAACGCCAGGCGATCCGCAGAGCTTCGACGTGCTGCACGACTTGCTCGAGAACCAGGCCTATCGTTTGGCCAACTGGCGGACGGCCGCCGACGAGATCAACTACCGCAGGTTCTTCGACATAAATGAGCTTGTCGCGCTCAGGATGGAAGTGCCGGCGGTGTTCGAGGCCACGCACGGCCTGCTCAAGCGGCTTTTGTCGGATGGCCGCGTCACGGGAATCCGGGTGGATCATCCCGATGGTCTGCTGGATCCCGCCGCGTACTTCGAGCGATTGCAGCAGCTGACCGATCGGCCGTTATACGTGGTGGTGGAAAAGATTCTTTCTCCCGGCGAATCGCTCAGCCAGGACTGGCCGATCGCGGGCACCACTGGCTACGGGTTTCTCAACGGTGTGCCCGGACTCTTCGTTGATCCTCGACACGTACGGGCCATGCGTCGGCTCTATACCCGAATCACCGGACGGCAGGAATCGTTCGAGGAGGTCGCCTACCAGAGCCGCCGCACGATCATGCTGACTGCCATGGCGAGCGAGCTGAACGTCCTCGCGCACGCCCTGAACCGGCTCTCCGAACAGGATCGGTGCTCGCGTGATTTCACGCTGAACAACTGCCGCACGGTGTTGCGTGAGGTTGTTGCGTGTTTCCCGGTCTACCGGACCTATGTCAGCCGCCGCGGCGCGAGCGAGTTCGATCGAGCCATCATCACGACGGCGATTGCTGACGCTCGCCGACGGAATCCGTTACTGGAAGCGTCAATCTTCGACTTTCTCAGGGACATCTTGCTGCAGCCGGCATTGGCGGACGCATCTGAGAAAGACCCGGTCGCCTCGGACCGTCTCCGCTTCGCGATGAAGGTGCAGCAGTTCACCGCGCCAGTCCAGGCGAAGGGCGTCGAAGACACGGCGTTCTATCGCTACCACGTCCTCGTGTCGGCGAACGACGTCGGGGGCCATCCCGGCCGACTGTCGGTGCAGGTACTGGACTTCCATGAGATGAACCGTCAGCGGCTCGAACATTGGCCGCTCGAGCTGATCGCCACCTCGACTCATGATACGAAGCGGGGCGAAGACGCGCGGGCGCGGATCGCTGTGCTGTCCGAGATGCCTGACGCCTGGTCAAAGGCCGTCGGTACGTGGATGCGCATCAACGGACCCAACCGCGTCAAACTCCGCGGCGCGTGGGCGCCCGACCGGAACGACGAGTATCTCTTGTATCAGATCGTCATCGGCGCCTGGCCTGCCGAGGACCCACAGTTGCCCGTGCCCGACCGTGCGCCTGCCGACGTGGCGGACCGCATCGTGGCGTACATGCAGAAGGCTGCGCGCGAGGCGAAGGTGCATACGAGCTGGACCGAGGAGAATCCGGAGTACTTGAGCGCGCTAGTCCGGTTCATCAAGGAGACGCTGACGGGACGGACCGCGCGGCGCTTCTTGGCGTCGTTCGCCCCTTTTCAGCGCCGTGTCGCGCGTATCGGCATGGTGAACTCCCTGGCGCAACTCGTCCTAAAGCTGGCTTCGCCTGGCGTCCCCGACTTCTACCAAGGAAGCGAACTGTGGGATCTGAGTCTGGTCGACCCCGACAACCGGCGTCCCGTGGACTTCTCGGCGCGCCAGCAGTTCCTCGCTGCACTCCGTCCTGTCGTTGACCAGATCAAGCAGGGGAATACCGTGGAGCGGGAGGTCCGGGACTTGCTGACTCACTGGGGCGACGGGCGCATCAAGCTCCTGGTCACTACCTGCGGTTTGCGCTTTCGGCGGCAGCACTCCGCCTTGATGCTCGACGGCGCCTATACGCCGCTCGAAGTGGAAGGAATGCACGGGGACCATGTGGTGGCCTTCGCGCGCCACGACGACTCGGGAACCCTGCTCGCGGTGGCTCCACGGCTCGTGGTACCGCTCGTTGACGAAGGCCAGTCGCTGCCACTCGGACCCGCGTGGGGGTCGAGCCGGATCGTGCTTCCCGCAGCCGCGCGCGCCACGCGCTACCGCCATGTCATTACCGGCGAATGGTGCGAGGCGGCCGGGTCTGACCATTCCCACCTGCCAATGGCCACGGCATTGTGCAATTGTCCCGTTGCGCTGCTTTGGGCGCCCGCTCGTGAGGAGCGCGTGCAAGCCGATGCCGCGTAAGGACGATGAGTCGGTTCGGCGACACGCGGCGCGTCTGGGCAGCCAGTCTAGTTTGAGTACGAACCAATTTGTTAGGATGAAGGTGGGGCCCAAGACGAGGTAACGTTATTGCAGGGCTTGCTATCGATTGACCACGCCTTCGAGGAGATCGAACTGCTCGTCCACACGGTTCAGAAGCATGCGGACGATTTGATTTTGGTGCTCGTCGGCTTCGACGGCGTGCTCGCGGAGTACGAAGACGACCCAGAGGTGGTGCGCCTTTCAGCCGCGCGGCGCGGGGTGCTCCGGCGCCTCATTCATCAGCCCGGCGTCGCGCTTGGTGTCATCAGCGGCCGACGCGCGCGCGACCTGCGCCAGCGGGTCGGGCTCGACAATGTGTTCTACATTGGCCTGCGCGGTCTCGAAGTGGTCGGGCCCGGGTTCACCCGCAGTGACCAGCAGACGTTCAAGCAGTACCGGCAGCGGTTGCGGGACATCGCCGCCGAGACTGGGCCTCTGATCTCACAGATTGAAGGTGCCCACCTTGAAGACAAGGAGGCGGTGCTCGCGCTGCACACGCGGCAGGCCAACTCGAGTGATGCGGTCTGGGCCCGGCTCCGCCTGCTCAGTACGGCCGCCGAGATTACCGACCTTCAGACCTTCCGCGTGCGCCGGGGAAACCACGTCCTCGAGCTGCTTCCAAACATCGGTTCCACAAAAGCTGTCGCCATCGCCGCCGTTCGTGACTTTCTCGAGCAACGCGAGGGACGCCCCGTCTTTGCGGTGTACAACGGCGAGGATGTGGCTGAAGACGATGCGTACGAGGCGATCGCCGGCCATGGTGTCGCCGCCGCAGTGGGCCGGCGCGCGGCTCAGGTGGAGTATCACCTAGAGTCCATCGAAATGGTCGATCGACTGCTCGTGCGGCTTGCAGCACTCCGCGAACCCGGGAAGGCGCACCAGCGGAGCTGAAACGGCGCCAAGGCCAGCCGTCCTGTCATAAAGTACGTGAGCCTGCCGGCACCCGCGTTTCTCTAGAAGGGGAGCACACCGCCTGATGGGGCATAGGGACAGCGCGCGTGACCCGAGTTGGTACAAGCAGGCAATCATTTACGAGTTGCCAGTTAACCTCAATGCGACAAAAACCGCCGCCCGTACGTAGTGTCCGGCTTCAGCCGGACCTTGCGGGCGCGGTCGAAATCGCAGATACCGTGGCGCGCC
>JACPPN010000024.1 GCA_016190995.1 Acidobacteriota bacterium | reverse complement strand
TGGCGGAGAGCCCGGCCATGTTGTTCTATCTCGACAACTGGATGAGCTCGGACCCGAGCGCCAACGTCGGGGCGACGGGTCCCCGCCCCCCCAACTTCGGGTTCGGTCGCCCCGGGCGTGGCGGCCGGGGCGGATTCGGCCGAACGCCGCGCGGGCAGGATCCCGCCATGCGCCGGGCGCCCCAGCAGCGGCGCAAGCCCGGACTCAACGAGAACTACGCCCGCGAGCTGATGGAGCTGCACACCCTTGGCGTCGACGGCGGCTATACGCAGAAAGATGTCGTCGAAGTCGCGCGTTGCTTCACGGGCTGGACGATCGATCGGCCGCGCGCGGTTGGCCGGCGCGAAGCAGGCGCCGCCGGCGGCTTCACGTACGAGCCGCGCATGCATGACGATGGCGAGAAGGTGGTGCTGGGACAGAAGATCAAGGCCGGTGGTGGGAGGAACGACGGCGCGCAGGTCCTCGACATGCTCGCGCGGCATCCGTCCACGGCGCGGTTCATCGCGACGAAGCTCGCACGCCGCTTCGTGTCCGACAATCCGCCCGACTCGCTGATCGATCGCGCCACGACACGGTTCGCCGGCACCAACGGTGACATCCGTGAGGTCGTCCGGACGATCGTGACCTCGCCGGAGTTCTTCGCGCCCGAGGCCTATCGCGCGAAGGTGAAGAGCCCCTTGGAATTCGTCGTCAGCGCCGTGCGCGTGACCGGAGCGGACGTGCGCAATTCGCTTCCGTTGGCGCAATCGCTGCGGCAGCTCGGGATGCCGCTCTACTTCGCCCAGCCGCCAACCGGCTACGCGGATCGCGCGGAGGCGTGGGTCAATACAGGCGCGTTGCTCAATCGGATGAACTTCGCCGTCGCGCTCGTCGAGAACAGGCTGCGCGGGGTCGCGGTTGACCTCGGAACGCTTGCCGGCGGTGATGCGGCCTCGACGCCCGATCGCATGGTCCGGACGATCTTGACGAACGACGCGTCACCGGCGACGCGCGGCACGCTCGCGAAAGGCGAAAAAATGACCGACGTCGTAGCCCTGGCCATTGGCGCGCCTGAGTTCCAGCGCCGGTAGGGTTGACAAACGTGGACCACGGAGAGCACAGAGGACAGGGAGGCGACACGCTCAACGCAGGTCGGCGGCGCTCGAATCACGTGAGCGGTTTGTCGCTGGCCCCGTCGAAGATCGATCGTTCAGCACCCTTGGATCGCTCTGTGCTCTCCGTGCCCTCTGTGGTTGGGCTTGATTGAGGTACTTATGATCTCCCGACGCATCTTTCTCAGGGACGGCGCGTTCGCCCTCGTCAGCCTCGGCTTCGCGCCTTCGTTCCTCGCACGAACCGTGCTTGCGGCAGGAGCCTCAAGCCGCAAGGTGCTCGTCGCCCTCTTCCAGCGCGGCGCCGTGGACGGGCTCAACATGGTGATTCCCTTCGGCGAGCGGGCGTACTACGCCGCGCGTCCGAGCATCGCGATTGCGCGGCCGGGATCAGCTGCCGGGACCGCCCTCGACCTCGATGGATTCTTCGGCTTCCATCCGCGCCTGGCGCCGCTCAAGAAGCTGTACGACGCGCGTCAACTGGCCGTCGTCCATGCGTGCGGGTCGCCCGACTCGACGCGGTCGCATTTCGACGCGCAGGACTACATGGAAAGCGCGACGCCCGGCGTGAAGAGCACCCACGACGGCTGGCTGAACCGGTGTCTGCAGGCGCGCCAAGCGCAGGACGCCACCCCGTTTCGTGCCGTGAGCCTCACGCCGCAGCTGCCGCGGTCGCTGCAGGGGGTCGCGCCGGCCCTCGCGATGAGCCAGATCAGTCAATTCGGCATTCGGGCGGACCGGCCGGTCGAGACCTCATTCGAAGCGCAATACGCGCAGGCGTCCGATGTCGTCCTGCACAAGACCGGCCGCGAGGCGTTCGAGGCGATCAGGATGCTGAAGGATGCGGATCCCTCGCGGCACTCGCCGGCCAACGGCGCCGCATACCCGCGATCGCCGTACGGGGACGCTCTGCGACAGATCGCCCAGCTCATCAAGGCGGATGTAGGGCTGGAGGTCGCGTTCACCGAATCCGGCCAGTGGGACCATCACGTGAACGAGGGCTCGTCGACGGGCCAGATCGCCAACCGTCTCGACGATTTCGGCCGCGGCCTGGCGGCCCTGGCGACCGACCTCGGCGACCGCATGGCAGAGGTCGTGATCGTGACGATGTCGGAGTTCGGCCGCGCGGTCGCGGAAAACGGCAATCGCAGGACCGATCATGGCCACGGCAACTGCATGCTCGTCATCGGCGGCCCCGTGCGGGGAGGCAAGGTGTACGGCAGATGGCCAGGCCTCGAGCCGGAGCAACGGTTTGAAGGACGCGATCTCGCGGTCACGACCGATTTCCGGGATGTGTTCGGCGAGATCGTCGTCAGGCACCTGGGCGTAGCGAATCCGTCGCGGGTTTTTCCGGGGTATGCGATCAGTCCGGCGAAGTTCGTGGGCTTTCTTGGATAGCCTGCTGGCCTTGGCGTCGCTGCCGCTCGGCGCCAACGGCGTTCGATTCCATTCTCGACAGGATATCGCCCTGCGAGGAAGGATCCCGCGTCGCAGGGTCGAAGTCGTGGCCGATGCAGAAGGGATCCACGGGCCCGGCAGGCCGCGCGGGAGGGCGAGCGCGAGCTCGACGAAACCTGAGAAGGTCCGGCACTGGCGGGTCCCTCGCTGCGGATGGGGCGAGGCCTGATGAATCGAATCACCGAAGCCGCCCGGAACATAGCACCTATAGGTGCTAAACGTCAACGAAGCCTGTCACCTATCGCGGGTTTTCAGGAGCGGGTCGCCAAGCCTCTCATGAACCATGAGGGGTGCAATCGTGAGCGACCTGACCACACGGATCGGCGAACGACTGCGGGCCTTGCGGCTCGAGCGAGGCCTGACACAGGAGCAGCTCGGCGAGCGTGCCGATCTCAGTTACAAGTTCATCGGTGAGGTCGAGCGCGGCGACGCCAATCCAACCGTCGGCACGCTCGACATGCTCGCCACGGCCCTCGGCGTCACGATCGCGGAGTTCTTCGACAAGGCGGCCGAGAAAAGCGCGCCGGCCGCTGGATTCGCGCTGACGTCGAAGGATGTGCAGGTCGTTCGCGAGGCGGTGCGGTCGCTGGAACACCTGCTGGATCATGTGGAAGAAACCGACTACCGCCGCCCCCGGCGGCGCGGACAGGCATCGAAGCGCTGAGGCTGGCTCCGTGCCCTGCGACTTTCTGCTAGAGTACCTCCGTGCTCGTCACCGGGCTTCCCACTCCCCAGATTCTGGTCGACCGTCGGCGCCTCCTGAAGAACATCGATTCGATGCAGGCTGCGGTGGCCGGCGCCGGTCTGCGCCTGCGCCCTCACGCGAAGACCCACAAGAGCCCGACGATTGCGGCCTGGCAGATCGAGCGCGGCGCCGTTGGCATCTGCTGCGCCAAGACTGGTGAGGCGGAAGTGTTTGCCGGCGCGGGGGTCGAGGATGTCCGGCTGCCGTACCCGGTCAACCCTTCGAACGCGGGGCGATTGATCGGCGTCATGGATCGCGCGCACGTATCGATCATCGTCGATCACGCGGATGTCGCGCGCGGCTGGTCGGACGCGATGCGGCGCGCGGAACGCACGCTGGACGTGCTCGTGAAGGTTGACGTGGGGTTTCATCGCTGCGGACTCAATCCGGCGGGGCCGGCGGCCGCGGCATTCGTCGCGGACATTGCGGGACTCCCACACCTTCGGTTCCGCGGCCTTCTGAGCCATGCGGGGCAGGCGTACACCGCCCAGACAGAAGAGGAGATCGAGCGCATCGCGCGCCAGGAACGCGATCTGCTGCTCGAGCTCGCGGGCCGGGTGCGGGCCCGCGGCATCGACGTCGAAGAGATCAGCGTCGGATCGACGCCGTCGGCCCGCTACAGCGTCAGGCAGGAAGGTCTGACGGAGATGCGTCCGGGCAACTACGTGTACTTCGATCGATCGCAGGTCGCGCTCGGAGCCGCCACGCTCGCTGAGTGCGCCCTCACGGTGATGGCGTCGGTCGTCAGCAAGCCGGCGGACGATCGAATCATCCTCGACTGCGGCAGCAAGACCCTGACGACCGACGGCGCGCGTGGCCTGGGTCAGAACCCGGCCGGATACGGGACCGTGCTGTCGCTGGAAAGCGATGACGTGGCGGCCGATCTCGTCATCGAACGGCTCTCCGAGGAGCACGCCACCGTGCGCGTCACCGGCGGATCGACCAGCCTGAAGCCCGGCGATCGTGTGCGCGTCCTGCCCAATCACTCCTGTGTCGTCTCGAATCTCGCCGACTCCATCAGGCTCGTCGACGGGCTCGAGGTGGTCGACACCCTGCCCATCGCGGCTCGGGGGAAGAATACCTGACGATCGCGGCGCGTCTCCGCCTGCTTCCGGAGAACCTTTTGACGCGGGATCCAGGATCGATCAATCATCCACTCGCCGATTCCTGATCCGCAACTGGCTTATGGCTCACGAAGGAGAGGCGCTCGGGCTCGTCGAGACGCGGGGGCTGGTCGGCATGATTGAAGCCGCCGACGCGATGGTCAAGACCGCCAATGTGGTCTTTGTGGGCTGGCAAAAGGTTGATGCCGGCCTCGTGACCGCCATCGTGCGCGGCGACGTCGGCTCGGTCAAGGCGGCCACTGACGCCGGGGCAGCCGCGGCACGCCGGGTCGGAGAGCTCGTCGGCGTTCACGTCATTCCGCGGCCTGCGGACGATCTCGAGCGGATCTTCCCTATCGGCTGACCCGCGCGACACGGTTCATCGATTCATCCTGAGTCGGGCGCCAAAAGCTCTGCCCGCAGAGCACGCGAGGACGCGGAGACTGGCACAGCCACGTGTTCCTCCGCGCTCTCGGCGCCGTCCGCGGTTGAGGCTTCAGAGATCGATAAGATCAATTGTTCCACTGATTTCATTGATTCCCAGCCGACCGGGCCGGCGATCAGTGTAGCCAGCCGGCCACCCGTGCTGGGATAATGGGCGATCGGCCCGAGTGCGGACACGATTCCTGTCTCTGACGGCTCAGCTCATCCTTGCCCTGCCGGTTGGCGCCGCGTGCCCGTCCGGTGGTCCGAGGAACAGACGCCATGCCCCACGCGCGCTTCGTTGTTGCCCTCTCTTCGTTCGCCCTGCTCGGCCTGCTCATGGCCGGGAGTCTGGCCGCCGCGCAGCGGACGCCGATGTTGCATGGCATGGTCAAAGACGACACGGGCGGTGCGCTCGTCGGTGTGACGATCGAGCTCGACGCCGGGCCGGGACGAACCTACACCATCCAAACCGATGGAACCGGACATTACGCCTTTCTTGACGTGGTGCCGGGGCTTTACACGGTCAGCTTCACGCTC
>JACPPN010000232.1 GCA_016190995.1 Acidobacteriota bacterium | reverse complement strand
GGATGGCACCCGGGCTCCAGAGCTCGATCGTCAGCCCGAGCGTCCCGAGGCTGAAGAGCAAGTACGCCACCTGGGGATGCGCGATCGCGCTGAGCAGACGCTGACGCCAGTTCATCTCCACGGGCTCCACGCGCGCGTTGGCCGTGTGCAGCGTGACGGTGTGGCCGTCGAACCGCCTGATCGTCCGTCCATCGAGCCGGCGGAGCAGCTCCGGAACGGTGGAGGCGACGAGATCGATGAGCGGAGGCGACGCGTTCAAGGCTTCTTCGTCCGTGAAGGCGCGGCTCTCGAGCACGGCCTGTTCCACGAGCGCCACGTTGCGCTTCCGTTTCGTCGCAATCGACCGCGCGTCGGCCGCCAGCGCCGACGCAATCTTCTTCGCCATCGCCTCGTCGATCTTCTCGCCGCCGCCGCTGACGGGATGCGCCGCGCCGATGTGCGTGCCAGGCGCCATCACCGCCACGTCAGCCGCCATCGTGATGAGGAATCCGGCCGACGCGGCGCGCGCGCCGCTTGGCGCGACGAACACGACGATCGGCGTCTTGGCGGAAATGATCCGGCGATTGATGGCCTGCGTGGAATCGACGAGACCGCCCGGCGTGCGCAACGTGAAGATCACCAGAGCCGCGCCGCTGGCGTCGGCGCGGTCGATGGTGCGAATCATGTACTCGGCGGAAACGGGATGGATGATGGCGTCGACCTCGGCCGCGTAGACGAGCGGCCGGTTCTCGGCCGCCTGCAGGGCGGCGGAGATCACGAGCGTCAGAGCGGACAGCAGCTGAACGGTGCCGGCGAGCCGTGTCGAGCGACGAGTCCGGAAGGACATCATGACGGGGCCCTCTGAGGGCGGCGGCGCGTGCGGTCACCACCGCACCCGGATGAGCAGGGCGGACTCCCTGCTTGACTGATCATTGTCCCTTGGCGCGCGACAGACGGTCCACGAGATTCTTGGCCCCCGGCGACGCAGGATCCAGCGTGAGGGCCCGTTCCGCCTCCCGCCGGGCAGCCGCCGTGTCGTCGGCCTGAACGTAGGCTTCCGCGAGCGCGATGTGGGCGGCGACCGTCTCTTCGCACCAGAGCGACACCTTCAGGGCCTCGATCGCCTCCTTGAGCTGCCCTGTGCCAAGCAGAATGCGCCCCAGCAACAGGTGCGGTTCTGCGGCATACGGGTTCAGGAAAACCGACTTGCGCAGCTCGGCGATTGCCTCCTGATTCTGCTCCTGCTCGAACAGCCGGCGTCCGCGTTCGAGGTGGAATCCGGCGAGCTCGCGCTGTTCGCGCTGCGCGGTCTTCATCACGGCTGTGTCGAGGCGGTACGCAAGGGGGGTGCGCAGCTCCGTTTTGATGCGCTCCAGCCCCTTCGGCACGGGCTCCGCCGCCGGCCGGCGCTCCCAATCGGCGTCGAGCAGCCGCGCCAACTCCTTCTCGCGCGCGCCTTCAGTCGGAGTATTGGCAGCCTGCAGGGCAGCCCCGAGGACGAAGTGCGCGTCACCATCCGTTGGGTCGCGCCGGACTGCTTCGCGCAGCCAGTAGATCGCAGCTGGCACGTCACGATCGGCCCAGTAGGCGTACCCCAGATTGAAGAAGTAGTCCTGATCGCCCGGCTCGGTCTCCACCGCCTTATTGAAAAAGTAGGCGGGCGTTCCGGTTTGAGGGGTCGAGCCACGGCGAAGCTGGACAACGCCCAGATTGTTGTACAGGGCGGGGGCAGGTTCTTCGTCGAGCAGGGCCTTGAAGGTGGCAAACGCCTCGTCGTAGCGCTTCAGCGGCAGCTGCGAGAGGCCGCCGAGAAAGCGCGCACGTCTGACCAGGGGCGAGCCGGCCGATACAGCCTCAACGGCGGCCAGCGCCTTCGCGTGCTCGTCACGGTCGGTGTAAACCTCCCACAGGCCGAGCTGCGCCTGGTCGTAGCGCGGCTGAAGGTCGAGCGCGCTCTCGAAGAACTTGATTCGCGTCTCCGTCGCCTCGGCCACGAGACCCTTGATGTAGCTCTCAAAGGCGTCCAATGACGGCGGCCGGACGCTCTCGGCGCGCTGCTCGTCCGCCTTGATGCCGGCCGAGGACGCCAGACCGCGGGCAATGCGCTCGAAGATCTGAAAGAGCTCCGGCAACGGGCCGCGCTGGAGCACTTCAGGCCGCATGCGGCCCGTATCGAGCCTGATGCTTCGGGCTTTCACGGAGAGCTGCCCGCCAGAGAACTCGAGCGTTCCGAGCACGACCTCGCTCGCGCCGACGAGCAGCCCGACCTTGATCGCGGTGGCGTGACTGAGCGATCCCGTCGAGGGCAGATGCAGCTGCTCGAATGCCGAGACGCGTTCCGGGCGTGTGATTGCGGTGACGCCCATGGCGTTCAGGTTGTCGGCGAGCAAGACCGCCGAGGCTTCCTCGAGCCAGTAGAGCCGCGCTTCGCGACCGACGTTCTCGAAGGGCAGCACCAGGACCGATCCTGTGGCTGACTGGCGAGCGAGCGCCGGCATGCCCAGGATCGCCAGGAGCGCGAGCACGATGGGTGGAAACCTCTGATTCACCACAGAGCACCCAGAGCGCACAGAGAACACAGTAGCGAAGCTTCGCCTCAAACCGCCGAGTGACAAGACACGGCCGGGACAGGCGAGCCTTCGCTACGAGTCATGCGGCAAGCGGTTCATCGGTCCGCTTGCCTCGATGCACCTGGACCGACACCTGGCAGGCGGCGGCCCCAATCGCCCGGCAGCTCGTCACCTGCGCCTCGCCCTGGATCTGAAACAAGCGTAGCAGACGCCCCACGGCGGCCGCATAAAACCAGCACAACGGATCGGTGGCCGCCTCACGCACCTGGCAGAAGAGCGACCCGCGGATGCTGAGCAGCGCGCCATTCGACCGCATCTTGACGAGCGCCCGACTGCCCGGGTAGGCGCCGCGAATCATCGCGCGCGCCATGCGGAGCGTCGCCCTGGTCCGAAAGGTCACCGGCAGCGCCCACACGAACGCGCGCTTGATCGGCGAGAGTTCTGCAAACGTCCACTCGGCCGCGTACTCGCCCGCGCGGGTCGTGACGAGCACGTAGACGTCTTCATGACGGAGAAAGCTCAGCACCGCATTGAGGGCCGCAAGCCCGATCGTGCCTTGACGCAGCCCGACCGCGTTGAGCCAGTTCTCGTAGAACTCGAGGCGGCTCGGCAACAGGTCGGCAATCGCCTGGTGGAGGCTAGCAACGACGACCCGCCCGATTCTCCCCTCGCTCATTTTCTGATACTGTTAGACCTCGGACGTCACGCCGACGGCCTGCCATTCTGCCAACCCGCCTACATGCACACCGCGGCGATTCTCTCCGGGGGCCGGGCACGCCGGTTCGGCGGTCGCGACAAGAGCGCCCTCGTGGTCGGTGCCGAGCGCATCATCGACCGGCAGATTGCGGTGCTCCACGCGGTGGCCGACCGTGTCCTGATCGTGACGAACGCTCGCGATCGCCACGCCGGGCTCGGGCTGGCGGTGTTCGAGGATCTGCGGCCCGGCTGCGGAACGCTCGGCGGTATCTACACCGCCCTGATGGCCTCGGAGACCGAGCAGACGCTCATCATCGCGTGCGACATGCCGTTCCTGCGCGCGCCGTTTCTGCGACACGTGCTGGCCGCCGGTCGCGGCACCGACATCGCGGTTCCTCGTACGCGCGCCGGCTACGAGCCGCTCTGCGCGTCGTACGCCCGGACGTGCCTCGGACCGATCGGGCGACGACTCGAGGCGGGCGCGTTGAAAGTCGTAGACCTGCTGTCGGAGGTCGGAGTTCGGGAGATTGGGCCCGAGGAAACCGCGGCGTACGATCCCGACGGCACCATGTTCTTCAACATCAACACGCCGCAGGACTACGCGCGTGCATCGCTCGTTGTCAATCGCGAGCCCTAGATCGTACTGCACGGCCTGACCCCAGTCAATTGACGCGACTGCGGTCGAGCCGGTTCATTCGATGATTCTGCCGCTGCACGGACGGATTCGCGAGCGGGTGGGCGCTGCCATCCAGGAGACCTACGGTCTGGCGCCCTCCGCAATCCCGGCTTTGATCATTTCGTACCCGCCCACGCGCGCGTTCGGCGATCTGGCCGTGACAGTCGCCTTCGAGCTCGCGCGGCGCGTGCGGAAGGCGCCCCGCGTCATTGCGGCCGAGATCGCGAGCGCCATGGCACCCATTGACGGGATTGCCAGGATCCAGCCAACGCCAAACGGCTACGTCAACTTGTATCTCGACCGGTCGGCTTTCCTGCTCGATGGTCTGCGGGCAACCGACCGGCGCCGGGAGCAGCCTGCCGGCGGCAAGGCCATCGTCGAGCACACCGCGATCAACCCGAACAAGGCGGCGCACATCGGCCATCTGAGGAACGCGGCGCTCGGTGACACGCTGGTCCGCCTGCTTCGATTCCAGGGCACGCCGGTCGAAGTGCAGAACTACATCGACGATACCGGCGTGCAGGTGGCAGACGTCGTGGTCGGCCTTCAGCACCTGGAGCAGAAACGGCTCGATGAAGTTCGGGCGCTCGCCGAAGCGGAGCGTTTCGACTACTACTGCTGGGATCTGTATGCACGCGTGACGGACTGGTACCAAGCGGACCGCGATCGCCTGAGCGTGCGCGTGGCGACGTTGCACCAGATCGAACATGGCGGCAACGACACGGCAGATCTCGCAGCTCTTGTCGCCGAGCGCATCGTTCGGCGTCATCTGCAGACGATGGGGCGGATGAACGTCCAGTACGACCTGCTCGCGTGGGAAGGCGACATCCTGCGGCTCCAGTTCTGGGCAAAGGCTTTCGAGATCCTCAAGCGCGCCGGTGCGGTATTCCTACAGACCGAGGGGCGGCTGAGCGGCTGCTGGGTGATGCGGATTGAAGACGAGCCTTCGCTGCCCTTGGACGGTCGGTTAGCGGAAGCGGCTCCAGCGGTGTCCGCCGGGGTGGCGGTAGCGGATGAGGAGGCGGCGGGTGGTGACGACGAGGCGCTCGAATCGCGCGAAAAAGTCATCGTGCGATCGGACGGCACGGTGACGTATGTCGGCAAGGACATCGCCTATCAGTTCTGGAAGTTCGGGCTTCTCGGAACGGATTTCTCCTATCGCGTCTTCGGGCCACGCGCAGACGGGGGCACGGTGTGGTCGACGACGAGCCAGCCCGTCGCCAGCTCCGACCATCCGCCGTTTGGCGGCGCGAAGTACGTCTACAACGTGATCGACACGCGGCAGGCCTATCTGCAGAAGCTGCTGAAGCAGGCGCTTGCGTCGATGGGATACGGCAAGGAGGCCGACCGCTCGGTGCATTTTTCGTACGAGATGGTCGCCCTGTCGCACTCGACGGCGCGCGAGCTCGGCTATCAGGTCGACCCGGAGAGCGCAGGCCGCCCGTTCGTCGAAGTGTCGGGGAGAAAGGGGCTCGGCGTGAAGGCCGATGATTTGCTCGACCTGCTCGTCGAGAAGGCCTCCAGCGAAGTGAGGAAGCGCAATCCCGATCACGCGCCCGAGGTCGCGCGCGAGACCGCGGTCGCCATCGCGACCGCCGCGGTGCGCTACTTCATGATCAAGTACTCCCGCGGCAAGGTCATTGCGTTCGACATCGACGAAGCGCTCAGCTTCGAGGGCGAGAGCGGCCCGTATCTGCAGTATGCGGCGGTGAGGGCCAGGAACATCTTCGCGAAGATGCAGGAGCGTCACGGCGTCGGCGAGGCCGATCTGCCGCGCGTGCTCGCGTCGGTCCCCTCAGACGTGTTGAACGCGCCCGAGGCCGAGGAGCTCTGGGGACTCGTGCTCGAAGCCGCGCGGCTCGACGAGGTGGTCGAGCAGGCCGTCCGGACGCTCGAGCCCTCGGTCGTCGGCAAATATGCCTTCGGGCTGGCGCAAACGTTCAACGCGTTCTACCATCGCGCCCCGATCCTGCAGGAGGCGCGGGAGGACGTGCGCGCGTGGCGCGCGGCGGCCGTCAGCTACTTCCGGCAACAGATCGTTAGGGCCATCGACCTGATGGGATTCGCCGCGCCCGGTCGAATGTAGCGCGAGAGCCAGAATGACCAGGAAGCCCGTCGTCGCGATTGCGCACTGCCGGCGGCTCGATGACTACATCGAATCGATCCGGCGCGCGGGCGGCGACCCGCGCGTGCTCAACCACGCGTCCGATCCGCTCGATCGGGTGCTCGATGAAGTCGACGGGCTCCTGCTGACGGGCGGCGCCGATATCGATCCGGCCCTCTACGGCGAGGATCGTCATCCGGCGGTGGAGGAAGTGGAACCGGGTCGTGACCACTACGAGATCGCGCTCGTCAACGGCGCGATCGATCGCGATCTTCCGGTCCTCGGCATCTGCCGCGGCTTGCAGGTACTGAACGTGGCGCGCGGCGGCAGTCTGATTCAGGACATTTCCTCGGAGCGCCCCTCGGACCTGAAACACTCCGTCAGGGACGCCAAAGAAGACATCGCGCACACGGTGTCAGTGACATCACGGTCACGGCTCGCGCAGGCGCTCGGTCGATCGACCGAGACGCCGATTGGCGTCAACAGCCGGCATCATCAGGCGGTCGGGCGGCTCGCGCCCGACCTGGTCGTGTCCGGCGTATCGCCCGATGGGATCGTCGAGGCGGTCGAACGTCCGGCGTCACGCTTCTGCCTGGCGGTCCAGTGGCATCCCGAGAACTCCTGGGGGAGCGGCGCGTTCGCGCCGCTGTTCGAGAGTTTTATCGCCGCATGCGCCCGACAGCAGCAATCCACTCGCCCCTGAATTTAATTTGGACTGAGGCGGACCTCAGTCGTGGCGGACCTCAGTCGTGGTGTCCGCCTTTAGGCGGACCTCAGTTGTGGTGTCCGCCTTTAGGCGGACCAAGATCGACCGGGAATGTAGACGCTCGCCGCTGCGGCAGCGATCGAACGCACCGGAAGCCGACGTAGAGGTTGTGGCGCCCGCGCCGCGACAACGCCGCGCGCTCCGACACCCGAAGTCTCCCAATACTGTTATCCCACCCGCCCCCTTTGATCGTCCGGAGATCGTAGCCGCCATCCTGGGGCTCCCTGTCGTGCGTGGGCCGGTGCTCGCTGGCGGTCCATTCCCACACGTTTCCGGCCATGTCGTGGAGACCGTAAGCGTTGGGCGGGAACCGCGCGACCGGCGACGTGAAATCCCATTGCTCGGCCGGCAGGTCGTGACGCCCGTTGGCTTGCCCGGTGAACTCGTCGCCCCACGGGAAAAGGCGGCCGTCGAGGCCACCGCGCGCCGCGTACTCCCATTCCTCTTCGGTCGGCAGCCGGCCGCCCGCCCACTGACAGTACGCCTGCGACTCGTCCCAGGTGACGTTGACGACCGGATGCGCCTCGTCCGCGTACCAGTCAGGCTGGCGGGGCATCTGTCTTTTCATCGCCGCGGCGAACGCGCGGAAATCGCCGACCGCCACCTCCCGGTTCAGCATCTGGAGCGGCGCCGCGATGCGTGTCCGGACGCGGGGCTGTTCGGCAGAATCACATCGCGTATCGCCCGGCACGCACCCCATCCAGAACGACCCGGCAGGAATCGTCTTCCACACGACACGCGCCGGATGGAGCGGCGGCGGTGGCGTGGGCGCGGGCGGCGGTTCGAGCCGCGGCGTCATCGCATTGCTGAAAAGCGCTTCGACTCGCGTCGGCCTGTCGGGGGTCAGCGTCAGCCGCGGCGATCCGGAAACGATCCGATCGTTGACACGCCATCCCGTGAACCCGCTGCGGTGCTCATCGGGCACCTCGACGCTGATCTCCAGGTCCGGAAAGTACAACCCCTGATACCCGTGGGCGACCTGTTCGCCATCGACCATCAAGGCGACATTGCTCGGTGCCGCGATCCTCACGGGCTGACTGGGCGGCGAGTTCAGCCATTGCTCGGTGATGCGCCGGAAGAACGCGCGGCGGCGTTCCAGGAACGCGCGGAGTCTCGGCACGTAATCCAGGTGTTCGATCCGAAGCTCGGTCGCGGCGTCGAGATAGTGCTCGTACCGCTCCATGAGGAACGCCTCGGTCACGTGATGGTTCAGCACTCGCTGGACGGTCCGTCTGAAGTACTCACGATACTCCGCATCCTCGGCGAGCAGGTGCGTCATCAACAGCGCGCGCGGCTCGGCGCGATTGCTTCCGCGCCGGGGCTCGCCGATTCGCTCGAGCAGGTCTTGATAGCTGTCGTGCTTCCAGTCGCCGAAGCTCTGATCCATGTCCCAGTTGACCCAGAACCACCCGCCGGCGCCCGTTGTCTGGTCGAGGAACTGCCCGAGCTCTTGATAGGCGTCGAGCGTGGCGCAGAATGCCACGGCCACAAACCAGCGCGTCAGACTGTCCACGTTGACGTGCTGCGCCACCGCATCGAGCGTCAGCGGCCGGGTGTGCAGCACCCATTGCCACAACTCGTTCATCGCCGTTTGGCTCAGGAGGATGTCGTCGTAGCCCCAGTGCGCGGCAAAGTAGCGCTCGTCGAACCGCTCCGTCACCACGAATGGGCCGTAGTACTCGCCGTTGACGAAAAAGCGCACCGGCTTGGTCTCGGGCGCGATGGCGCCCATGGCGCGCGCGATGTCGTAGGCGAGCGGGTTCACGAAATGCCAATACATGCGGTCGGCATCCCGCCGCACGTCGTCCTGCACGACGAGCCGGCGAATCGGCTGCGTCTCGGGGCTGAACAGCACGCCGGGCGCAAGCTGACTCGGACCATATCTGCGGCGGAAGTACAGACGGAAGCCGTTTTTCGGAGCGAAGATGCGGCTGCTGCCGCCGTGGATGCGCACGCCGACTCCCGACGCGAAGAGCAGGCGCCCGCCCTCGAAATAGGAAACGCTGCCCTCGCGCTCCCAGTCGGGCCCATGTCTCATCTTGTTCGGGAGGAGCCCTGTCGCCGGATCGCGGAGATCGGCTTCGTCGAGGGTGAGCGACAGAATCGGCACACCGCTGGCGACCTCAGTCACCGGCACGGCGCGCGAGCTTGGCAACCCCTCCGGGCTCCATTGCGCGGCGAACCGCCAGAGCGGAAACAGGTCTGCCGACTCGAGCTTCAGTGTGGCGGCGCACGCCACTCCGGTCGCGACGATGAGCAGCCACGAAGGGATGCGCCGGATGGACGGCATTTACGGCGCGCCTGGACGGTTGAAGAAAACGTTGTAGCTGGACGGCCCGGCTGCGGCCTTCAGCTCGGCCTGAAGACCCGACAGCGCGTTGTCCGGGATGCCCCGGAAGTTGTACGAGACGACAGTCTCGTGGTCGGTCTGCGACACGCTTTCGAGCCTGGCCTGCGGCAGCCGCTTGAGGAGGAGCGCGGTGATTGCGGACGGATCGGTGGTCTTCCCGTTTGCCATCACCGAAATGACGATCGTGCTGTCGCCGGCCGTGCCCGAGAGACGCCGCGCGATTGTCTGGGCGAAGAGCGCGCCCAGCGCGACCACGAACATGATCCCGACGAATGCCAGCTTGAACGTCGCCGTGGCGATCGACGCGGCGATAACCAGCATGATGAACCCGATCTCCTCCGGCTCCTTGATCGGCGTCCGGAAGCGCACGATGGAGAGGGCGCCGAGCAGACCGAGCGAGAGCGGCAGCGAGAACTGGATCGTGACGAAGATCGCCGTGATCGAAATGCCGAGCAGCGGGAACGCGCGGTGCACCTGGCTGCCGGTTGCGCGATTCGAATAGAAGTGAACGTAAAGATAGGCGATGAAGAGCGACGAAAACAGGGACACGGCCATCAACATCAGAAAGGCGAGCGGTGTCACCTGGGGACCTGCACCCTGAGTGACGGCCCCGAACAGGTTGTTGAGCTGCTGCTGCATGGTCAGTATGTCCGCACGGTCACAGGATCTGCCGCGTCATGTGCGCGTAGACGGCCAGAAACTTCGAAAACGACTCCTTGCGCGCACCAAGGCGCAGAAACGGATGGAGCGCGATCGGCAGCTCGTCTCCGGCTCTTTTGACCTCGAGCACCGCGGAGCCGATCGGCGAGGATTCAGCGGCCGATACAACGCCGGGATTGGCCGCCGCCGCCGCGATCTCCGAGTCCAGGTTCACGCGCGAGCGGCTCGCCGGCTCGACGAGTCGATCGCGGCGATAGCGAATCAGCATGACCGGCTGCCACAGCTCACGAAGCTGAATGCCTTGCCGACGGAGCTGCAGGGGCAGGGTCTGCAGTCGCGCGTCCTGGAGATTCCAGCACGCCACCTCTTCGGCCGGATGCGCCAGGCG
>JACPPN010000231.1 GCA_016190995.1 Acidobacteriota bacterium | reverse complement strand
GTTCGTGCCCACGCACACGCCGCCCTGATACGCGTCTGTTTGCGTGCACAGGTCGCCATCGTCGCACGGCGTCCCATCTGCCGGCGCGACTGTCAAGGTCGTGCTGCCGCTCACGTTTCCGGACGTCGCGGTAATCATCGTCGCGCCGGGATTCTGGCCGGTCGCCTTGCCGTTCGCGTCGATCGTCGCGACGTTCTCGTCAGTGCTGCTCCACGACACCGTCTCGGCCGCGTGTGTCTTCATCACCTTGACGGCACCGCTGGCCGTGACGTAGGCCTCGCGCCCGTCCGGCGAGAAGACGATCCCCGTGTAGCCAGCTGCGGCGCCCACGCTGTTGATCACCGTCTGGAACGTCGGCGAAGTCGGATCCGAGTCGATGATCTGAGGACTGAGGCTAGTGTTGCCGGCTCCCACGTAGACGCGCTTGCCGTCAGGCGATCCTGCAATCCAGTGCCCGTTGCCCGTGATGGAAATCGTCCCGGCGGGCATGTTTGCCGCTGTGTCCACGAGGATGACGCGCGATCCCCAGTCGGCGATGTACCCACGCGAGTCGTTCGGTGCGATCGTGATGCGGTTCGGGCTGAATCCCACGAAGGCGGTGAGCGAGAAGAGCTGGATGGGTTGGTTGGTCGTCGTGTCGATGACGCCGACCCCGAACTCCCCGGTGTTGGCGTTTCTGATCACCGCATACGCCTGGGGACTCGAGTGCTTCAGGGCCAGACCACCGCTAATGGTTTGGAACCAGCCAAAGTTGCTGAAGCTGACTCGTGTCGCCAGGCTCTCCGACGCTGCGTCGAGGACGGAGACCGGCTTCGGCGCCGTCTCGTTCGTCACCAGCGCTTTGGCGCCGTCCGGGGTGAACGCGAGCACGTCGGGCCGGCCGCCGGACGGCTGATTGAAAAACTCGCCCCAGTCGGTAATCGAGTGCACAACCGTGTGGTAGGTGGGCGACATCGGGTCGATGTCGAGGATGTCGATCGGCCCGTCGAAGCGTCCGAGGTAGGCACGCTTGGGGTTTGGCGAGCCCGCCGGTGTGATCGCGATCGCCCGGGTCGAGTTCCCGCCCGGCAGAACGATTGTCGCGATCTTTGTGCGGGATGGAACGTCGATGACCGACACGACGTTGGAGGAGTCGCCTCCGGTGACGTACAGCGTGTTCCCGTCGGGCGTCAATCCCAGCTCGCAGAAGTGGCCACAGGTGACGTTCGAGATGGTCGCTACCACCGTCTCGGTCGTCGACGGAGACATGAGCACCCGCGTCGATCCATCGTTGTAGTGGCCGGTCGCCGCGAACTGCTGCATCTGTCCGGTCCCGATGGTCGGATTCGACGGCGTCACCGAAATCGAGACCAGCGTCGGCCCGACGACGTTCGAGCACGCGCCGGTCGACGAGTCGCAGGAGTCCGTTGTGTACGGGTTGCCGTCGTTGCACGACAGCGGCGCACCGCCCGTACACATACCAGCCTGGCACGCGTCGGCCTGCGTGCACGCGTTCCCGTCACTGCATGGGGTGCCATCGACTGCCGGCGCGCCCCCCGTACACAGCCCGCTTGAATACGCGTCGCCCGTCGTGCAGACGTTCCCGTCGTCGCACGGCGTGCCATCCGGCGGGGGCCCGCCACCTTCGAGCTGGCAGGTGGCCGAGCACCCGTCGCCCGCTCCGGTGTTGCCATCGTCGCACTGTTCACCGGACTCGACGACGCCGTTGCCGCACACCGCGGCGCCGCCCGGGCAGGCTGTCGCGGCCGAGCCACTGCTGATCTTCACGTAGTGCAGCAACTGCTGCGGTGTTGAGGGCGCAGGGACTGGAGCCTCCACGTACACGAGCAGCTCGCCGTCTGTCGCATCGAAGGCCCGGCGCGCAGTTGTCGTGCTGCCGTCGATGTCTTCCGCCTCGATCCGCGTGTTGATGACCTGGTTGGTCGCGAAGTCGACGACGCGAAACAGTGTGTCGTTCTTGTCGCCGTCGCAGTTCATGTCGGTGCCGAAGGGGCCGCCCTCGCGGATCTCGTGGCTGTAAACGACAAGGCGTCCGTTGGTGAACCAGTTGCCGCGGGTCCCACCGTAGGTAAACGCCGGCGTCACCACCGAGACGCCGAGGTTGGTGCTACTCGGAGGAACCGTGGCGGCATCGAAGACATGCAGGACCGCGCCGCTCCCCTGGCAGTTCTTGTCGAGATCCTGCGGATCGTCGCAGGGCGGCATGTCGGGTCCAATGAAGGATTCCCGCACGGAGTAGGCGAGGCGGGTGCCATCGGCACCCCATAACGCCGCATTGGGATCCCAGCTCGACGAGTTCGGATCGTTGCTCACCGTTGGTCCGACATGGACCGTCGTCAGCAACGCGTTCAGCTCGATATAGCGAATCACGACATCGTTGAGGTCGGGATCCGCGTTGTACATGACCGCCGGCTGGACCGGATAACAACCACCGCCTCCGCCGACCGACGGCAGCTCGCGGCTGTAGAACGCGAACAGCTCCCGGCTCATCGCGAACCGCGGCAGCAGCGCCTGTCCGTATGCGATCTGCTGGCGTTTCGGCATGGTCGCGGCGCAGATCGAGTCGGCGTCACCCAGACCTGTGCTCGTCGTCACCAGCGAATCGACGTCGTAGAACTGCAGCACGCTGGTGCCCCCGGTGAACCCGTCGCCGTTCAGGTCAACGCCCTGGGTCTGCTGGTCGCATCCAAAACCCGACCCGCATCCCGTCGTCGGATTGCCGCAGTCATACGCGGAGAGCGCCTCCTCGGCCGTCATCGTGGCAATGTACTTCCCGTTCGTCACCAGGTCCGTGCTGTTGCCCACGAGCCCCGTGTTCGTCTCCGGGCTGAGCGAGGTCACATCCGTGCCGTTGACAATCAGGGACCGGTACTGAATCACCGCGTCGTCCTTGATGTCGCCATCATCGGTCAGGTCCACCGCGTTGGCGGCCGGGGTACAGCAGGTGTTGGAGCCCAGCTGGTCGATGAACGGGCACCCACCTTCGCCGCGGAAGTACAGGACCAGCACGCGGGTCGTGCCGTCCCCCAGGTCGTGCGCCCCGGCGGCGAAGATCCCCGCAGGGTCGATTTGAGGCTGCGATGCGCCCGCGTAGGCGGGGTTCGGAATGTCGCACTGGTTCGTCACCGAGTTGTACAGGACTGGCGACTGCCTGGTCGCCAGGACGTACCCATCGGCGGGGATCGCCCCGCCGCCAATCGTCGTGACCGGATCCCCCTTGAAGCGAAGCGTTGCAGTGCCGCAGAGGTCTTCCTGCTGGATCCAGAACACGAGCCCGCCCGCGGCAACGGCAGGCAGGGGATCCTTTGCAGCCGGCGGCAGCGTCTGCTCGACGAAAGTCTGATCCACCGCGCTGAACGGCGGCTCGATCGCCTGACCCACCCGCAGCGCCCATCCCCCCGCGATGAGCAGGGACAGACCCGCCGTAACAACCCACGGCCTCGAGTGACCCATGAACGCGACTCCTCGTTTCGCTCCAGCTTGCATTGCGCCTCTTGGCAGTCTCGGAAGAGGAACCGTCGCAACGGGGATGAGGACAGCTCGCTTCGGAATCATGACGCTAACCTCCGGCCCGGAGCTGTTGGCCAATGGGGCAGTGCGCTACCGAGGATCGAGAACTTGCGAGCAACGTGGGAACCGCACGAGGGGCGTTAGTCTACACCCGAAAGCAACCCTCTAGTCCCAAGAAATCGCGCGCAATCCGCGTTTCACAGATCCGCACGTTCCCGCTCAGTGCGCGCCATCTCGCCAGGGCGGTGGGACAGGTTCCGCCCTCTCCTCCCCATACCTCATCCACACGTGCGCCAGGGTATGCTCGAGCTCCGTGTCGTCAATGTTGCGACGGCCCTGTGAGGGGGCGGTCCCAGCCGTGGGGTCCGAACACGTGGTTCGGGCAGTCGGCTGGATTTCCGCCCTCGGCTGACGCGCTGGCGTCCGTCCGGCGTTGCCGCGCGACATTGGCAATGGAAGCGAGCTTGGAATGACGTTAGGACGGCACGGATGGAAAACGGGCGCTCATTGGGCGGCACCGCTCGCGGCAACCTTCCGTCCGTTGATCTCGGTGTACTCGTACGTCATCACGAACGTCGAGACGCCCACAATCCGTACCCAGGCGCGCGACTCGACCCGCACCGGCACCCGCACCCCGGCTATGCGCGAGTACTCCCGGGAAACTTGGACACGGGTGGTCCAGAACGAGGGGTTCTTGGCAAGCTTTCCTTCGATGCGTATCAGGTCAGCCTCGTCGGGCGTCACGAACACCGAGCCGTCCACCAGGAGAGTGTCCTTTCGCTTCGGACGGATGGTGAGTTGCGCGAGGGGCCCGACAGATGGTTCCACCTGCACGAACTCGTAGTTGGCCGGCGTCAAGGCTGCACGTGTTGCCGCGCCCTCGGCGAGCGCACGCGCCTCGCCCCGGAGGATCGGTTCGAGCACGCGTTTGCGCACAAGGCCGGAACCGCTCCCGTTGAGGATCTCGTAGTGAAAGCCCCCCTGTGGATCGAGTGAGGTGACAGCCTCGAGCTGCCCTTCCTTGCGGAACCGCTCGTTCCGTGCGGTGAGTCGCCGGAGCGCGCGGTACTGAGTCAGGGACTCGTCCGCTCGCGCCAGGAAACGGTCAACCAGCGCGCCGCCGACTTCCCGTCCCGCTGATGACGCCCAAAGGCCCGGGAAGGAGAGCCCGAGTAGCACCAGCAGGACCGGACGCACGTGTCGCATTGATGTTCCTCGCAGGCACGCGGCCCACGCCGCCGTGGACCGTTCGACGCTGACTTGCGTCGACACTCTCACGCGGTGCGGCCTGGCCCCGTAACTATTCCGCCGTGCCAATCGGGCGATCGGGTCCAGGTTCTCGGGCAAGGCCTCTGCCAGTTCGCCCCGGTCATGTTGACGATGCGGGATCGGTGGCCGGTGGCCGGCTGCATGCACGGGTCGTCCCCCCCTTCGGATCACAGACTGGGCGGTTTCCTCGTGTGAGGGCAAGCTGTTCCCAGACATCTTGTCACGAAGCTCCGCCTGCTGATTCCAGAGATCGCTGGGGCTGACGTATCGCGGCGCGTCCTGTCGCCGGGCAGCCCTGAGG
>JACPPN010000233.1 GCA_016190995.1 Acidobacteriota bacterium | reverse complement strand
GAGGAAAAGAGACCGCCCGTCCGTCGCGAAACCCGCTCGACTTGTCGGCACCAGCCAGCGGCGCGGTTCGCCATTCCCCAGCAAGTCCTGCCGATTCAGTTGGTGAGCTGGTGGGCGCTAGTGGATTCGAACCACTGACCCCCGCCGTGTGAACGCCATCAAGTCATATCCCATTGTATACCGCCGTACCAGTCAGTAGCACGAAACACGCGACTTTCCTAGACAAATGGCGATTCTGAGTGATACCGTGTACCAGGGTTGTGCATGGCGTGTTTGCGACGCTGCACGACCACAGCACGACGGCACGATTTATCGGTCGTGCAGTGACGGCGACGGTCAGTGATTCAGGAACCGTCCGGGGTGGACGGCGGGGGTCAGTGTTCCGGTCGTGCAGCGGGGGTAAGGGTCCGCGATTCGTGATCCGCGCGATCGGGCTGGAGTCGTGCAAGGAGGGCTAGTCGGCGATGCGTGCGTTGATCGGCGTGGACCTCCTGCGGCGGCTGCCACCCGGACCGGTGGACATCCGCGACGTGAAGCTGCCCGGGTTCCTGTTGCGCGTGCGGCCGAGCGGGACGCATTCGTACTACGCGCAGTACGGCCGTGGGCGCTGGTCGTTGATTGGAACGACCAGGGTCCTGACGCCACCGGAAGCGCGCGAGCAGGCGCGGCAGATCCTGGCCGATGTCGCGAAGGGGGCCGATCCCGCGGCGACGAAGCGCGCGGAGCGGGCCCGCATCACCTTTGAGACGTTCATCGCGGAGCATTACGAGCCGTGGGCCAGTGCCCAGCGGAAGACCGGCGCTGAACAGACGGCTCGACTGCGCGCGGTGTTCGGGCCCACGCTGCACAGCCTGCGGCTCGACCAGATTTCCGCGTTTCACGTCGAGCGGTGGCGATCGGCGCGGCTGAAAGCCGACATTCAACCAACGACGGTCAATCGAGATCTGAGCACGCTGCGCGGCGCACTGTCGCGGGCCGTCGAGTGGAGACTGCTGACGGTGCATCCGCTCGCCATGGTGAAGGCGTCGAAAGTGGACCGTGGCGCCGTCGTCCGGTACCTCTCGGCCGACGAAGAGGCGCGCCTGCTGGCGGCGCTCGCGGGACGGGATGAGCACCGGCGAGCCGAGCGGGACCACGCGAACCGCTGGCGGGAGGAACGGGGGTATCCGACGTGGCCGGCGTTCGGGACGTACACGGACCATCTCACACCGATTGTGCTGCTCGCGCTGCACACGGGGTTGCGCCGCGGGGAGCTGTTGGCCTTGCGCTGGGCCGACGTGGATCTGGTGGCCGCGCGCGTGACGGTCCGCGGCGAAGCCGCGAAGAGCGGGCAGACGCGACACGTGCCCTTGAACGTGACGGCAGCCGCGGCGCTCGCGACGTGGCGCGCGGCGATGAACCCCGACACCTCAGAGGCGATCGTGTTTCCCGGCGCCGATGGGGCGGCGCTCGCGGACATCAAGAAGGCATGGGGCGCACTGCGCAACGCGGCACACATCGAGCACTTCAGGTTCCACGATTGCCGTCATGACTTCGCCTCGAAGCTCGTGATGGCTGGTGTGGATTTGAACACCGTCCGTGAACTCTTAGGGCACGCAGACATCAAGATGGTCTTGCGCTACGCGCATCTGGCGCCGGAGCACATGCGCGCGGCCGTGGCGAAATTGATCACGGCGTAAGATCGACACTCGGCGGCTAGGGTCGCTCCCGAACGCCGGCTCTCCGCGCCCGGTTGCCGCCGACGCTCTCTCATGCGGAGCTGGCTCGCGGAGCGCAGCATGTCGAAACCATCGTGCTCAACCCGCCGGGTGCGATTCGTTCAACGCGGCGCTCACATAGAGTTTACCTGGCGCGAGTCATCACCGTAGCCTGACTCGGCGCGCCACACTCGCACGTACCGCCCCCCCCCCGCCACAATGGGCCTGAATGGGCGTCGCCTCTGGCGCGCGGCCCTTCCCACCCTCGAATTTCACCCTCATCTTTTTTGCCAAGCGCAAGATCGCATCGTCGTAGGAAATGGTGATTGATTGAACCTTTTGGTAGACCGCTACATAAAAGGGTAGACAAAAATTCCGCGCGCGCGCGCTCGGGCCTATCGTTATAGACATGACTAAATCGCAAGAGATCCTGAGAGAGGTTGACGCCGCCAGATTCATCGGCATGTCCAGGGCGTATTTGCGGATGTCGCGCTGGCGCGGGTCTGGGCCGCCGTACCTTCGTATTGGCCGATCCATTCGCTATCGCGTGGCCGCGCTCGATAAGTGGCTTGATACGCATCGCGTCGAGCCGTCGCGCGGCGGCTCGCGATGAGCGTTGACGGCCGCTTGCGATCGGCAGATCTCGAACTTTTCAAGTCGATCGGCGTTGAGCCCGCCGTGCTCGCTGTCGCGCGTGTGCGGCGCGTCGACGGCGCCGAAGCACGAGATCTTTGCGGAATTCGGTACCAATCTGATCAGTTGGAAGGTCTTGCGTTTCCTTACCTCGATCCCGACGATGGGAGGGTGGTGACCTGGCGCGTGCGTCGTGACCATCCAGAGCTCGAATCTGATGGCAAGCCCGTCGCGAAGTATCTCAGCCCGCCCGATCGCAAACACCTGTACTTTGAGCCGGGCGCGTCGCAGATGACTGACACGGCGGCGCCCGTGATCGTCGTCGAGAGCGAGAAAAGTGTACTCGCTCTCTCCGCGGCGCGACAGCGGATGAATCGTACGCCTTGGCCGCTCGTGATTGCGACCGGCGGCTGCTGGGGCTGGAGAGGTGTCATTGGCAAGACGATCGATGCAAACGGCGCCCGAGTGGATCAGAGGGGGCCATTGCCGGATTTCGATCGCGTCGCATGGACCGATCGCGATGTGGTGATCCTCTTCGATGCTAACTCAATCACGAATGAACAAGTACAGGCGGCCCGGCGGGTGCTCGCGAAAGAGTTGAGCGCACGCGGCGCCAAGGTCCGGATCGCGGAGCTGCCCATTGAGGACGGAATCAATGGTCCTGATGATTACGCGGGGAAACATGGGGCCGCGGCCCTGTTCGCGTTGATTGACGCGGCAAAGCCGGCCGGCGGGACGAAAAAGAAGAACGACACCCACCAGAAGCCAAAGCAGGGCCGTAGCCTGCAACTCGAAGATCCCGAGCCTTGGGCGGATCCGGTCAATGGTGCATGCCTGCTCGACGCGATCGCCGCGATGTTCCTCCATCATCTGGCGTTGCCACCGCACGCCAGCGTTGCGCTGGCGCTATGGACCTTGCACACCTACGCCTTTGGGGCATGGTTCGTCTCTCCTTTTCTCGGGATCACGTCGCCAGTCAAACGTTGCGGGAAAACGCTCCTCTTGATCGTGCTCGGGGCGCTGGTCCCGCGGCGCCTGTTCGCGTCGAACGTGACGCCCGCGGTGCTATTCAGAACTATTGAGATGTACGGGCCAGTGTTGTTGATCGACGAGGCCGACACCTTCATGCGCGACAACGATGAGCTGCGCGGCGTGCTCAACAGCGGCCACACGCGAACCACGGCCATAGCGATCCGTGCGGTCGGCGAGGACCACGACCCGCGGGTGTTTTCAACGTGGTGCGCGAAGGCGATCGCGCTGATCGGCAAGCTCCCGGCAACCCTCGCCGATCGCGCGATTGAGATCCGAATGCGTCGGCGAACGGCGGGCGAACGGGTCGCTCGCTTGCGGCAGGATCGGATTGAGAGCGAATGCACTGACTTGCGACGGCAAGCCGCGCGATGGGCGGCCGATCATCTTCACGATCTGCGAGAGGCCGATCCGCAGGTTCCTGCGGCGCTCCACGACCGGGCCGCGGATTGCTGGCGTCCACTGCTGGCGATTGCCGACCGGAGCGGGGGCGCATGGCCGGAGCGTGCACGTGAGGCGGCGCTTGCACTTTCTGGTGAGTGCGGAGATGAAAATGACGTGGGGATCATCCTGCTGCGCGATATCAAGGGCATTTTCGAAGCAGAGGGCGATCCGGAGGTGCTCGCGTCAAACGTCATCATTGAGCGCTTAGCCGGAATCGAGGATCGGCCATGGGCCGAGTGGTCGAGCGGTCGACCGCTGTCCCCCGCGAAGCTGGCGCGCCTGCTGGCCGCCTATGAGATTTTTCCGGCTGGGAACATCCGGATGGGCGCCAAAGTCCTGAAGGGGTATCGGCGCACAGCATTCGCCGACGCCTGGGACCGCTACGGTGCTCAAGACGGGGACCTCAAAGCGCTACAACGTAACAAGGGCAATAACGACGGGCACGATCCGGCGAAAACAGACCGCTACACAGACCCCGATTGTAGCGGTTTCCAAAGCGTAACAAACCCAATGATTACAGGCCAATGTAGCGGTGTAGCGGTTCCAAAGGGGGGAGCGGGCGTTTTGTTGCATCCTGACTACCTGTGGCGTGACGCCGAAGAACAAGAGGATAACGCCGATGCCGCTGACTATTACGGCGCCTGAGGAATTCGTAACCTTGCGCAACGGGTTCACGGTCCTGCTGCCGGCGCTGCAGCTTGCCTGGCGGCTCGAGGATCGCGGCTGCTTCCTGCGTGTGGCGGACGATGGCGTCGGCCTGCTCGTCGGCCCGCGCCGGCTCGTGACTGACATCGACCGCCAGTGCATTCGCGTCTATCGCGACGAGCTCATCGCGCTCGTCCGCTACGAGTGCGCGGCCGTGCAGTAATGATGGCGGCGCGAGGCCAGGTATATACGGTCGTCAAATGTGTAGGGCATGGCTCGGAAAGACCGTGGCCGTCTCGGGGACACACCAACCGGTTTTCAAAGGTTTTCGTTTTTGGTGATTCAAAGATTGAATTTCCAGGAGACAAATGATGATGCCACCGACGATGCCGCCCGATCCGACCGCGGTGCTCAATGACTTGTGCCGGGGCGCTGCCGACCTACTCGTCCATGCGCTGCGGGACATTCCAGCCCATCTCCACGCCCGAGCGCTCGGCGTGCGGTACGTCTACCTCCTGCAGCTCGCCCCACCAGTCGCGAGGGTGTGTGCCGTCCCGCCCGATCGGGCGGGCGCGCCGCTCCTCGAGATCGCCCGCGTGCCGGGTGACGTGTGGCCCGCGGGATTCCGGGACGCCGTGGCGGCGCTCGTCGCGCTCGGGGTGCGCGACCACATCTCGCCCGAGACGCGCGCGGATCTGGCAGGGATCCCGCATCGTCCGATCGTGCAGCTCGAGCCGGATCTGGGCCTGGCGTGCGTGATCGTCGTCGTCGATGACGCGGACCTGTCGCGGAACGTCCGAGCTCTTTCGCGTCCAGGCGGCGCCGGAGACGGTGCACTGATGCCCGATGCGCGACTGTCGCAGGCGGGGAGAGCCTGAGATGGCCGGCGCGCCGATCGTCGCCCCCGGGTCATCCTGGCGCGGTGGTTCTGCCGCCCGCGGCTGCCGATCCGCGGATCGGCGCCCGGATGATCCCGGGCTGGCCGCCGATCCGAGGCCCGCCCGACGCCGTGGCCGGCCGCCACGCAATCGCGAACGGGCGCGCCACGTGCTCAAGGTCACCGTGACGACGGCGGAACTTCACGCCGTGCAGGCACTCGCGCGCGCGAATCAGTCCAGTGTCGCCGACTAGATGCGTTTGACGTTGCTGCTGGCGGCTGCCGACTGTGGCGCGGGTCCGCCGGTCCTCTGCGCGCCGGAATTGTTGGGCCGCGTAATTCCAGGACCGCGCGACGATCGATCCTGACAAGGGACGCGCGTGAGCCGGTGCGCGCGTTCGGCGCTTGAGACTTCTGAGCATTTGTCGATGTTCGCGCTCGGGCGGCCGGCGTGATTCGCGGCTCTGAGAGACCGGCAAAAAAGGGATACAGCCATGTCACAGCTCAAATTCGCGCGCCAGCGTGCGGCTGATCTGCGCGGCGAAATGACGCTCCTGCAAAAACAGATCGAGGCGATCGGGAGCGCAGCACTGCGCGGCGACCGCGCGATGCGCGCCGACGAAAAAAAGGAACTGCTCGCACTGACCGAACGCCGCGATCGCCTCCGCGACGACAAGGCCGAGCACGATCGCACATTGGCCGCACTCGAGGCCCACGCCGACGCGGAGCGTGTCTGGTGCGAGTCGGTCCCCCCCGATCCGGACACGGAGTGCGTACGCCAGGCCGAGGCGCGGGCGGGCCTGCGGCGGCTCGATCCGGCGTTCGATGCCCGCGGCCGCTCCCGGATCGCGCGCCCGACGGGCCGGCGGTTCGTGGAGCTGTTCGGCGGCCAGGTCGCGCTCAGTCGCGACGGCTGGACCTCGCCGGATGAGTTTTTGGCGACGCTGCACGCTGGGCTCGCCGATCCGCGGCTGCGGCCCGCGTCGGTGCCCGGCGTGCACGCGACCGCGACGGGCCGCGTCGGTGCGGATGGCGGATTCAGCGTGCCCACCGAGTTTGTGGCACAGTGGCTTGATGCGAGCCTGGAAAGTGAAATTGTGCGGCCGCGCGCGACGGTCTGGCCGATGACCTCCGCCACGCGCAAGGTGCCGGGGTGGGATGTGTCCGATAGCAGCTCGACCCTCTTCGGCGCGTTCACCGGGCAATGGGTCAACGAAGGCGCCGAGATCACCGAGCAGACGCCGGAGCTCATGAGCCTCACGCTGACTGCGTGCAAATTGGCGCTCGTCACGCAACTCAGCAACGAACTCGTGGCCGATGGGCTCGGGTACGACGAACAGCTCTCGCGCGCGATCGTTAAGGCGGCCGCGTGGTATTTGGATCTCGCGTTTTTGCGCGGGACGGGTGCGGGGCAACCGCTGGGCGTGCTCAACGCGCCGTGTCTGATCACCGTCGCCGCCGAAGGCGGCCAAGTCGCGAGCACGATCGTCTACGAAAATTTAACGAAGATGTTCGCGAGACAGGCGAATAAACAAAACTCGATCTGGGTGGCGAACTCGACGGCGATCCCGCAGCTGGCGGCGCTGTCGATCGCGATTGGGACCGGCGGCAGTCACATTCCGGTGCTGACGGGACGTGACGGCTCATTCGAGATTTTGACGCGGCCCGTGGTGTTCACGGAGAAGGTGCCGGCGCTCGGCAGCGTGGGCGACATCGGCTTGTACGATTTTTCGCAATATGCGATCGGGCTGCGCCAGGACATGAGCCTCGATCGATCGGCGCACGCCGGCTTTACCCGCGATACCTCGTACTATCGTGGGCTGCTTCGCGCGGACGGGCAGCCGACATGGGAGAGCGCGTACACCCCGTACGCCGGCGACGCGCTCAGCCCGTTCGTGACGGTGGCCGCGCGATAAGAGGAGTGGACACGATGCGTTTTCTGGAAGGTCACAATATTGTCGAAGGCTTTCCCGCCGTCGACCTACAGACCGGGGCGAACAATGGCGACTACGTGTCGCTCAAACAGTACGGACACGTCGCGGTCGTGTTCGCCAGTGGCATCGGCACGGCCGGCGACGATCCGACGCTCACCCTTCAGCAGGCGACGTCCGTCGCGGGCGGAAGCGCCAAGGCGCTGAACTTCACGACGATGTTCCGCAAGCAGGCCGCGACGAGCCTGGCCGCGGTGGGCGCGTGGACGAAAACGACGCAGGCGGCCGCGAACAGCTACACCAATGCGACGGCGGCCGAGGAGGCGCTGATCTGGGTCGTCGAGGTGGACGCGGCAGACCTCGATGTTGTGAGTGGGTTTGATTGCCTGCGCGCGACGGTCGCGGACGTCGGCGGGAATGCGCAGCCCGGATATCTCTTCTACGTGCTGAGTGAGCCGCGCTACGCCGCGACGCCCGCCGACATGCCGTCGGCGATCGTCGACTAGTGACGCGCGATGGCCGTCATCACCCTCACGCAGCACCACGTCGTCGGGCACGTCCGCAAGCTGGTGTTTGCGATCGCGGCTGATGCGACAGGCGCCGTCCCGGAGACGGACCTGCCGTCCTTCGCCGGCGCGATCCTCTCGCTCAGGACGGTCCCCTCTCGACCGCAGCCGACGCCGTTCGATGTGTCGCTCATCGATGACCTGGGGGCGGACGTGCTCGGGGCGCTCGGGATGGACCGCTCCGGTTGCGCGACGGAACACACGCTCATCGCCCACGCCGGCACCCATCCGCTCATCGATGACTACGAGACCTTGCGGTTGCACGTCACCGGCGTGACGCCGCACGCCGGCTTCGCGCTGGAGATTGTGTACGGTGCCGACTGACAACCGCGGATGCGCGGCGCGCGCGATCACCATCGAGCGGATTCATCTGGCCGATGACCGCGTGACCGTCGTCCTCACGCCGTTTGCGGGCACAGTCGTGCTGACACATCAGGCGCTGGGCGAGTTGGTGGGGCTCGTCGCGCGCGAGACCTGGCAGGCGGTCCGCGTGCCGCACGCACCGCCGGGCGCCGATCGGCCGCGGGGGCCTGCGAGCGTCCGTCCGCGTGCATCATCTGAAGGATTCCTCGAAAGGGGCGGCTGACCGCCCGCCGCGTGCCGCCCGCTGCTCGTTCCTGGAGTCGCATCTGGGCGAGTGGTTCTCCTGCGCGGCGGGTTTTTTCCCTCCTGTGGGATTTTCTTGGCAACGCCTAGCGGGAAAAACAGACGGGGCGACCTTTTGGTGGTCGCCCCGCTTGCCCGGAACGCCTTGTCTTGTCTTGCCTTGCCTCGCCGCGTAGCGCGGCAACCTGGGTTGCCCGGCGGCAGAAAAGGCAACTCCCCGAGGGGAGTCGATTCGCCGGGTCGCGCAATCGGCGGATAAATAGCCGCCAGTCGGCGCGCGCGGTCAGCGGGTTGCCCAGCTATTTCCTCACCGGGCCGGGAAACGGTCGGGAGTCCAGGACTGACCGTCAAGCGGGGATTATAGTCAACCCTTGCCCGTTTTATCGATATTCCTACGTGCGGAGTGACCGGCGATTCACGCGGCCGGCACGCGGACCCGAATCCGCGCGCCAGACTTTGAGGCATCCGCGTCCTTGCACAACGCATCCGCGTCCTTGCATAGTCGTCGATAAAGACTCGCGACTTGCTCTGTCTCTTGCGCGAGCTGCTGACCACAAGCGAAACATTGGATCGCGCCCTCGCGCCACAACCCCTCGTGTGACGTGTTCGGCCGGAGAGTATACGCTGAGCGGCACTCCGCGCATTCGATCAGGAGCGCCGTGTCGGTCAGGTCCGCCGTGACGTACTTCTCGACCATGCGACCTCCTTTGCAACTGTTTGCAAACTGCACGACTAATGCACGACCAGGCGGAAACGGCCCGAGGCGCCCTCGAGCCGTTGTGTCTCTAAGTGCTTTGTTTTGTCTGACTTAGCTGGTGGGCGCTAGTGGATTCGAACCACTGACCCCCGCCGTGTGAAGGCGATGCTCTACCGCTGAGCCAAGCGCCCAACCTGAAGAAATGAGTCTACCCCAGTTGAGGAGGCCAGGCAACGCGTCAGCCCCTGGATCGAGGGGCAGGGGTCAGGGATCAGAGCTCGGGGAGCCGGGCACCGACGAACAGGGCGCGACCGGATCCCCGATCCCCGATCCCGACCCCCGATCCCTGATCCCCGATCGCGTCACTTGCGCGTTGCGGGCAGCCGGCGTTCGGCCGGGCCATCGTACACGTGGTCCTTCGGGTCGATCTGTCGCATGGGACGGTTCCGCGCCTGCTCCTCGGCGGCCTGCGCAATGATGCCCGGCACACGCGAGATGATGAACAGCGCGTTCCCGATCTCCGCATGCAGTCCGAGATCGCCGCACACGGCCGCGATCGCGCCGTCGACATTGATCGGCAGGGGAGGGCGATCAGCGCCGCGCTTGGCGTCGATGGCGCGCTCGAGCGCGCGAATCAAGCGGATGTGCTCGCCCTCGAGCTCCAGCTCCAGCGCCATCTGAAACAGACGCGCTGCACGCGGATCGCGCGAGTGGAACCGGTGCCCGAAGCCCGGCGGTGTCTCACCCGCGCTGTCGCACCGCTGGCGCAGGTGCTCTGCCGCTTGCTCGTACGACAGGCCGCCCCTAACCAGCGCGAGCCCCGAATCGAGAAACCGCATACAGGTTTCGATGTCGCCGCCGTGGTAGCGGCCGAACGCCAGCACCCCCGCGCCGACCGACGCATGCAGCGGCGCACCGCTGGTGGCGACGTTGCGGGCCGCAAGCGTCGACGGCGGCGTGACGCCGTGATCGATGGACGAGACGAGCAGCGCATCCATCATGCGACCGATGGATGCCGTCGGGAGCTCGCCGATGAGCAGCAAGTAGATGGCTTCGGCGAACGACACGCGGCCCATGAGCTCGTCGAGCGGATAGCCGCGGACGAGGATCTTGTTGGGTTCGATGAGCGTGAGGCTCGTTCTCCACTTCGACTCGGAGCTCCGCGCCTGCCCTCGCCGTTCGGCCGGCGCTCCGCCCGGAGATTCGACGCCGCGCGAGCTTGGCTTCGCCATGACTCCCCCTAGCCCCGGCCGTGACCTGGATGTCAACAAGTTCCGTACAGGCGGTCGCCGAAGTCGCCAAGGCCAGGGACGATGTACTTGTGCGGATTCAAGCCCTGGTCGACGACGGGAGTGTAGATGTGGACGTCAGGATGATGGCGTTCGACGAGCGCGATCCCTTCGGGCGCCGCGACAATGCACACGACCCGGACTTCGGGCGCCCCGGCGCCCCGCAGCAGGTCGAGGGCGGCGACCGCGCTGCCACCGGTCGCGAGCATGGGATCGATCATCAGCACGATACTGTGCTGAAGATCCGACGGAAGCTTGGCGTAGTACTGCGACGCGACCGCGGTGGCTTCGTCGCGCTGCAGGCCGATGTGACCGACTCGCGCGTCGGGCAGCAGCTCGAGCACCGCGTCGAGCATCCCCATGCCCGCGCGCAACACCGGCGCCACGACCACGTCCACGCCCACGCGACACCCCGGGGCCGGACCGAGCGGTGTCTCCACGGTCACCGACGCGGTGGGCAGATCTCGCGTCGCTTCCGCCACGAGCAACAGGCTGATGCGGATGGCCACTCTCCTGAACTCTTCGGGCGGTGTCCGCGCGTCACGCAGGCGCATCAGCGCGTCATGGACGAGTGGATGCTCGACGATGTGCACCGGCACCGCCTCACTATACACGAACACCTGCTGGCGTCCACAGCGCGTCGCGGGGGCGCGCGTAGATGCGCACCACGTGCGAAGAGCTGCATGCGCCGGATGCGATAAGATCACGCGCGTGGCGCACGGACTCCGCCCAATCGCTCTCTCCTCGCTGGTTCTGATGTTCTTCCTCGGCGGAGCAGCGACGGCCCCGCATCAAAAACGCCGCGTCTCGCTCGTCATCAGCGGCGGCGTTGTCGTGACGGTCGACAGAGATCGCCGCATTCTGGATCCCGGGTCCATCGCCGTCGACGGCGATCGGATCGTCGCGGTCGATCGGCCGGAGATGATTGCGAACACGTTCGAGGCGCACGAGTCGATCGACGCGCGCGGCCGGGCGGTCATGCCCGGCCTCATCAACACGCACACGCACGCCCCGATGGTGCTCTATCGCGGTCTGGCTGACGACCTGTCGCTGATGGAGTGGCTGCAGAAGTACATCTTTCCTGCCGAGGCGAAGACGGTGTCGCCCGAGTTCGTTCGGGCGGGCACGCGCCTGGCGGCGCTCGAGATGATCCGGTCGGGCACGACCACCTACGCCGACATGTACTACTTCGAGGAGGAGGTGGCGGCGGCGACGAAAAACGCGGGCCTTCGCGCGGTGCTGGGACAGACGATCGTCCAGTTCCCGGCGCCGGACGCGAAGTCACCAGCGGACGGCCTCAATCGCGCGGAGCAGTTCATTCAGACGTGGCAGCGCGACGATCTGATTTCGCCCGCAGTGGCTCCTCATTCGATGTACACCCTCGATCGCCGGGCGCTTCTTGCCTGCCGCGACCTCGGCGTCCGCTATGGCGTTCCGGTCCTGATTCATCTGGCGGAGACGCGAGACGAACTGCGGCTGTCCCGCAAGGCGCATCGGGCATCGCCCACGGCGTATCTCGAGTCGATCGACTTCTGGCGTCCGCGAACCGTGGCGGCGCATGGCGTGTGGGTGAGCCAGCCCGACATCGCGATTCTGAAGCGCCGCGGCGTCGGCGTCTCGCACAACCCCGAGAGCAACATGAAGCTGGCGAGCGGCATCGCGCCGGTCGTGCAGCTGCGGGGGGCGGGCGTTCCCGTCGGTCTCGGGACCGACGGCGCGGCGAGCAACAACGACCTCGACATGTTCGAGGCCATGCGCCAGGCCAGTTTTCTCGCGAAGCTCGACACGCGCAACCCGCGCACCTTGTCCGCGTCGGAAGCCATCGCCATGGCGACCATCGAAGGCGCCCGCGCGCTGGGGATGGATCGTGACCTCGGGTCCCTCGAGCCTGGAAAGAAGGCCGACGTGATCCTGGTCTCGCTCGCCGCGGCACGGCAGACGCCCGTCTACCACGTCGTGTCTCATCTCGTCTACGTCACGCGCGGCGACGATGTGCAGACGACGATCGTGAATGGCAGGATCGTGATGCGCGAGGGGAAAGTCCAGACGCTCCAGGAGGCGCGTGTGCTCGCCGAGGCGCGCACGATGGCTGACAGGGTCCGGGCTGCGGTGCGGTAGGCTGCTCGGGAACTCGGGACTCGGGACTTGGGGGGTCGGTCTTATGATTCACCGAGGATCGCGATGTAGGGCAGATTGCGGAACTGCTGATCGAAATCAAGCCCGTACCCGACGACGAACTTGTCCTCGATCGTGAAGCCGATGTAGTCAATCATCACATCGACCTGCCGTCGCTCTGGCTTGCTCAGGAGGCAGGCCGTGCGAAGTGTCCGGGGCGCCCGCGCGCGGAGGATGTCCTGGAGATACATCAGCGTCAGGCCGGTATCCACGATGTCCTCGACGATGACGACGTGGCGACCCTCGAGGGCGGTATCCAGATCCTTGAGGAGGCGGACTTCGCCGGACGAGGTCGTGCCCTTCGCGTAACTGGACGTGGCGATGAAATCGATCGTGAGCCGTGCCTGCATCCGGCGGATCAAGTCGGCCAGGAACATGAAGCCGCCCTTGAGCACGCACACGAGGTGGATTTCGACGTCGCCCGGGTGATCCCGCTCGATCTCCCGGGCGAGCTCCACGATTCGCCGCTGGATGTCTTCGGCAGTCAGTAGAATTGTAGAGGCGATGAAGGGTGACATCGTTCCAGGCGGCCAGAGGGTAACATGGTTCGGCCGATGAATCCGTTCGAAATCATCACCGAAGCGGACGCGCGCGTCATCGAGCCGGGCTCGACGGTGGAACTGCGTCGCGGCGGGCACATCACCCCGCTCGCGCGGGACACGCTCAGGGCGCGACGTGTCACGGTCGTCAGCGTCGGCGACCCTCCCGGCGAGGACTTGCTGTTGGGAAACGACGTTCGCAGCCTGACGATCGGGAGCGATCATACTGGCGTGGGGCTTCGGCGGCATCTCGTGCAGCACCTCCGATCGAGAGGCCTCGCGGTCACCGAGGTCGGTCCAGACGGCGCCGAGCCCGTCGACTATCCGGACATCGCCCGGGAAGTCGGAGAGGCGGTAGCCCGACACGAGGCCGATGCCGGCATCGTGATCGACGGCGCCGGGATCGGGTCGGCGATTGCGGCCAACAAGATCAAAGGCGTCCGCGCGGCCATGTGCCCTGACGAGACGATCGCGCGCTACTCGCGCGAGCACAACGGCGCGAACGTCCTCACGCTGGGGGCGACGCTCGTGACCATGGAGCAGGCGTGCCGCATTGTGGAGACCTGGATCGGCACGGCGATCCGCGAGCCGCGCTACATCCTACGGCTGCTGAAGATTCAGCGGCTGGAACGCTCGTAGCGGGCCCCCACTCCATGACCCCCCCGGACCTTCAGCGGCTCGTTGAGCTCATCACCGAGGAGATTCTCGCGCAGAGCGGTGGCGCTCGCCCGCAGGCGGTGCACTGCGCGTGTCATGCATTCCTCTACGAGTGCTGTCCCGAACGTCTGCGCGGCGTGCTCGACGCCGGCGCGTCGCGGCTCGGCCTCTACGCGTCGGGAGGCGCCGCCGGCGACGTGTCAGCGCTGATCGATCACACGCTCCTCAAACCCGACGCGACCCGGACCGAAATCGAGACGCTGTGTTCCGAGGCGCGCGACTTCGGTTTTGCGACGGTGTGCGTCAATCCCACGTGGGTGGCCCTGTGCGCGCGGCGCTTGCGTGGATCGACGACGGGCGTCTGCTCGGTCGTCGGGTTTCCGCTGGGTGCGACGACGCCTGACGTGAAACATTACGAGACCCAACGTGCGATCTTTGACGGCGCGACCGAGATCGACATGGTCATCAACGTCGGAGCGCTGAAGTCCGGCGATCTGCGGGTCGTCGAGCGCGACATCGAGGCCGTGACGGGCCCCTGCCGCGACGGCACCATCCTCAGCAAGGTGATCATCGAGGCCGCCCTCCTCACCGATGAAGAGAAGATCACGGCCTGCACGATCGCGAAAGCGGCCGGCGCGGACTACGTGAAGACCTCCACCGGGTTCGGTCCCGGTGGCGCCACCGTGGGCGACGTCGCCCTGATGCGCCGCGTCGTGGGCGCCGAGATGGGGGTCAAAGCGGCGGGCGGCGTGCGCGACTACGCCGCCATGAAGGCGATGGTTGAGGCAGGCGCGACGCGCGTCGGGGCGAGCGCCGGCGTGAAGATCGTGCAGGAATCGCGCGGCCAGCGTCCCGTCGCGTCCGCGCCTTCCTCCTGAAGGAGCATCCGCTCAGCGCATCATTCCGAGCGGCGCAATCTTCTCGGCGTCGAACGTCCGCTTGATCTGGCGCATCAGCGCTCGCCCGATCTCGATCCGCTGCTGCGGCAGGGTCTTGATGCGGAACTTGATCTGGATCCGCGAATCCTCGAATGACTCGATCCCGAGCACGTCCAACGGTTCGAGGATGGCGTGGTGGTGGCGCGGGTCCGCGCGGACAGCCTCGCCGGCCGCGTGCAGCGCGCCGATGGCGCGATCGAGATCGGTCCGATACGAGACCGCGACCTGCGCGACGAAGTAGCCGTACTCCTTGGATCGGTTCGACAGCGTCTGCACCGCGCCGTTCGGGAACACGTGAACGGCCCCCTCCGCGTCACGCAGCACGATCGTTCGTAGATTGATCGTTTCGATCTCGCCGGCGGTCCCGTTGATGACCGCGCTGTCGCCGACGCGCACCTGATTCTCGAGAATCAGGAAGAAGCCGGCGATGACGTCCTTCACGAGCGTCTGCGCGCCGAACCCGATCGCAAGCCCGATGATGCCGGCGCCCGTCAAGACGGGCATGATGTCGACCCGAAGCTCGCGGAGAATCATGAGCGCCGCGATGCTCCCCACGGTGACGCCGACGACATTGCGAATCAGGCGGCCGAGCGTACGGGCCCTCCTGCCGCGTTCGACGACGTCAAGGCCTTCACCCTGACTGAGCTCATTCTCGAACCGCTCCGTCGACAAGCCGACGAGGCGGACGAGGACGTAGGCCCCAACGGCAATGAGCACGATCCGAAGACCGGATTCGAGAAGCCACGTGGCGACCACACGCGGCGGCGGGCCTGCGCCGAGGTGCACGCCAATAGCACCGAGCAACGGCACCAGAAGGGCAGCCATCGTCAGCAGGAACGCCGACGCCCGGGTAACCCACACGGATCGTCGCACCCGCGCATCGTCCGCCTTGCGGTCGCGGCCGAGCGCGCGCGTGAGGGCCACGCGGACAAGTCGCGCGGCAATTTCGGAGGTGAGGTAGGCCACGATGATGGCGGTCGCGATCGCCGCCACCACCTCGCCCCACTCCGGGCGTCCATCGAGCAACGTGCGCAGCATTCGGATTATGCTAATGGAACTGGACCCCGCAGAGTAGAGCATGGACCTGGGCAGCAGCTCCGATCGGCGGTGACCCGATGTCTCTCACGCGTACCCAACGAGTAATCCGTTCATTGGCAGTTTACGCGGTGTTGACTGTGGCCAGCCTCGCGGCCCTGGGCGCGGGGGGGCCGCGCGGGCGTGTCGGTGCCCAACTGCCGCACCCTGCCACACCATCGCCGGAGCAGCCGACTCAGGCGTCGAAGGATCGGGAGCCGCCGGCGAATTCGGACGAACAGGGCCTCCGTGACGCGCTCGCGGCCTATGCTGCCGCCTTTACGCGCGAAGACCTGCCGACAATCAGGCGCTACGACCGCACGGTGGGAGACTCCGCGGCGCGACAGCTCTTGAAGCGCTTTCAGACGTCGGCAGACCATCACCTCGACATCGCGATTGATCGGGTCGAGATGACGCCCTGGAGAGGCGGGCCGACCAAGAAGCGGTGGGGCCGGTACCGGATGATCATCGAACCGCCAACGGCGCGGGTACACGGGACGCTGACCGCGCGTTACACGCCGGAGGGCGCGTCGAGTGCGACGGTGGAAGGTCCGCGACGGGTCGTGCTCGACATGGCGTATCGCAGCACGGACTGGGTCATCCGGCGGAAGGAATTCTAGGGTCCGGCCGAAGAGCGTGTGAAAAAAAGCTCTCGCCGCAGAGAACGCAGAGCGCGCGGAGGAGCGATTTTCAAAGGAATCCTGGCTCCGCGTCCTTCGCGCCCGTGGTGACGGCTGTTATTCACAGGTTCCGAAGCCGGACCCTACGATCTCGACGCCGCGTCAGTGTAAGTCGAACCCGCTTTCGGTCAGTTCTTGTTCCGCGCGTTGCTCGTGCGTTTCCTCGACAATGCGGCCGTCGAAGAGATGGATGCTGCGATCCGCATGGCGCGCGTAGCGGGGATCGTGCGTCACCATGCAGATTGTCGCGCCTTCCCGGTGCAGCTCGCTGAGCAGTTCCATGACGGCTTCGCCATTCTTCGAGTCGAGGTTGCCGGTCGGCTCGTCGGCCAGCAGGATGGACGGGTGGCCCGCCACGGCACGGGCGACCGCGACGCGTTGCTGTTGACCGCCCGACAGCTGGCTCGGCAGATGCTTCGCTCGATGCGCCATCCCGACCTTCTCGAGCGCAGCGTTGACGCGCTCGCGCCGCTCGCCGGATTTCATGCCGCGATAGGTCAGGGGCAGCTCGACGTTCTCGTACACCGTCAGATCGCCAATCAGGTTGAAGCTCTGGAAGACGAAACCGATTTCCCGGTTTCGGGTCTTCGCGCGCTCGGACAGCGGCAAGTCGGCCACCGGCCGCGTGTTGAGCATGTACTGGCCCTCGGTGGGTGAGTCGAGGAGCCCCAGGATCGACAGCAACGTCGACTTGCCGCACCCGGACGGCCCCGCAATCGAGACGTATTCGCCCTTGTTGATTTGCAGATGGATACCGGAGAGCGCGTGTGTCTCCACCTCGTCGGTGTAAAAGACCTTCGTGACGCCATCGAGCACGATCAATGGCTGGGCGGATGCGTTCATTGGATCTCCTTCTGTTTTGTGCGGGACCCTCGGCTCGCCACGAAGCTCGGTTACCTGAGGCGCACGCGATCGAATTGGTCCCACGCCGACATGTCCGAGAGAATCACCTGGTCGCCGGGCTGGAGGCCCTCCTTGATCTCGATCGTGTTGACGGAGCTTCGCCCGAGAGCCACTTTGGCGCGAACGGCGTCGCTGCTGCTCGCATCGAGCCTGAACAAACTGATCGTGCTCTGCTCCTGACCGAACGCGGGACGTCCGACATAGATCACGTTGTCGAGACGTTCGAGCTCAATCGTGCCGTCCACGGTCAGGTCGGGTCGTGCCCCCCGGGGCAGCTCGCCGTCGAGCGCGACGTCGACCGCGACGGTACCGCTCTCGGCGGCAGGATCGATGCGCGACACGTGACCCCGGATGACGCCGTTGCGCGTATCGATCTCCGAGACCTGGCCAATCTGAATGTCTTTGGCCTGCGTCTCGGCGATCTTCAATTCTGCCTTCAGCCTGCCGGGATTGGCGACGCGCGCGAGGTTCGTGCCCGGCGCCACCCGCTGACCCACCTCGACGGGCACCTGCTGGAGCACTCCGGCGCTGCCGGCACGCACCTTCAGATGCGCGAGCTGACTCTTGCGCAGGCTGAAGAGCGTCCGGACGCGATCGATCTCCGCCTGCTGAACGGCGAGCTGCGACTTGACCGCCGCCTCCGCGATGCCGAGACGCTTCCGCTCGAGGCCGATCCGCGTGCCGAGTTCATCGGCTTTCGACTTCGAGATCTTGAGCGTGAGGTCCGACGTCAGGCCCTGTTTGGCGAGCTGTTCATCGGCCTCGGCCTGAAGCCTGGCCTGATGATAGTCCGCCTCGATTGTGGCAAACTGGGCCTGTTGGTTGAGCAGCTGCGTCTCGAGCTCGACGCGCCGGTTCTGATACGCAGCCCCGGCCCCTTTCAGCTGCAGCTCGGCTTCGAGCGCGCTTTGCTGCAGTTCGGCATTGCTCAATTCGAGAATGACGGAATCCGGCCCGACCGCGGCACCGGGCCGGAGCACGATTCGCTCGACCCGCCCTTCGGTCGAAGCCGGAATCCAGGAAATCTCCTCCGGTACGAGCGTCCCTGAACCGCGCACCTGGCGAAGCATCGGGCCGCGCTTCACCGTGTCGATCCACACCGTCGCGCGCTCGACACTCGGGGCGGCGGGTTTCAGCTTTGATACGCCGAGCGTGATGCCGCCAAGGACGAGCACGGCAACAGCGCCGTAGATCGCGCGTCGGATGCGCCGCTGGCGCGCCGCCGACTTGCGTGGGATGTCAACCATCTTGTGTCCTCATGGCCTCCCGATGCGGCCGCGTAAGCCTCGCGCCGGAGCTGAAGAGCCAGACCACGCGTCAGGATGTGAGCCTGCCATAACTGCCGATTTTCTGGTATTTTAGCCGGAAATACCGCCATCCGCGACGCCGGGCTGTTGCGTCCGGCTGCGGGGACGAGCATCCGGTTACCGCACCGGCCCCTTCGCCGCCCGAAACCCTCGCGCATCATCGGCACGGACCGCTCGATGCCCGATCATTAGACGAAGCGGCTCACGTGATTGATTCACGCCTCCGGCGCCCGGCGATCGTCGAAGCTGGGCTTTACGAACGCTGCGGCACCAAACGTGAAGGATTGTGGGAAAAGCCCGGCGCCACGCCGCAATCAGCCATGGCTCCATGAGATCGACGCTCACTGGTCACCCCGGCAGAGTACGGGCGCGGCGTTTGCCCATCGGTGCGGAACTCGTAGCGAGGTGAGAGGATTCACAAGCTGACGAGCCCGGGGCGTCATCGGGCCTTCACGGCCTTCATGCTGCTTGCCCCCGGCACCCCAATGCTGTTTCAGGGGCAGGGATTCGGCGCCTCGTCGCCGTTTCTGTTTTTCGCGGATCGCGGCCCCGAGGTTGCAAGATTATCGATCCGGCAGGTGGCTATCTCTATGACGTCGTGGACGGAGAGAACGGAGACTTGCGTCATCTGCAAGGAGATCGCCTTTAGAAGATATCCAGATGCGTCCGGAGGCGAGCCGATGGCGGGCGAGCGGCGAGTCGGGGGCCTTCGGTCCGGCGGGCACCGGACCGAAGGCGGCGATGTAGGGTTACATCTTGCCGCTGACCTTGCGAACCTCTGCGGCGTGCTTCGTCTCGCCCATGTCGTGATACTTCACCTGCACCTTGTCATCGACTTTCAGGATGTCGGTGACTGGCACGGCCTTGCCCTCTTTCTTGGCTTTCTTGATCATCGTGCTGGCCCCGCGGGCGATGATTTTCGTCTTGTCGTCAATCGCGAACGTCATCTCCTGATTGTCATCCGTCTTGATGGTGACCGAATCGGCCGCGACCGCCGAGATGGTGCCATTGGTTTTCACGGTATCCGCCGCGAGGGCAGCCGCGGCGAATGGTGCGACGAACAGTGCAACGATCCCGATCCCAACGAAACGTTTCATCAGAAGCCTCCTGTGTAGCCGGAACAGCCTGCAAGTGGATGGGTCAGACCGCTCCTAATCATGGTGAGACCGGGCCACCTTGTCAACCGTTCCGTGGATGGCGCGCCTTCCGGGGAACCGCCGCGCACAGCGGCGGATCTCGTGGTCTTCATCGGGCTGCCCGCGTCGGGGAAGACGACGTTCTACCGGCGCGAGTTCGCAAGCACCCATGCCCACGTCAGCAAGGACCTGATGCGCAACGTCCGCACCAGGGGCAGGCGTCAGGCCAAGATGGTCGATGACATGCTCTCGAAGGGCATCTCGGTCGTTGTCGACAACACCAACGTGACGCGTGCGGATCGCGCGGCCCTCGTGGCGGCCGCGACATCGCATCGGGCACGGGTCGTCGCGTACGTGTTCACAGGCTCTCCGGCCCAGTGCCTCGCGCGCAACAAGCAGCGGCGCGGCAAGGCACAGGTTTCTGCGGCCGCGATCTTGGCGGGCGCGAAGCGCTTCCAACCCCTCACCGCGGACGAGGGGTTCGATGCGGTCTACCGAGTCACCATCGGATCCGAGGGGGACTTCGAGGTGGTTCGCGCGTCCCTGCCGGCGTCGTTCTGACGCGCATTGGGGAAGTCGTGCGGAGGCTCTGCCTGCCGATGAACGCGCGCTGGCGTTCGTGTGAGCGATGAGCGCATGGACCGCGACGCCGCGCGCCACGGCCGAGGCGAGCGCCTCCTCGATCTCGCGGCGATCGAAGCGGAATATCGTGGGCAGCATGACAAGGAGCCCCGCCAGTGGACGCTCGAGCGGGTCGAGCCGGCCCGCAGCCCGAACGCCCTGGGTCAACTTGCGATTGGCTGTCGCGTGAAAGCCAAGCCATGACCGCCACTTCCCTGGATTGCGGCTGCGGCGAGCCGGCACTTTGAGTATGCTGAGCGTTCCGGCGGCCGTCGCCGATGTCATCGGAAGCCAATGAGCCTGCTCAATCCACTCCAGTTCGCGTTGCCTCCGCCGCTGTCGAGCGCGGTCCGAGCCTCGCTCGTTGAGTGGGATTCGGCCTCGAAGCTCGAACGCCTGTGGAGCCGCGACCCGTCGGTCTGGACCGACGGCGACGAAGCTCAGTGGCTGGGCTGGCTCGACATCGTTGCTGACGGGAAGGCCGGGTTGCGGCGGTTGCTGGATTTTGCTCGAGAGATCCGGGCGGATGGCTTCACGCATGTGCTGCTCCTTGGCATGGGCGGCTCCAGCCTCGCGCCGGAGGTCCTGAGCCTGTCGTTCGGCCCCTTCGACGGCTGCCCGCGTCTTCACGTGCTTGATTCCACGGTGCCGGCGCAGGTGTGGGCCTTCGAGAAGCGGGTCCCGCTCGACTCCACGCTCTTCATCGTGTCCAGCAAGTCCGGCACGACCCTCGAGCCAGCGATTCTCAAGGAGTACTTCTTCGCGCGCGTACGGGAGGTCGTTGGTGACCGCGCAGGCGATCGCTTCGTCGCCATCACCGATCCCGGCTCGAAGCTCGAAGAGATGGCCCGCCGCGATGGCTTTCGTCAGGTCTTTTCCGGCGTCCCGACGATCGGCGGTCGCTATTCGGCGCTCTCGAATTTTGGATTGGTGCCGGGAGCCGCAATGGGGCTCGACCTTGGGCGCCTGCTGGACGAAGCAGAAGAGATGCACAACGCCTGCACTGTCACGCGTGCGTCGGACAACCCAGGTGCGCTCCTGGGGGCGGTGTTGGGCGCTTGCGGCCGGGGGAGGCGCGACAAAGTCACCTTCGTCGTGTCGCCCCGCATCGCGGGCTTTGGCGCGTGGATCGAACAGCTGATCGCGGAATCGACGGGAAAGCGCGGACGCGCCTTGATTCCGGTAGACGGGGAACGCGTCGGCCCGCCTGCGACGTATGGCGACGATCGTCTGTTCGTCTATCTGCGGCTGGCGACCGAGCCGGACGCGGCTCAGGACGAAGCCGTATCGGCGCTTCAATCGTCGGGCGCGCCGGTTGTACGGCTGGAGTTGTCCGATCGGTACGCGATCGGCCAGGAGTTCTTCCGCTGGGAAATGGCCACCGCCGTTGCCAGCAGCATCCTCGGGGTCGATCCGTTCGACCAGCCCGACGTAGAAGCGAGCAAGGTGGCGACGCGGCGGCTGACCGACGAGGTCGAGCGAAGTGGTTCGCTGCCGCCCGAACAGCCGTTCTACGAAGAAGGGGAGATTCGTCTTTTCGCGGACCCGGCCAACCAGCGGTCGTTGGCCGGAAGTCCCGAGTCGCTGGCCGGCCGCTCGCTCGAGGGTTTCATCCGATCGCATCTCGCGCGTGTTGAGCCAGGCGACTACGTGGCGGTGCTCGCGTACATCGAGATGAATGCGGAGCACCACGCGATTCTGCACACGATTCGTCACCTAGTGCGTGATGCGACGCGCGCCGCGACCTCGGTCGGCTTCGGGCCACGCTTCCTGCACTCGACGGGGCAGGCTTACAAGGGCGGCCCCGACACCGGGGTCTTCCTGCAGATCACGTCCGACGATGCATTCGATTTGCCGGTGCCGGGACATTCGTACACATTCGGCGCCGTCAAGACCGCGCAGGCTCGCGGAGATTTTCAGGTGCTCGCGGACCGTGGTCGGCGTCTCATGCGGGTGCATCTCGGGCAGGACGTGGCGGGGGGCTTGCAGACGCTCGCCGAGGCGATGACTCGTGCGGTGGCGGAATCAAGGCGCGTTGATGTGTAACGAAGCGTCGCCTCGACCGGGCGCGTAGAGGAAGAATCAATGGCGACAGGACAACCGGCAAGAGTGCTTTCGATTTCCGCGGGCCGCGAGACCACTCACGAGGTCGAGCGGCGCCGACTCGAGCGCATCGGAGATCCCTGTGTCATGGTGATCTTTGGTGCCGCAGGCGACCTCACAAAGCGGAAGCTGCTGCCCGCCCTCGGGAACCTGGCGAACGATCGCCTGCTGCCGAAGCGGTTCGCCGTTGTCGGGGTCGCGCGCGGCCGGATGTCACACAGCGAGTTTCGCGACCGGATGCGCGACAGCCTGCAGGAGTTCGCCGCGCCACCCCTCGATCCCGAGGTGGCCGACTGGTTGCTGGCGCGGCTCTATCTGACACCGGGTAATTTCGAGGATCCAGGCCTGTATCGTCGTCTTCAGGCGACGCTCGCGCAGATCGATCAGGACTATGGGACCGATGGTAACTACCTGTACTACCTCGCGACGCCGCCCAGCTACTTCGCGGAAATCGCGTTGCAACTCGGCGCGGCCGGCCTCCTGACCGAAGAGGACGCGCGGTGGCGGCGGGTCGTGGTCGAAAAGCCGTTCGGCCACGACCTGGAATCGGCCCGTGCCTTGAGCCGGCAGCTGACATCCGTCGCTGACGAGCGACAGATCTTTCGAATCGATCACTACCTTGGCAAGGAGACGGTGCAGAACATCATGGCGTTCCGGTTCGGTAACGGCATCTTCGAGCCGATCTGGAACCGTCGCTACGTCGATCACGTGCAGATCACGGTGGCAGAGACGATGGGCATCGAGGGCCGAGGCGGCTATTACGAGGAGGCGGGTGCATTGCGGGACATGGTGCAGAACCACATGTTCCAGCTGCTTGCCCTCACGGCCATGGAGCCGCCGATTTCGTTCGAGGCCAACGCCGTCCGCGACGAGCGCGTCAAGGTGCTGCACGCCATCGCGCCGTTGTCGCCGGAAGATGTGCTCACCGAAACCGTGCGCGGCCAGTACGGCGCGGGGACGGTGGAGGGAACGGAGGTAGGTGCCTATCGGTCGGAGCCCCGCGTCGCGCCGGATTCACACACGGAAACGTATGCCGCGCTGCGCTTGTTCGTCGGTAACTGGCGCTGGGCCGACGTACCGTTCTATCTACGGACCGGCAAGCGTCTTCCGAGACGCTTGAGCGAAATCGCCATCCAGTTCAAGCGCGCGCCCTTCACGCTGTTCCGTGAGACCCCGATGGAGCAGTTGCAGCCGAACCTGTTACTGCTTCGCATTCAGCCCGATGAAGGGATCTCCCTGCGCTTCGAGGCGAAGGTGCCCGGTCCGTCCGTGCGGCTGGGGACGGTGCGGATGGATTTCAATTACACCGATTACTTTGGGGTGACGCCGAGCACCGGGTACGAGACGCTTCTCTACGATGCGATCCTGGGCGATTCGACACTGTTTCATCGCGCCGATATGGTCGAGGCCGGCTGGAAGGTCGTCGTCCCCGTCCTCGACGTCTGGAGAGCGCTTCCGCCGCGTCAGTTTCCCAATTATGCGTCGAACACCTGGGGACCCAAGGAAGCCGACGATCTCATCGAGCGCGACGGGCGGCGGTGGAGAAACCCGAAGTGAAGGTGTGCGTTGGCTCGTAGGCGCCGCATCGAGATCGTCGACGATGCGGAACGGCTCGCCTGGAGAGGGGCGGAGGAATTCGTGCGGGTCGCACGTAAGGCCGTCAGGAGCCGCGATCAGTGCGCGGTCGCGTTGTCGGGGGGCACGACGCCGCGACGCCTTTACAGTCTGCTGGCGAGCGACTGGGAAGCGTCGTTTCGCCGGAGGGTGAAGTGGGATGCCCTGCATTTCTTCTGGTGCGACGAGCGGCATGTTCCGCCGGATCACCGCGACAGCAACTACCGGATGATCCAGGACACGCTCCTCTCGAAGGTGCCGGTTTCGCCTGACAGGATTCACCGGATCCACGCCGAAGAGCAGGATGCGCAGCAGGCGGCGGAGCAATACGAGCGAGATCTCCGAGCGTTCTTCGCGTCGCACGATAGGCCGCCACGGTTCGATATTGTCCTGCTGGGTGTCGGACCGGATGGCCACACGGCGTCGCTCTTTCCCGAGAATGAATCGCTTCGCGAGACAGGCCGATGGGTGGTTGCCCCGTGGGTCGCCCAGATGAACGCGTACCGCGTCAGCCTCACGCTTCCGATTCTGAATGCAGCGGCGGCGGTGGTGATCCTGGCAGCCGGCGAGGAGAAATCGGATGTCGTCCAGGCCGCGCTCGAAGGCGACCGTGATCCCGGTCGGATCCCAGTGCAGGGAGTACAGCCGGTTGAGGGAACGCTGCTCTGGATTATCGACCGGGCCGCGGCGCGCAAGCTGACGAAGAAGAAGTGAAGAGCCGGGCTCCACGATCCCCCGAGGGGTCCGGCTCCGAGCCGACCGTCATTTGAACGTATATCCAATCCCGACCTTGATGTTCGGGCTGTTCACCGCCCCGACCTTGAACTCGGTGAAGAACCCGTTCGAATGGCCCAATCCGAAGATGAAGTTCACGCCTCCCCTCAGGTCGGTCACATCGCCGGCGCGATAGATATTGATGGCTGGACCGCTGCCCTGATAGATGGTCCACGGGTTGTTGCGCAATGGATACTTGTACAGCAGCTCCAGGTTGATCATCGCAAGGGTCACGTTGTCGCCGAATCCCGCGTCGATGCTGGGCCGAAAGTACAGGCGATCGACGAGCGGCCCGGCCTCGTAATGGGTGCCGATGTACACTTGATCGGGATCGACGCTCACGCCAGCTTGAAACCCTGCCTGCGCGCGCGCGACGGACGGCGTCAGCACCATCAAGACCGTCAAATGGAGAACTGCTCGCTTCGAACGTGAGACAAGCGTCGGGCACATTCTGCAACCTCCGGCTCGGACCTTACAAACTTCGGGCCACTGAGCAGCCATCTTGCGGCTGCAAACCCGGACTCTTCACGAACAGTACGTCGACACGGGCCGTTCGTGGGGAAAACCCTTGGAGCAGGCCGTCAGCGCCAGCACGAAAAACGCTGCGGAGGCGAAGGACATGGCGTGGGGCTGGGGTCCCCCCGCCAGGCGCCGACAGGGCGCCGCCGCAGCATTTTTCCGGCCTGCAGGGCGGCTGCGCCCGCCGGCGAGATGGGCGATTGCAAGCGAGTTGTCCGAAATTCTGAACGATCTGACTGGCGAAGGGAGACAATCTTGGCGAGACGCCACCAGAGCCGCGCACACCACAAACCGCCCGGACCCTTCTTGATGGCGGCGCTGCTGGCGCTCGCCGGAGGCGATGCCACGAGCGGGACATTCTCAGCATTGATCCCGCCGCGATCCGGGACGTGAAAGTGGACCTCACGATGGTCGGCGGGCGCGTCGTCCTTCGAGTGATGAGCGGCCGGTAGCGCAGCTTCGCCTGGGACGAAAGTGCGAGGCCGTGCTCGCCTTTCATTCGTCCGAAACTCCAACGTCGGTCTCAATTGGGGTCCAGCTTGAGCCGGACCGTATCAGGCCTTAGGCGGACGCTACGCAACAGAAGCGCGCGGCCAACCAAGGGCAGCGAGGCCGTGGGGCGGACCACCCCACGACCTCGCTTGTCACACCCGCGCATCCGTTATCGCTCGGGGCGCGGTCGGCTGGATTCCGGCGACGTGGTCGGTTTGCGCAGGAGACTCCGGAACTTGGCGAGCTCGTTTTTCTTGATCTCGTTCCACTTCGCCAGCTCGCTATCGAGCTGCTGGCCCAGATACTCGAATACCTCGTAGCTCGGCGCGGTTGGCGCCGTATCGGCGCTCTCCACGGCGCCCTGCACATCGATCAGCTTGTCATTGAGGCGAATGGGGAAATTCTCGATGTCCTCGTTCGCCTGCGCCTTGCCCTGCAGGATCGCGTCCTCGACGGGCACGAGCTTGGCCTGCACCTGGCGCGCTGCCTCGACGAGCGCGCGCGGGACTTCCCGGGCGATCGCCGCGTCCAGCTCGGCCTTGACGACGCGCATCTCGTTGACCGCCTCGTGTGCCTGCGACACGCGGGCCGCAATCTTGGTCGCGAGGTCGAACTGCTTCTGCACGTCTTCCTTCGAGGCGCGCACCCGCGGATCCAGCGTCACCTCGATCGGCGCCGTCACGGACTTGCCGGCCACCGTGAGCTTTGCCTGATACCTGCCCGGCGCGACGAACGGTCCGCGCGGCCCCCTGCCCCCCGGTCCGCCTCCCCAGTGAACGGCGCCCGGCACGCCGGTCGGATCCTGCACGTGCAGATCCCACGCGAACCGGTTCAGGCCCGGTTTCGCAGGAAGGGCGACCGGCGGTCGCGTCGGCACCGAGAGGCTGGGCGACGGAGGTGCCGGCTGCTGGGCGCTCGTGTACGTCCGAATCACCCGCCCGCCGGTGTCGAGGATATCCAGCGTGATCGGCTGCGCAGGCGCCGCCTTGAGCGTGTAGTACAGGACGGCGCCCGCCGGCGGATTCGCCCCGACCGGGGCGCTGCCACGCTGCCCGCGTCCGGTGCGCGCTCGGATCGCAGACGAGGGCTCGAACAGGTGAACGTCGGCGGCTGCCACTTCGGCGTTCAACTGACGGATCGGCGAGAGGTCGTCGAGGATCCAGAACGCGCGCCCGTGGGTCGCGACCACGAGATCGTTGTCCTTGACCACCAGGTCGTGCACCGGCGCGGTCGGCAGGTTCAACTGCAGCGACTGCCAGTGCGCCCCGGCGTCGAACGACACGAAGACGCCGGTTTCCGTCCCGGCATAGAGCAGCCCTTTGCGCTTCGGGTCTTCGCGGACGGCGTGCACGTAGGCCCGGGGGGCAATGCCCTCGTTGATCCGCGTCCACGTCGCGCCGAAGTCGCTCGTCTTGTAGACATAGGGACGCAAGTCGTCCAGGCGGTGACGATCGACGGCCACGTACGCCGTGCCGGCGTCGAACGGCGATGGGTCGATCAGGCTGATGAGACTCCACTCCGGCATCTGCTTCGGCGTGACGTTCACCCATTGCTTGCCGCCGTCTTTCGTGATCTGGATCAGGCCATCGTCGGTACCGACCCAGATGAGATCCTTCTGGACGGGCGATTCGGCCACCGTGAAGATCGTGTCGTAATACTCGCTGCTGTTGTTGTCCAGCGTGATCGGGCCACCTGACGGCTGCTGCTTGCTCCGATCGTTGCGCGTCAGGTCGGGGCTGATCGGCGTCCAGCTCATCCCGCCGTCCGTCGTTTTGAACAGCAACTCGGCACCGTGGTAGATCACGCTCGGGTCGTGCGGCGAGACGGCGATTGGCGACGTCCACTGGAACCGGTGCTTCAGGACCTCCGCGGCCGAGCCCATCGGGTTCTCGGGCCACGCCGAAATCTTCTGAATCTGCTCGGTGCGCTTGTCATACCGGGTGATGTTGCCGCCATATGACCCGGCGTAGACGATGTTGGCGTCGCGCGGGTCTGGCACGATGTAGCCGCTCTCGCCGCCGCCCACCGGATACCAGTGCATGCGGTCGATGGCCCCATGGTCGCTCCGGCTCGCAATCGCGACGGTCGAGTTGTCCTGCTGCGCGCCGTAGACGTAGTACGGATATCGGTTGTCGACCGCGACGTGATAGAACTGCGCCGTCGGCTGATTGTCCTGGGCCGTCCAGGTCTTCCCGCCGTTGACCGTAATCGTCGCGCCGCCGTCGTTGCCGTTGATCATCCGCTGCGGGTCCGACGGATCGATCCACAACGCGTGATAATCGCCGTGCGGTGCAGTTAACTCGGTAAACGTCTTGCCGCCGTCTGTCGAGCGATACATGTCGACGTTGAGGACGTAGACCGTGCTGGCGCTCTTGGGATCGGCAAAGACGTGCGAGTAATAGAAGGCGCGCTGCTGCAGGCTACGGTCGGCGTTCACGCGGGCCCACGTGCTGCCGCCATCGTCGGACCGGAACAGCCCGCCCTGCTCCGCCTCGATCTGCGCGTAGACGCGCCTGGAATCGGCTCCCACGGCGACGCCGATGCGCCCGAAGACACCCGCCGGCAGCCCATTGCCTTCCAGGCGCTTCCACGTGGTGCCGCCATCGATCGACCGATAGAGACCGCTGCCCGGCCCGCCGCTCACTAGGCTATATGGCGAGCGGTAGCCTTCCCACAGCGCAGCGAACAGGATGTTGGAATTGTTCGGATCGAACGTCACGTCGATGGCGCCGGTCCGATCGTCCTTGAACAGGACCTTCTGCCACGTCTTTCCACCGTCGAGCGTGCGGAAGATGCCGCGCTCCGGATTCGGCCCGTGCGCGTGTCCGACTGCCGCGACGAACACCCGGTTGGCGTTCTTGGGATCGACGATCACCTGCGCGATGTGCTCGCTGTCCTTCAGCCCGACGTTGGTCCACGTGGCGCCCGCGTCGGTTGACTTGTAGACCCCCTCGCCGAACGAGATGTCGCCCCGGTAGCAAGCCTCGCCCGTTCCGACGAAAATCACCTTGGGGTCGGAACGCGAGACGGCGATGCTGCCGATCGACGCGGTCGCCTCGTGGTCGAAGATCGGCTCCCACGTGGTTCCGGCGTCGGTTGTCTTCCACACGCCGCCGGCAACGGAGCCGAAGTAGAAGACGTTGGGATTGCCGGCAACGCCCGTCACGGCGAGGACGCGGCCGCCCCGGAACGGACCGATCAGCCGCCATTCCATTCCTCTCAGCAGCTCCTTGTCGTACTGCTGCGTAGGTGCTGGCTGGGCTGCGACCGAAGCGAGTAGCATTGCCAAACAACCGACAATAGCGACGAACCGTACCTTCGCTTGGAACATAACATCCTCCTTCGTCTGGTATGAACGCTCGGCCACTTGCATTTCGTCGTCGCGGGCGTCACCAAGATGAATCACAATGATCGAGGCTTCCCAGCGGCCTTTGAATTCAGCTCGCGACAGCTAGGTGTCCCGTGCCGTCGAAGAGCTTCTCGACGGCGCGCGACAGCAAAACCCACAGGCCGTCGATGCCGAGCATGGTCCCGAACGGTACGTTGAGCAGATTGAGGGCCGAGAGAACCACGCCAGGATACGCGTCCACGCCCTGAACATCAACAGGCCCCACCCCGCAATGATGCCGGGGATGGATAGGATCAGTAGCATCACGAACAGCGCGGTCCCGACGATGCCCAGGATTGGAATAGCGATCCACGCATCCGGCTCGTCCTGAGCGGCGACCCCGAGGACGCCCGCAGCGCCGCTATGACCACAATTCCGCGTTCGGCTCGGCCTGGAGTCCGAAGGTCGCCGTGCTCGTGCGTGCGCGCGACGCTGTCCGCGTGCGCGGATCGTACGGCGAAGGCTTCAAGGCGCCGGAGTTCAAGGATCTGTACTACGCGTTCTCGAACCGGGCGGCAGGGTACCAGATTGCCGGCAACCCCAATCTGCAACTGTTCCTGGGCGCGGAGAACCTGCTGGGCGAGCGCGACGCTCGCTATTTCCCATCGCCGGGTCGGCGCGTCTACATCGGGGCGGTCGT
>JACPPN010000241.1 GCA_016190995.1 Acidobacteriota bacterium | reverse complement strand
GGACGGCAGCGAGCACACGCTGGAGGAAGTGGGCCAGAGCTTTGCCGTCACGCGCGAGCGCATCCGCCAGATCGAGGCGAAGGCGCTGCGCAAACTGCGGCACCCGTCGCGCAGCCGCAAGCTGCGGGCATTCCTCGAGGGCAGGACCTGACGATTTGATGGTTGACGGTTGATCATCGACGATTGAACAATACGTCGTGAATGACGCGGCACGTGCCCCCGCGCGCTCCTCGCCATTCGTCAATCTTCAATCACCGTGCGGAACGGGCCCATAGCTCAACGGTCAGAGCCACCGGCTCATAACCGGTTCGTTCCAGGTTCGAATCCTGGTGGGCCCACCAGACTTCGCGCACCTTCGGGCGAGCTTGGTCTGGGCAACCGGTATCTCGTGATGCTCCCCGCGACGGGTCCTGAGTGGTGAGACAGTGCCGATGGCACGATTCATACCCTCCGCCGGCGTGTTCGCCATCGATCGATCGATCGGCGCGCAGCCCCCCGTCCAATTCCATGCAGATCCTTCTGCCCAAGGCCCCGCGTTGACGGGGCCTTTTTTCTTGGTGCCATGCTGCCAGACCTGGAACGCCTGATTCGTCTGCAGGAGCTCGAGAACGCCACCGAGCAGTGGCGTCGCGCCATCGCCGAGATACCGCAACGGCTCGAAGCCATCGACACAAGGATCGTGACACGCAGCGCTGAGCTCGGCGCATGCCGTCAGCGGCTCTCCGACAATCAGGCCCGCCGCCGCAGTGTCGAGAAAGACCTGAGCGTCGTGCAGGGACGCCTGACGAAATTCAAAGATCAGCTGATGGAGGTAAAGACCAACAAGGAGTACCAGGCGGTGCAGAAGGAGATCGCGACGGGCGAGCACGAGGTCCGGTCCTTCGAGGATTGCATCCTGGAGCTGATGATTGAGGCTGACGACCTGACGGCGGCGCTCAAGCAGCAGGAAGCTGAGTTCGCTGCCGAGCAGGCGGAGGCGGCGCGCGAGCGGACGGCGATCGACCAAGAGCGGGCCCGTCTCGGGCAGCAGCTCGCGGGCGCCGGAACGTCCCGGGCCGCGATCGTCAGCGAGCTCAGCCCGTCGGCGCTCGCGCTGTTCGAGCACGTGGCGCGATTGCGAAGGGGCATTGCTGTGGCCGAGGCGCGCAACGGGCTTTGCACCATCTGTCACGTCCGACTGCGCCCGCAGGTCTTCAACGAAATACGCCGCAACGACGCGCTGATCCAGTGCGACAGCTGCCAGCGCATTCTCTACTTCACCTCCGCGACCACGGCCGCATGATCGTCGTCTACGTCGATGGTGGCGCCCGCGGGAACCCCGGACCCGCCGGCTATGGCGTCCGCGTCGAGAGCCCCGACGGCCTTCTCCTCGACGAGTTGCGCGGCGCGCTCGGCATCGCGACCAACAACTACGCGGAGTATCAAGGCCTGCTCGCGGCGCTGCGATATGCCGTCGACCGCGGCCACCGCGACGTTGCGGTGCGCTCCGATTCGGAGCTGATCGTGAAGCAGATGCGAGGCGAGTACAAGGTGCGTCATCCCGGACTGCGGCCTTTGCATCACCAGGCGCGAGAGCTCGTGATGCGATTGGGACGCGTCACCTTCGAACATGTGCCGCGCACCCGCAACGCCGAGGCTGACCGGCTCGCCAATCTCGCGATGGATGAGAGCCGGCGCGCCGTTACCGAGCCCCGCATTCCCGCGCCCCCATCCGGCGGCGAACGCGGGACCGAGGAGTCGTGACGGCCCTCAGGAACGCTTGCGGATGACGCCAGCCATGCGTCCGGTGACCGAACCTTCCGCGCGGTAGGAAAAAAACAGATCGAGATTCATCGCCGTGCAGAGGCCGGAGAGGTGAACGTTCTCGCGTCTCACCCCCGCCCGCGCGAGTTGATCGGTCGTGGCGGTCCACAGGTCGAGGCGCAGCTTGCCCTCACTGCGCCTAAACCAGCCGCCGACCCCACCGAGCCGTGCGGCTTCGTGCTGGAACGCGGCAGCCACCTCGTCGCCCACCTCGTAGCAGCACGGTCCGATGCTGGGACCGATTGCCGCGACAACCTCGTCTGGTCGCGCGCCGAGCCGGGTCATGGCCTCGATGGCCGCGAGGCCCACCCCCGCCGCCGTCCCCCGCCATCCTGCATGGGCAGCCGCCACAACGCCCGTTCGCGCGTCAGCCGCCAGGATCGCCACGCAATCGGCCACCCTCACCGCCAATGCCACGGCTGGGTCGTCGGTGACCAGCGCATCCGCGCTGGCGGAGCCGAGGGATGGTACGTTGGACCGAGAAACGATGAGTACGTGGGCGCCGTGCACCTGCCGCACGCGGGCTAGGCACGAGGCGGCGACCCCGATCGACTGCGCGACAGGCTCCCACCGGTCTGTGCCAGCGGGACCGGCGCCGAGCGGCGCACGGGTCGTGAAGAAGTGGTCCGCGATACGCGCCAGCAGCACGCACCTGAGCGCCGGGCCCCACGGCTCTTGCACCCAGGCGAAAGCGTCGTTAGGCTGTTCGTGCGGGATCATTCGCCCTCAGCGCGTCGGCTCGGGTACCGAATCATCGTGAGGCCTCCGCGTACTCTACTTCATGAACATCGTTGCAATCGGCCTTGACGCCACCGATATTTCCCGCGTCGAGCAGACCATCCAGCGCTTCGGCGAGCGCTTCTACCGTCGCGTCTTCACGGAAGGCGAGATCGCGTACTGCCTGCGGCGTCGGAATCCGGCGCCGCATTTTGCCGGCAGGTTCGCGGCTAAGGAAGCCGCCATGAAGGCACTCGGCACCGGCCACTCACGAGGCGTGCTTTGGCGTGACATCGAGGTCGTCCGCTCGGGCGGCCCTCCGCAACTCCAGTTTCACGGCGCAGCGGCCACCTGGTTCGAAGGCCTCCACGCGCGATCGTCGCTGCTCACGATCACACATTCCGAGACGCTCGCCATCGCCCAAGTCGTCTTCCTCGGCGCCTGACGCGCAACTCCGGTTGTCAGGGAGCGGAGGATCCGACACCGGCACACACCAGCCTGGCTTGAACCTCATGCGCATCTCGCGGTTGTCCAACAACTTCCGCGGTCGCCGGATCGCGCCCCGGCTGTGGCCCACTCCTTGCCCCCTGCCTGCCGGCGCCTGCCTCGTCATGAGCACGCGGCGCGTGGCGCCGCGAGTTCCCACACAAACGGAGCGCACGTCATGGTGGTCAAGATCGTACCGAATGAGAAAGGCAACCCTCCCGGCAAGCTCGCCGACGCCGAGCTGCATTTCAGCGACGGCGCGCTCGACGGCCTGAAGCTGATTGGCTTCGGCATCTGGGAACGCCGCAACGGCGCAGGCCGCAACGTCACGTTCCCTGCCCGGCAGTTCACGGTCAACGGAGAGCGGCGCAGCTTCGCGTTGCTGCGGCCGGTGGTGGACACGACCGCGCAGGAGCGTTTGAGGGACCAGATCCTGGCGGCGTACCGGGAATTCGAGGAGCAGGCTGCGGTCGCGAGCTGACGGGTCAGCTCAAGACTGGCAGGAGCCTGGCGTTTTCACGCTGCCGCTTCGGGGGAAGCGTCCATTCGGCACGAAGCGCCTTGTCGAATTCGGCTTGGAAGAACGAGCGCTTCATCCCGCCGTCGATGATGTCCCAGGGCAGGATGGCGTCACCGCTGCGGTCGCGAAAGACGTAGAAGGCGGCGTTCACCCGCGTTTCCGCCAGCGCTTGGCGCCAGTCGCCGCCGTTGCGTTCGGCTGCCACGATGGTGGGAGCCACACGGCGATCGCCGAGCGACAGCAGCGCCTGGTAGTACGAGTGCCGCTCGGACTTGATGTTGACGTAGACGTTGTCGAGATCGGCAACGAGAGACCGCAGCCGTCTCGTTTTCGCGCCGATCGATCGCGGGTCGGTCATCGGCAGCCACTGATAGGCCGTGCCCGGCTTGGGGATAAGCGGATTGACGCTCGCGACGATCCGTCCCGCGCGCCCCCGCGTTCGCGCGTGCTTCATCATCGTGTGGCGCAGTCGACTTGTCAGATCGCGGATCGCCACCAGGTCCTCGTCCGTTTCAGTCGGCAGCCCGATCATGAAGTACAGCTTCAGGTTCTCGATGCCGCTCGAAAAGATGAGCTCGGCCCGATCGAGGATCTCGTCGTTCGTGACGGTCTTGTTGATCACGCGACGCAGCCGATCGGAGCCGGTCTCCGGGGCGATGGTCAGGGTGCGCTCTCCACTCTGCCTGAGCAGCGCAACGATGGTTGGGGTGAGGTCGTCGAGCCGCAGCGACGCGGGGCTGACGCTGTAACCCATGGCAACGAGGCGCCGCAGGATCTCTTCGATGTCCGGATGATCGCAGAGCGCAATGGAGACGAGGCCCACGCGCGCCGAGTACGGGCGGGCCTGCTCGGCCAGCGCGACGATGCGTTCAGTGGGGAACGCGCGAACAGGCAGATAGTTGTACCCGGCCCAGCAGAACCGGCAGAGATTTGCGCAGCCGCGGACGACCTCCACGAGAAACCTGGAGCCGAACTCGGTCTCCGGCGTGAAGATTGACGTCGACGGTGGATCAATCCGCTCGGTCGACCTGATTGCCGCCTTCTGAACGACCGGCGGCGCGCCTGCACGCTCGTTTGCTTCGAATCGTTCGATCGTCCCGTCTCGTGAATAGCGAACGGCGTAGAACGCAGGGACATAGAAGCCGCGCTCGGCCGCGAGCCGTCGCAGCAGATCGGCGCGACTCGTCGATGCCACCGCGTTGCGGATGAACGCGGGAACGAGCGCCTCCCCTTCCCCTGCGGCCACGACGTCGACGAAGGGAGCGAGCGGTTCGGGATTGACGAACGTGACCGCGCCCCCGAGCACAACGAGTGGGTGCCGGAGGGTGCGCTCCGCCGCATGCATCGGGAGTCCCGCAAGCCGGAGCATCGTCAGGACGTTCGTGTAATCCCACTCGAACGAAACCGAGAACGCGATGACGTCGAAGTCCGAGACCGGTGTCTGCGACTCCAGCGTGACGACTCGTTGACCCGCCGCCAGCAGCGCCTGCAGCTCCTGCTTCGGCGGCAGAAACACCCGTTCGCACGCGACGTCCTCATCGGCGTTGAACAGGCGGTAGACCGTCTGAAAGCCGAGATTCGACATGCCGACGAAATACGTGTTCGGGAATGCCAGCGCGATGCGCAGCCGGGTCCCCGGCGGCTTCGTCACGTAGCCGATTTCGCGCGCGAGCATGTCCCGAGCGCGCTCACGCTGGGGCCATGATTTCATGAATGACCGAGAGCTTTGCTCATGACGCGACCTCGAGCTACCACAATCGTCCGGATGCGTCTCCGGCGTCGCCGTTCGCGTGTCCGATGGATCTATTTAGTCTACCATGCGCGCCGATCCACCCCGGACGAGGAACAGGGCGATCAATCGGCAGGCGCGACGCATGACGAGGCACTGGTTTCCGAAATCGCGCACAACGCGCCCGCGCCGCCGCACGAGAGGGCGTCGGGGGCCGCGCACCAGTTGTTGTTTTGAAGGCGCCGTGTCCTCAGTCGGACTGACGCCGCAGAAAGGCAGGGATATCGAGCGACGACGACCCGATGTCGAGCTCGCCTCCAGTCGAGGCGAGCGGCTTGTTGTCGCCCCAGCCATTTACCGCCACCGGCAGCTCGAGCACGGGCCGGCGACCGAAGGACAGGCGGGGCGTCGTGGTCCGCTCAGCGGTGGGTTCCTGCCGCCACGCGGCATAGTTCTGCAGGTCGACCGGGGTATTCGACGTGGAAGCCTTCGCTGTTTTTTCCGGCGCCTTGTCGAAGCCGGTGGCGATGACGGTGATCTTGATGCGTCCTTCCATCCGCGGATCGACCACGGCCCCGAAGATGATGTTGGCGTCCTCGTGCGCCGCCTGATGAATGATGGAGGATGCCTCGCTGACTTCCATCAACGACAGGTCGGCGCCGCCCGTGACGTTGATGATCACGCCACGCGCGCCGTTCACCGAGGCATCCTCGAGCAGCGGGCTCGAAATGGCGCGGTTGGCCGCCTCGATCGCGCGGCCGTCGCCTTCGCCATTGCCCGTGCCCATGATGGCCATCCCCATCCCAGCCATGATGGTCTTCACGTCGGCGAAGTCGAGGTTGATCAGCCCCGGGACGAGGATCAGGTCGGAGATACCCTGGATGGCCTGACGCAGCACATCGTCGGCGGCGGCGAACGCCTCGGTCAGGGGCGTCGAACGATTGATCGTGGAGAGTAAACGTTCGTTGGGAATCGTGATGACAGTGTCCACACAGTCGCGCAGCTCCTTCAAGCCGTTCTCCGCCTGCAGCATGCGCTTTTTCCCCTCGAAGACGAACGGCTTCGTCACGACCGCAATCGTCAACGCGCCCAGCTCGCTCGCGAGGCTCGCGACCACCGGCGCGGCGCCGGTGCCCGTCCCGCCGCCGAGCCCCGTCGTCACAAACACCATGTCGGCGCCGTCGAGGGCTTCGATCAGCTTTTCGGTGTCCTCGAGCGCGGCCTGACGCCCGATGTTGGGGTCGGCCCCCGCGCCCAGGCCCTTGGTGAGCTTCGCGCCGATCTGCAGCTTCATGGGCGCGGCGTTCAGGCGCAGCGCCTGTACGTCCGTGTTGGCCACGATGAACTCGACACCCTCGAGGCCCGTCCGCACCATCCGGTTGACGGCATTGCTGCCGCCGCCACCCACCCCGATCACCTTGATGCGGGCGCCGGCGCGGCTTTCGTCGGCAAGCGTCAGTCGGAGGGGGTTGACGCCCTCCGGCCTGCCGTTTCCGCCCGCGATCCCGATCTCATGACGATCTGCCATGTCGTGGCCTCCATGGCGCGCCGACGCGCGCCGCTGTCGATTCGAGGACTCCGCCGATTAGAAGAACTCCTTGAACAGACCCCGGAGCCGTCCCGCGACGCGCCCGAACGCGCCCGCGCCGATGAGGCGCGCGGGCTCCCCGATGTGGTTGCGGTGCGCGTACATGACCAGCCCGACCGCCGTCGCGAACGCCGGGCTGTTGACGTGATCCGCGAGGCCGCCGACGCCCGCCGGACATCCGCGGCGAATCGGGAGATCGAAGATCTGCTCGGCGATCTCGGCCATTCCGTCGAGGATGGGGGCCCCGCCTGTCAGCACGATTCCGGAATTGAGGGACTTCTCGTAGCCGGCCCGCCGAATCTCATCCCACAGCAGATGGAAGATCTCTTCGGCGCGGGGCTGAAGAATGTCCGCCAGGATGCGGCGCGACATGACGCGCGGCTTGCGTCCGCCGACGCTCGCCACTTCCATGGTTTCTTCCTCGTCGACCATGGCGGACAACGCGCAGCCGCAGCGGCGCTTGATCTTTTCCGCGTCAGGAATCGGCGTGCGCAGGCCCACGGCGATGTCGTTGGTGAAGTGATCGCCGCCGATGGCGAGGACTCCCGTATGCCACAGGCTGCCGCGCTCGAAGATGGCGAAGTCGGTCGTGCCACCGCCGATGTCGACGAGGGCGACCCCAAGCTCTTTCTCGTCAGCGGTCAGAACCGCTTCGCTGGCCGCGAGCTGCTCGAGCACGGTATCGAGCACCGTGACGCCCGCGCGATTGACGCACGCGACGATGTTCTGCGTGGACGACGCGCTGCCCGTCACGATGTGGACGTTGACTTCGAGGCGCGCGCCGGTCATCCCGATCGGCGCGCCGATCCCGTCCTGTTCATCGACGACGAAGTCCTGCGGAAGCACGTGGAGGATTTCACGCCCGCTCGGAAGCGCCACCCCCTTCGCCGCGTCGATGGCGCGGCGGACGTCCTCGCGCGTGATTTCGCGGTTCTTGCCCGCGACCGCCACCACGCCGCGGCTGTTGAAGCCTTTGACGTGCGCGCCCGACAAGCCGAGATGCACGGAATCAATCTCGATCCCCGCCGTCAGCTCCGCTTCGTCGATCGCTTTCTTGATCGAGTCGACGGCCAGCTCGAGGTTCACCACGACCCCACGACGAATGCCCTGCGAGTCCGCGGTCCCCAGACCAATGATGTCGAGCGCGCCATCGTCGAGCATCTCGCCCACAATGGCGGCGACTTTGGACGTCCCGACGTCGAGCCCAACCAGATAACGTTCCCTGCGGGACACACACCCTCCGGGTCGATCAAGCTAGAAGCGCCTGCGGTCCTTCGTCCCGGACGTCGCGACCGCTCCGTCCGGGCCGGGCCCTTCACCCAGGGGCCGGACGTACACACGTTCGCCGAAACGCATGTCGACGTAGTCGATTTCCGCCACCCGCTGGCGAAGGGTGGGCGCCAGCTCCACGTACGCCCGCACCCGCTCGAGGAACTGGTCCTCGCCAACGTGCACGAGCGCGGAGTCGCCGTCGAGAATCACGACGGCGTCGTGTTCGTCCGAGACGTCGATCTGGGAGATGCGTCGAGCCAGATCGGGCCTCCGCCCGAGCGCGTCGAGCAGGCGCGCCGCCAGCGCCGCGCGCCGGCCGTCGACTGCCGCCGCCTCACCGGTCGGCGCCGGGACGAGACCATCGATGATCGGCAGGTCCAGGTCCGCATATTGCGGACCGAAATCGTCAATCACGACGCCCTGGACGTCGATCAGGTAGAGCGCGTTCGTCAGGCGGCCGACGCCGACCGGCCGCCGCTCGACGATCGCCACCTCGACGGTTGAGGGCAGCACGCGCCGCAGCTCGGCGTCCGCCACCCACGGCGACGCCAGCAGCCGCTGGCGCCACCAATCGAGATCGGTCGTGAGGATGTTGCGATCGCGCATCCCGGCGAGGACGGCGTTGACCTCGCCCATCGACATGCGCGCGTTCCCACCGACGACGATCGTCCGAATCTGGAACGCGGAGCCGTACAACACGGTCCTGCCTGTCAGATAGATCGCGAAGCCGATCCCGGCAAGCGTGATCACACGCTTCAGCGCACCGAGCAGAGGCCGAACGAAGCCGGTTCGGTGCGCCCGCACAGGCCGCAACTGGGCACGACGAAAACGGCGATCGGCTGGTGCAGGGACGGGCATCAGGGCCTCGCTCCCGAATCAGGCGGGCGCCTCTTCAGCTCGTCGAGAATCCTCTCGCCGATCGTTCCAATAGAGCCGGCGCCGAGCGTGATCACCAGATCGCCCGGTCGGGCGATCGCACACACGGCACCCGGGACGTCCTTCAGGTCTCGGACGACGTGCACGGGCTTGGAGGTCAAGCGTCGAACGGCAGAGGCGATCGCGTCGACGGTCGCGCCGGGAATCGGGTCTTCAGAAGCTGCATAGATCTCCGTCAGCACGATCTCGTCGGCGCCCGACAAGGCGGCGCCGAACTCGTCGAGCAGTCGAATGGTCCGGGAGTACCGATGCGGCTGGAACACCACGACGACGCGCCGTTTCAGGCCCGAACGTGCAGCCTCGATGACCGCCAGAATCTCCGTGGGGTGGTGACCGTAGTCGTCCACGACGAGAACGCCACCCGCCTCGCCGCGGAGCTGGAACCGACGCTCGGCTCCGCGAAAGTCCGCCAGCGCCGCGGCGACCGTGTCGAACGGGATGCCGAGCTCGAAGGCGACCGCGACCGCCGCGAGCGCGTTCTGCAAGTTGTGACGGCCGGGAATCTGAAGGGAGATCCGGCCGAGCCGCTCTTCCGATGCCGATCGCCCCACGCGACGGAGCACACGCCCACTGACGCCGAAGGCCTCCTGCTCCAGCTGATCGGCGGTGAATTCCGCCGCGTCCGCGTCCAGCCCGTACGAAATGACTCGGCGCGCGATCTTCGGCCGCATGGCGCGAACCGCGGGGTTGTCGAGGCACAGGACCGCCGCGCCATGAAACGGCACGCTGTTCGCGAACCGGACGAATGCCTGCAGCAGATTGTCGAACGTGCCGTAGTTCTCCAGGTGCTCGCGATCGACGTTGGTGATCACGGCGATGGTCGGCGCCAAGAGCAGAAACGATCGATCGCTCTCGTCCGCCTCGACGACCATGTACGCGCCGCGGCCGAGGCGCGCGTTGCCGCCGAAGGCGCCGACGCGCCCACCGATGATCGCCGTCGGGTCCAGCCCCGCCCGTTCGAGCACGAGCGCGATCATCGCGGTCGTCGTCGTCTTGCCGTGAGCGCCGCCGATGGCGATGCCTTCCTGCTGCCGCATCAGTGCGGCGAGCATCTCGCCGCGCGGCACGACCGGAACGCCGCGTCGCGTCGCTTCGACAACTTCGGGATTCGACGGCCGGATCGCGGACGAGATTACGACGACGTCCGCGTCGCCGACGTGCGCCGCGTCGTGACCGTCGTGCACCTTGATGCCGAGCGTGGCCAGGCGCACGGTCACCTCCGACGGATGCACGTCGGACCCACTGAGGTCGTAGCCCTGCGCTGCGAGAAGTTCGGCGATTGCGCTCATCCCGATGCCACCAATGCCCACGAAGTGGACGCGGTGCACACGCCCGAGCCTCCCCCTGGGTCGGCCGCTTGACGTGCTGGTCCGCGATGTGCCGCTCACAAGTGCGCCGCTCGATGAGTGCGTGCCAGGCGAATCACGTGGCCGCGGCCAGCTGCAGCGCGCGATCGGCGACGACATCCGCCGCGTCGGGTCGCGCGAAGCGACGCATCGCTTCCGCCATCCGGGCACGCCGTGCATCGTCGGCGACCAGCGCCAAGATCCGATCGGCCAGGACCGTGCCCGTCAGATCGCGCTCGTCGATCACCTCGGCTGCGCCCGCGCGCGCGAGCACCGCCGCGTTCTTCCGCTGATGATCGTCGGTGGCCGCCCCGAACGGGATCAGAATCGCGGGCCGGCCGGCCACCGCGAGCTCCGCCAGCGTCGTCGCGCCCGCGCGGCTGATGATGACGCTCGCGCGTCTCATTTCCTCACCCATCCGGAAGAGGAACGGGTCCACCCGAGCGGCCAGGCCGGTGCGCTGGTACGCCTCACGGACCAGCGCCAGATCGCGGTCGCCCGTTTGATGCGCAATGGCGAGGCCAAGAGGCCGGGATGCCAGCCGCGGCGCCGCCTCCACCATGGCCATGTTGATGACGTGCGCGCCCTGAGAGCCCCCAACGATCAGGACCTCTGTCGCATCGCGTGCCGGTTCTGGTTGGTCATTGGCCTCCAGGAATTCCGGCCGGACCGGGTTGCCGCTGACAAAGCCTTTCCCTCGAAAGTACGGCAGCGTGACGTCGTAGGTCACCGCCGCCGCGTCCACGAACCGCGCGAGCGTGCGATTCGTCAGCCCGGGCACGGCATTCTGCTCGAGGAGCAACGTCGGAATGCCGCGCAACGCCGCGAGCAGCACAATAGGCCCTGAGCTGTAGCCCCCTGCGCCAACCACGAGATCGGGATCGCGCCGCGAGATCACCCGCCACGCGTCGATCGCGCTGGCCGGCAGAAGCAGCAGGCCCCGCGCCAAGGCGATCATCGACTTGCCTTTCAGCCCGGCGCTGCGGATGACGTCGAGCGGAAACCCTTCGCGGGGAACGACGCGGCCCTCGATGCCCGCTGCGGTTCCGACGAACGAGATCCCGGCGTCCGGCGCGCGCCGCTCGAGCGCGCGCGCGACGGCAATCGCGGGATAGAGGTGGCCGCCCGTGCCTCCTCCCGCGAACATCACACGCAAGCGTGCCGAGTGCATGGCTGCCGTCCAGATTCACCAGTGCGCGTTCCCGCACAGCCGGCGTCATGCGTGCGAGGACGAGGCGTGCTGCGAGATGTTGAGGAGCATGCCCATCCCCAGCAGGTTGATCAGCAACGACGACCCGCCCGCGCTGACGAACGGGAGGGGAATCCCCTTGGTCGGCAGCAGGCTCAGGACGACGCTGATGTTCACAAACGCCTGCACGGACATCATCATCGTCAGGCCCAGGGCCAGGAATGCGCCGAACCGATCGGGCGCCCGCGACGCAATTCGAAGCCCGCGCCAGGTGATCACGACGAAGCAGATCAGGACGGCCGTCGCCCCAATCAGTCCGAGCTCCTCCGAAATCACCGCATAGATGAAGTCGGTATGCGGCTCCGGGAGATAAAACAGCTTCTGAATGCCTCCCATCAGGCCGCGACCGAATACCCCGCCGCCGCCGACCGCGATGAGCGACTGGATGATCTGGAAACCGTCGCCGAGCGGATCGCTCCAGGGGTTGAGAAACGCCAGCATGCGGCGGCGGCGATACGACGCGCTCATCAGCACGATGTAGAGCGCCGGCACGAGGGCCAGAAACAGCGCGGCGAGGTACCGATAGTTGATGCCCGCTGCAAAGATCATCACGCCGGCGACGAGCGCGAGCGACACCGCGGTTCCGAAGTCGGGTTCGAGCAGAATGAGGCAGCCCATCAGGCCGACGACCGCGCCAATCGGCAGCAGCGCGTACGAGGGCTCGTCAATGCGGTCCATGCGGCGCTCCAGGATTGCCGCCGTGAAAAGGATCGCGGCCATCTTCGCGAGCTCGGATGGCTGAACGCCGATGTTCGCGACCGCGAACCAGCGGCGGGTCCCGTTGATCGGCGGGCTGAAGAGCACGGCGACGAGCGCCGCGACGACGACGCCGAGCGCGGTCCAGATGACCACCGGCTGCTTGTAGTTGCGGTAGTCGATCCGCATCATCAGGGCGAGCAGGAAGACCCCGAGCGTCGCCCACGTAATCTGCTTGAAGAGGAAGAGGTAGGGCTGCTTGAAGCGGTCCATCGCCAGGACTGCGGAGGCGCTGTACACCATCACGACGCTCGCCCCGACGAGGAGGAGGGTCACGAGAAAAAGGAGCTTGTCGGATTTGAGCTTTCGCGCCATACTCCCCGCCTGATCGGGGGTGAGCACGCCGAGCTCTAAACTTCTGTCGAGCTCAGCCCGAAACGTTAAGCGGTCGTCGAGACCGTCGCTGCCTCACGCTCCCGCGATCGGCACTTCTCTCCGCGGCCGTCGCATGCCTGCCGTCCGGAGGCGAAGGACTCCGCTCGATGCTCGTTCGAGCGGGTGAGCAGTCAGCAGTCATCAGTCCGGCTGGGGATAGAGACACCAGCTCCGCAGACCGGGGCAGCCTGCGTTCCCAGCAGCCAGCTCTCCATCGCCGCAGCCAGACTGATGACTGCTCACTGCTCATGCTCCTGCAGGCGCGCCACTTCCTGCTTGAAGACCCGTCCACGCTCGGCGTAATCGGCGAACATGTCGAAGCTGGCGCAGGCCGGCGCCAGCAGCACGGTGCCGCCTCGCGGCGCCGCCGCGAACGCGCGTTCGACCGCTTCTTTCATGCTGGAGGCGCGATGAACCGGTAGCAGATCCGCAAAGGCGTCGGTCACGAGATCGCGTGATTCGCCGATCGCCACCACGGCAACCGCGCGGCCGGCGAGCAGCGCTCGAAGGTCGCGCAGGTCGCCGCCCTTGAAGCGCCCCCCGATGATTGGCACGAGATCGCATTGGAAGCTCTCGATGGCACGCCGTGCCGCCGCGACGTTCGTCGCCTTCGAGTCGTTGACGAACCGTACGCCGTCGATTTCCGCGACCGGCTCAAGTGCGTGCTCGAGGCCCGTGAACGACGTTACCGCGCGGGTCATGATCTCCGAGGGCACATCAAAAAGCCGGCCGACGGCCGCGGCGGCCATGACGTCGGCGACGAGGTGCCGGCCGATCAGCCGGACCGCGGAGAGCGGAACGAGGGGCACCTCGCCGGAGCCGGTACGTTCGGCGATTGCATCGCCGGCGATCACGATCCCCTCGTCGAGCGGCGTGTCCAGCGCGAAGCGGAGCGTTCGCGCGCGTCCGTGCCTCGCCATCCGGACCACATCAGGATCATCGGCGTTGATCACGGCCCAGTCGCGTTCCGTCTGGTTCTCGAAGATGCGGCATTTCGCGGTCGCGTACTCCTCGATCGACGCATGCCGATCGAGATGATCCGCGCTGAAGTTGAGGAACACCGCGATCGCCGGATGAAACGTGACGATCGTCTCGAGCTGAAAGCTGCTGATCTCGACCACGTGAACGGTCTCGTCGGTCGATCCCGCCACATTCGCGCTGAGCGCCGCGCCGATGTTGCCCCCGACGCGCGCGTCCAGCCCGCCCTCCCGCAGGATTCGTTCAATGAGCGTCGTCGTCGTCGATTTCCCCTTGGTGCCGGTGATGGCGACGATGCGCCCTTTCAGCCACCGCGACGCGAGTTCGATTTCTCCGATGATCGGCACAGCCGCCGCGCGCGCCGCGTCGAGCGCAGGCTGGCCGAGCGGCACGCCAGGACTCAAGACCACGAGATCGGCCTCGCGAAACGTCTGCACGCGATGTTCTCCGAGCTCAAGCTCCGCCCCGCCGGTCCGCGCGAGCTCCGCGGGCTCGAGCACCACCCGCACCTCGGCGAGCGTCACCCGCGCACCGCGCGCGAGGAGCAGCTCGATGGCCGCGAGGCCGCTCCGACGGGCGCCAACCACGACGACCCGTTTGCCCTCGAGGCTGAAGCCCGCCACGGCCTCTCCCGGCTACCGTGAGCCCGCGGCGCTGGTCCGGCGCCGAGACCGCTGGACCGGCCGGTCGTAAGACGGCCGGGCGCGCCGCCGTCCGACGTCCCACCCGGCCGACTCGTACCCGCACTGATCGCAGCGAAGGAACAAGCGGTCGCGCTCGAATTGCATCACCAGGTCGTGCTCTCTCAGGCCGCAGAGCGCCTGTCGCACGACCGCCATCAAGGATCGCTTTGCCCGGACGCCACCTCGACCACGCCGCGCGACGCCTTGGGGCGGCCGCATCCAGGGTTCTGCAACTGGCGTCACCATCGCGGAACACTTCTTCATCGCAACTTCAAGGTCGTGAGGCTGAACAGGGCGAACACGATCGAGACGATCAGGAAGCGCGAGATAATCTTCGGCTCGCTCCAGCCGATCAGCTCGAAGTGATGATGGAGCGGCGCCATCTTCAGCACCCGCTGGCCCGTCAGCTTGAACGATCCCACCTGCACGATGACCGACAAGGCCTCGAGCACGAACGTGCCGCCGACGATGACGAGCAATAGCTCCTGCTTGATGAGAATCGCCACCGTTCCGAGCGCGCCGCCGAGCGCCAGTGATCCGACGTCACCCATGAAGACGTCCGCGGGATAAGAGTTGTACCAGAGGAATCCGAGGCTCGCGCCGACCAGCGACCCGCAGAAAATCGTCAGCTCGCCCGACAGCGGAAAACGCGCGATATTGAGGTACTCCGCGAACACGCGATGACCCGTGACGTAGCTGAGGGCCGTGGAGGTGGCGGCTGCGACGGCAAACGCGCTGATCGCGAGACCGTCGAGTCCGTCGGTCAGGTTGACCGCGTTCGACGCGCCGACGAGCACCACGATCCCGAACGGCACGTACCACCACGCGAGATCGGGAATCAGCCCTTTGAAGAACGGAAAAATCAGACGCGTGTTGTAGAGGTTTCGCTCCGCCAGCACCATCAATATCAGCCCGATTCCGACGGCAACCCCGATCTGCGCGAGCAGCTTGTAGCGAGGCCGAAGGCCGTGATGCGTGCGGCGGACGATCTTGAGGTAGTCGTCGGTGAAGCCGATCGCGCCGAAGGCCGCGGTCGCGACGACGGCGATCCAGATGTACACGTTCGTCAGGTCCGCCCAGAGCAGCGTCGGCAGCAGCGACGCCGCCAGAATCAGGATGCCACCCATCGTGGGCGTACCCGCCTTCGCGCGGTGTGAGGCGGGCCCCTCGTGCCGGATGACCTGCCCGATCTGAAACTCCCGCAGCTTGCGAATCAGCCACGGCCCGAGCAACAGGCTGATCGCGAGCGCGGTCATGCTGGCGGCGGCGGTCCGAAACGTGATGTAGCGGGTCACGTTCAGGACCGAGATCTGCGTGTGGAACGGGTACAGCAGGTGGTACAGCATCAGGCGAGCTCCGCCTTCAAGCGATCCACGACCTTGTCTGCCCTGATGCCGCGCGACCCCTTCACGAGCACGACGTCCCCGGGTCCAACGAGCGCGCCGATGGCGTCCGCCGCTTCATCGCTCGTTCCGAAGTACGTGACCACGGCCGGGGCCATGCCCGCCGCGACCGCCGCGTTGGCCAGCGCGCGGGCCGGCGCGCCGCCGACGGCCACGAGTCGATCGATGCCGGACCGCGCGAGCTCACGGCCTGACGCCTCGTGCATCTCGAACGCGTACCGCCCGAGCTCGAGCATCTCCCCCACGACCGCGATCCGGCGGCCGCTCGGCCGGCTGGCGCGCAGAAGGTCGAGCGCGAGACGAAGCGCCGTCGGGTTCGAGTTGTACGAATCGTCGAGGACCACGATGCCGCGGCCGAGTCGAAGCACTTCGCCCCGGTGTGGCGCCGGCCAGAAGCGGCGCAGCCGGCGCGCGATCTCGTCCAGCGCGACTCCAAAATCGGTGGCCACCGCAATCGCGGCCAGCGCATTGGCGAGGTTGCCGCGGCCGACGAGCGGCGTGTGAATCGACACCTCTCCCGCCGGCGTTCGGACGACGGCGCTGAAGCCATCAAGCGCGCGATCCTCCATCGTTCGGATGCAGACGTCGGCGCTTCCATCCATGCCAAAGGTGATGACACGCCCGGCGAACTGCGCCGCGCGACTGATGACGCGCGCGTCGTCCGCATTCGCGACAAGCAGGTCGTCCGGGGACGCGGCCTCCAGGATTTCCGCCTTCGCGTCCGCAATCGCGTCGATCGATTCGAAGAACCCGGCGTGCGCCTCGCCAACGTTCGTCCAGACGCGCACCTCGGGCTCCGCCACGCCGACGAGCGTCCGGATCTCACCCGCGTGATTCATGCCGAATTCGACCACGGCCACGTCGGGCCGGTGCCTGAGGTCGAGCAGCGACAGCGGCAGGCCGATGTGGTTGTTGAGGTTCCCTCTGTTGCGATAGACGCGCAACTGCGACGATAAGAGTTCGGCCGTCAGCTCTTTCGTCGTTGTCTTGCCGGCGCTTCCCGTGATGGCCACGACCCGGGCACCCGAAAGTCGCCGGATGTGTCGGGCCAGCCGTTGAAGCGCTCGCGTTGTGTCGTCCACGGCGATCACGATGGCATGGAGGCGCGGCGCGGCGTCGGCGCGAACGACAACGCCGCACGCGCCCCGCTCCAGCGCCGACCCGACGAACGCGTGCCCGTCCACGCGCTCACCCTGAATCGCGAAGAAGAGATCGCCGGGCGACAGCGTGCGGCTGTCGATCGAGAATCCGTCGACGACGCGATCGCCGCGGCCGGATGCGAGCCGACCGTCGACCGCAGCAGCGATTTCCGAGACGGTCACCCCGAGCGGGGCTTGCGCGCCGCCGCGACTTCCACCCACGTCCGCACCTTTCGCTTGGGCCAGCATGGGAACGACACTCACCCGACGCGCGAGCCGCTTCGGCGGCGCGCCAGCGCGGTTCGCGCGACTTCCGCGTCGTCGAAGGGCAGCACACGGTCGCCGATTTCCTGATATCGCTCGTGTCCTTTCCCCGCGATGACCACGAGGTCGCCAGGCAGCGCGTCCTTGATCGCGCGCTCGATGGCGTCGCGGCGGTCGACGATCGTCAGGCATACAGGGGCGCGATCCGGCGAACGTCCCGGCTCGCGCGGCGATCGACTCCCGGCGGGCGGGATGCCGCGCTGGATTTCCTCGATGATCCGGACCGGATCCTCCGCGCGCGGGTTGTCGGAGGTGACCACCACGACGTCGCTGAGTCGCGCGGCCACCGCTCCCATGAGCGGGCGCTTGGTGCGATCCCGATCGCCGCCGCAGCCAAAGACGGTGATGAGGCGTCCGGCGGCGAGCGGACGCGCGGTGTCGAGCAGGTTGCGCAGCGCATCGTCGGTGTGGGCGTAATCGACCACCACACTCACGTCGTCGTGCGGCCTCGACACCATCTCGAAGCGGCCGGGCACGTGCCCGAGCCGCGCGACCCCACGCTCGATGGCCGAGAACGGTACGTCGAGCGCCATGGCCGCAGCGATCGCGGCGAGGAGGTTGTAGGCGTTGGGCCGGCCGACGAGCGACGACTCGACGTGCAGCGACCCGCGCGGCGTCCGCACGTCGAAGGAGAGGCCCGCGAGCGACGGGGCCATCGCGCCCGGGCGCACGTCCGCCGCGCGCTCGATGCCATAGGTCACCGGTCGGGCGACGCCGGCCGCGAGCAGGTCCCCTCGCGGATCGTCGAGATTGATGATCGCGACCGACTCGTCCGGCAACATCTCGAAGAGACGCCGCTTGGCGGCGAAATACGACTCCATGTCGCCGTGAAAATCGAGGTGGTCCCGCGTCAGATTGGTGAACACTGCCGCCGCGAAACGGGTCCGGTCGACGCGCCGAAGCGCCAGCGCATGCGACGACACTTCCATCACGCAGGCGCCGCAGCCCGCGTCCACCATGTCCCGGAACAACTGCTGCAAGTCTGGCGCCTCCGGCGTCGTGCGCGGCGCCGATCGCTCCTGGTCTCTTCCAATCTGATGGCCCACCGTCCCGATGCGGCCGCACAGGATGCCCGCCTGGTTGAAAATCTCCTGAAGGAGATAGGCCGTCGTGGTCTTCCCGTTGGTGCCGGTGACGCCGACGACGAGCATCTGCTCGCTCGGGTCACCGAAGAACGCGGCCGACAACACCGCCAGCGCGAGGCGCGCATCGGGCACCGTGAGCCACGGCGCGGACATCGATGGCGGCGGATTCTCCTCGGCGACGACCGCAATGGCTCCGCGTGCGAGCGCCTGGTTCGCGAACGCGAGGCCATCGGTACGTCGTCCGCGCAGCGCCACGAATACCGCGCCGGCGTTCACCTGACGAGAGTCGTACGACACGGCACTGACCCCTTGCCTCAGGTCCGCATCGCTCAACGCTTCGCCGGTCCGCTGCATGTCCATGACGCCGGCCAGCCGGGTCAAGAGCTCGCCAAGCGTCATGGCGCAGCCCCGCCGGACGCGACAGGTTGCCGCTTCAGCGACAGCTCGCACCACGTCATTTCATCGATCGGCGATCCAGGCGGTGGCTCCTGAGCCACGACGAGTCCGTCACCGATCACACGCGGGGCCAGACCAAGGTGGGTCAGGACCCGCAAGCATTCGCGCGCGCTGAGACCGCGCAGGTCGGGCATGATGCCCTTGACCGCCACGAGCGCAGGCCTGACCGACGCCGGCATCTTCACCCCGACGGGCGCCAGCCCATCGGATTCGGTTGCCTGCGCCACCAGAACGGGCGGTGATGGATGCAGTGTGGAGCCGATGCCCAGGTGCCGCAAGGCCGCTTCGGCGACGCGTTTAAAGATTGGCGCCGCGATGACGCCCCCCATGTAGCCGTGACCGTGGGGCGAGTCAATGACGACGAGAATCGTAAGCGCGGGCTTGCGCGACGGGACGAACCCGACGAACGACGCGTTGTATTCCGATTTCGAGTAATGGCCGTTCACGAGCTTCGCCGAAGTTCCCGTTTTTCCCGCGACCATATAGTCATCGAGCTGCGCGCGTCGCGCCGTCCCGCGCTCGACGACCGATTCCATGATCGTCGTGACCACGTCGGCCGTCTCCGGCGCGATCGTTCGGCGAATCACGCGCCGTTGCACGTCACGGCGCCGGCCGGTCCGCCAGACGGCGCGCACCAGGTGCGGTTCGAGCAGTTCTCCGCCGTTCGCCACGGCACTGACGGCGGTGACCATCTGCAGCGGCGTCACGCCGATCTGGTAGCCCATCGACACCGACGCCAGCGCGCTGTCGCTGAGCCGTGCCGCATCCCACACGATGCCCGTGCTCTGGCCCGCGAAATCGCGCGAGAACACCTGCCCGAATCCGTACCGACGGATGTAGCGGCCGAGGCGCTCCGGTCCGAGCTTCAAGCCAACCTTGATCGCGCCGATGTTGCTCGACTTGACGATGACGTCGGTGAAGGAGAGGACGCCGTACTGATGCACGTCTTCAATCAGCCGTGAGCCGAAGCGGATGGCGCCGCTGCCGACGTCAATGGGATCGTCCGGCGTGACGATCTTCTCCTCGAGCGCCGCAGAGGCTGTCACGAGCTTGAAGGTGGACCCGGGCTCGTACAGATCCTGGATCGCGCGATTGCGCCGATCGCTGTCACTGAAGCGGCTGAACTCGTTGGGATTGAAGGTCGGCTCGTTCGCCATCGCGAGTATCTCGCCGGTCTGCGGATCCATGATGACGATGCTGCCGCCCGTCGCACGGTTCTCCTCGACGCCGATCCGGAGCTCGCGCTCGGCGATGTGCTGGAGGTATTCGTCGATCGTGAGCTCGAGGGTCGCGCCGGCCGTGGGAGGTCGCTCGAGGCGGCTGAACGCGCGATGGAGCGCGTCGGCCTGAGCGAGGAGCTGTCCGGGCTCGCCGCGAATCTGGCGCTCGTACACCGCTTCGACGCCGTTCAGACCGTTGTTGTCGATGCCGACATATCCAAGCAGGTGCGCCGCCAGCTCCTTTTTCGGGAAGTAGCGACGGTTTTCCTTGAGGAACCCGATGCCGGGCAGGTTCAGCGCCGCGACGCGACGCGCCTCATCCGGCCAGACCTGACGCCGCACGAACGCAAACGCGCGCTGCCGGCCCAGTCGATCCCGAAGCGCACGCTCATCACGCTCGCGGCAATCGTCCAGCGCGCGGCAGATCGCGGCCGCCGTGCGATCCGGGTTGTCGATATCCGTGGGAACCGCGTAGATCGTCTCGGCATCCACGCTGTAGGCGAGCACGCGCCCGTGACGATCGACGATGTCGCCGCGCTTGGCCGGAATCACGACCGTCCGCAACTGCTGCCGCTCCGCCCGGAGGACGAGCTCGTCGTGCGTGACGACCTGCAGGTAGACGAGGCGCGCCTCGATCGCAACGGCCCAGCAGCCGAACCCGATGGCGGCGATCGCGAGCCGGCGCTGCAGGACGCGGCGCCAGTCAGGCTTGCCGCCCTCGCCCGTAGACTTCACGCGCGGACGGTCCGACCCCCGGCGTCGTGGGAGCTGCAGGCCTTTTCGACGCTGCTGATCTGTCACGTCAACTCCTAGCGCGACGCGACGACCGATTTCCCCGCGGGCGGCGAGGCCACCGCCCGCTCGATGACGATCGCTTCGTCACGCCCTGGTACGATCAGGTGCAACTTCTCCATGGCGAGCCGCTCGATCCGTTTGGGCGACCGTAGCGTTTCGATCTCGAGCTGCAGATGCCGGCGGATTTCCTCTTCGGCCCGACGCTCCTGCTGCATGCGCTCGACGCGATATCCGTGACGCAGCAACTCGAAGTGCTGCCATGCCGAGAACAGAACGACGGCGACGAAGAACATCCACACGCCCATCGACCGCCACAGTTCGCGCTGCCGCGCCTGATCGATCTCCCGGACGATCGCGTTGTTGCGGACGTCCTTCTTGATCCCGTACTCGAAGTCCCGAGGACTCATGCCAGCCTCTCGATTGCGCGCAGCTTTGCGCTCCGGGCCCGCGGGTTCCCTTCGACCTCATCCTCAGAGGGCACGAGCGGTCGCCTGGTCACGATCTGCAAGGCCACCTCTTCGGACCGCTCGAGCGCGCGGAACGCATGCTTGACGATGCGATCCTCCAGCGAATGAAACGTGATGACCACCAGCCGGCTTGCAGCGGCGAGGCGGCGCACCGCCGCCTCGAGGAAGCCATCGAGCCCTTCCAGCTCGCGATTCACCCAGATCCGGATGGCCTGAAACGTCCGTGTCGCCGGATCGATGCGCCCGTACCGGCGACGCGGCATCGCGCCCCGCACAATCGCCGCGAGCTGCCCCGTCGTCTCGACCGGCGACCGGCGCGGCGCCTCCACAATCGCGCGCGCGATTCGCCGGGCGTATCGCTCCTCACCGAAGCGATGAATCACGTCGGCCAGCTCCGATTCAGAGCTGTCACGGAGCAGCTCGGCAGCCGTCCGACCCGACGATCGATCCATGCGCATGTCGAGCGGCTCGTCTCGCCGAAAGCTGAACCCGCGGCCCTGCGCCTCGAGCTGCATCGAGGAAAGGCCGAGATCGGCCAGCGCTCCATTGACCGTGGCAACCTGACGCGCGTCGAGGATGCGGCCGAGGTCCCGATAGTCCGCGTGGACAAGCTCCACGCGATCCCCCCAGGCGGCCAGCCGGCTCCGGGCCAGCTCGAGTGCATCGCGATCGCGATCCAGCCCGATGACTCGTGTCGCGCCCCCTTCGAGCAACGCTCGAGCGTGACCGCCGAGCCCGACCGTGCAGTCGACGAACAAGCCGCCGCGGGACGGCGCCAGTTGCGCGACCACCTCGGACACCATGACTGGCTGGTGCTCATCCATCAGACTCAGATTCCGAACTGCGCCAGCGCGCGTAGGTCGTCGTCGGTCAGTGGCTCGCGTGACAGCTTCGCCGTGAAGCGATCGTGGTTCCAGATGTCGAGGTAGTTGTATTGGCCGAAGACGTCAACCTCGCCGACCATGTTGGCCGACTCGCGCAGGCGCTGATGGATGACGATCCGTCCCTGCTTGTCGAGCTCGGCCGGCTGACCGAAGAAGTTGACCCGATCGAAAAAGCGTGCGCGAGACGGATGGCTCGACGGTACGCCGGCCAGCTTGGTCTCGAGCGTGATCCAGACCGGCATCGGATAGATGCGGACGCACTCGCCCGTGAGGCTGGTGACGAACACCTCGACCCCGTACTGCTCTTGCAGGACCGCCCGGAAGGCGTTCGGGATCTTCAGTCGACCCTTCTCGTCGATTTTGGCTGAGTAGTTGCCCCGCAACACGCCAGTGGACTCCACTTTGCTCCACCAAAGTCCACGCGAATAGTAGAGAAGCTGCTCTGCAGTGTCAACGGCAAAATCATGTTTTTCAGCATCTTACGTCTAACTTTCGCTAGGCGAACAAATAGGCGAAACAAGGCTGAGCTGTGCGGCCGCGTGCTAGCATGTGCAGATCTGCCGGCGGCCGTTCCGCCAACCAAGCGGCAAGTCAGGGCGGACAGGCACCCCGCGGCCGTGACGTCATGCTCCGCGCTGCTCTCATCGGTTTCCCCTCGGTCGGCAAGACCACCCTCTTCCACGTGATGACGAGCGCGCACGACCTGCCGCGCGCCGCCCCGCGAAAAGCCGAACCGAACGTCGGCATTGCGCGCGTTCCCGACGAGCGGCTCGAACGCCTGACGGCGATGTACAACCCGCGGAAGAAAGTGCCGGCCACGGTCGAATTCGTCGACCCGGCTATTCCGGGGCGCGATGTGCAGGCGCTGGTCGACGCGCCCGCGTTTCGCAGTGCCGACGCGCTTCTGCACGTGATCCGAATGTTCCGCAATGCATCGATTCCGCACGAGCCCGGCCCGATCAGCCCGGTACGCGACGCGCAAGCGATGGAAAGCGAGCTGATTCTGGCGGATCTCGTCGTGGCGGAACGGCGTATCGAGCGGATCGACCGAGACATGAAGAAGGGCGCGGGTCGCGAACTGCAGGCGGAACGAGACGTCCTGATGCGATGCCGGGAGGCGCTCGAGAACGGCCGTCCGCTGCGCGCGCTCGATCTGGCGCCCGACGAGATGAAGCGCCTTCGAGGATTCCAGTTCTTCTCGGCGAAGCCGCTCTTGCTCGTCCTCAACCTCGACGAGGCGGATCTGCCGAACGCTGCCCGTGCACCCGAGCTCGCGGGGCTCGTGGAGTTTCTGACCGGCGCGGCGACACGCGCAGTGCCCGTATGCGCGAAGATCGAGTGGGAAATCGGTCAGCTCGACAAGATGGATGCGGCCGCATTCATGGCTGATCTTGGCCTCGCCGAGTCAGGACTCGATCGCGTGATCCGCGCGACCTACGAGCTGCTCGGCTACATCTCGTTTTTCACCGTCGGCGAGGATGAATGCCGCGCCTGGTCGATTCCGCGCGGCCTGCCTGCTCAGGTCGCGGCCGGTGAGATTCACAGCGACATCGCTCGCGGCTTCATCCGGGCGGAAGTCGTGGCGTACGAGCGCCTGATTGGGCGCGGCTCCTACGCGGCCTGCCGCGACCATGGCGAGGTCAGACTCGAAGGCAAAGAGTACGTGGTGGCCGACGGCGACGTGATCAACATCCGCTTTGCCACGTGATACGATCTCGGCCGCACACCTTCCTGCTGAGTGGTCCGTCTCGTAATTACGGCGTCACACCCAGGGCCCCCGACGCGCGTGGTTTGCGCGGTGGGGTGAAGGCGGGATGCAAGGGCGGCCAAGTGCAGCCGTCATGACGAGACGGGGCACCAAGGAGCACGAGACCAGAATCGATGGCGGTGCGGACCGTGGTCGTCTGCGAGGCGCAGGTTCCGTTCGTTCGGGGCGGAGCCGAATACCACGTCCGGGAACTCGTCAACCAACTGCGCGCCCAGGGGTACGACGCCGAGCTGGTTAGCATTCCCTTCAAGTGGTACCCGAAGGAAGAAATCCTCGCGCACGCGGCCGCCTGGCGTCTGATCGACCTCGCCGAGAGCAACGGCCAGCCGGTCGATCTGGCGATCGGATCGAAGTTCCCATCGTACTTCGTTCGGCACCCGAACAAGGTGGCGTGGCTCATCCACCAGTATCGGGCCGCGTACGATCTGTGCGGGACGCCCTACAGCGATTTCGATTTCATCGAGAGCGATGTCGGGCTCCGCGACACGCTGATGCGCCTCGACCGCGAGATGCTCTCCGAGTGCCGCCGCCTCTTCTCGAACGCGCGCAACACGGCGGACCGGTTGCGGAAGTACACAGGCCTGGAGGCCGAACCGCTGTACCATCCCCCGCGGCTCGCCGATCGCCTGCGCCCGGGCCCGTATGGCGACTACGTGTTGTCGGTCGGCCGCATCGAGGCGGTCAAGCGGGTCGACCTGCTGGTGCAGGCGATGGGCCACGTCGACCGGCCGGTTCGTCTCGTTGTGGCGGGCGACGGGACCGCCCGGCCTGCGGTGGAACGCCTCGCCGAGGAGGCAGGCGTCGCGGATCGTGTGGATTTCCTCGGCACGATCGACGACGAAGCGTTGATCGAGTTGTATGCGGGCGCCCTCGCCGTCGCTTACGCGCCCTTCGACGAGGATTATGGGTACGTGACGCTCGAGGCCTTCCTGGCGCGCAAGCCGGTCATTACGGCCGTTGATTCGGGAGGTCCGCTGGAATTCGTGATCGACGACGTCAACGGACGGATCTGTGAGGCGCGACCCGACGGGGTCGCGGTGGCGATCAACGATCTCGCGGCGGATCGTCGCCGCGCCGCACGCCTTGGGGATGCGGGGCATGATCGGGCGCGCCAAGTCACCTGGGACGGCGTCGTCGAGAAGCTCGTGGTCGGGTAGTCCGCTCGTGGCAAAGCTCATCATCCAGATCCCGTGCCTCAACGAGGCAGCGACGCTGCCGGCGACGCTCCGCGATCTACCGCCAAGCATTCCCGGAATCGATCGCATCGAAACGCTGGTCATCGATGACGGTTCGCAGGACGACACGGTGTCGGTGGCGCGAAGCTGCGGGGTTCACCACATCGTGCGCTTTCGCCGCCGTAAAGGGCTGGCGGCCGCGTTCGGCGCCGGCATCGATGCCTGCCTGAAGCTCGGGGCCGATTACATCGTCAACACCGACGGCGACAACCAGTACACGGGGCAGGACATCCCGAAGCTGCTGGCGCCGCTCATCGCCGGCGACGCGGACATCGTCATCGGCGATCGTAATATCCGGGAGCTCGAGCATCTCACCGCCACGCGCAAGTGGCTGCAACGTCTCGGAAGCTGGGTCGTCCGGCAGGTCTCGAACACGCAGGTGCCGGACACGACCAGTGGCCTGCGCGCCTACACGCGGGACGCCGCCTTGCACATGACGATCATCTCGGAGTTCTCGTACACGCTCGAATCGATCATCCAGGCAGGCAAGCAGCGGATGGCGATCGCGCATGTCCCGGTGAGCACGAATCCCCGCACCCGCGACTCGCGGCTGTTCGGCAGCGTCTTCTCGTACATCAAGAAATCGGCCGCGACGATCGTGCGGATCTACGCGATGTACGAGCCGCTGAAGGTGTTTACGTACATCGGGTTGCTCATTTTCACCGGCGGGTTCCTGATCTCGGCGCGGTTTCTCTACTACTACTACATCGGTGACGGTCTCGGTCACCTGCAGTCGCTGATTCTGTCAGCGGTCCTGATGATTGTCGGATTCCAGACGCTGCTCATCGGGCTGCTTGCCGACGTCATCTCCGGCAACCGCAAGCTCATCGAAGATCTTCTGTACCGCGTCCGGTCCATCGAGCTGTCCGACGCCGCGTCGCCGCGCGAGCTCGCGGCCAGCACGAGACGGCCGGAAGGCTGGGAACGCTGAATGGCCGACGCGGGATCGACCTCGATCGTCATTCCGGCCTGCAACGAAGCCGCGGCCATCGGCGAGGTCGTGGCCGCGCTACGCTCGGCGGCCAGGTGGCACGAGATCCTGGTCGTCGATGATGGGTCGTCGGACGAGACGGCGACCCGCGCCGTCGGGGCGGGCGCCGAAGTCATCCGCCATCCGTACAACAAAGGCAATGGCGCGGCGGTGAAGACCGGCATCCGCCGCGCGACCGGCGAGTTCGTCCTGATCCTCGACGGTGACGGGCAGCATCGCGCCGACGATGCGACACGGCTCGTCGCACGACTCGGCGAGTACGATCTCGTCGTCGGGGCGCGCGCGAGCGCCTCGCAGGCCAACGCGGTGCGGCTGTGGGGCAATCGGCTGCTGAACTGGCTCGCAAGCTATCTCACGGGACATCCGATCCCGGATCTGACATCCGGCTTTCGGGCCGCACGGCGGGTGTACCTGCGCGAGTTCCTGCACCTGTTGCCGAACGGGTTCTCGACTCCGACCACGACGACGCTGGCGTTCATCAAGGCGGGATACAACGTCGGATTCGAGCCGACCGAGGCACGACCGCGGGTGGGTCACAGCAAGATCCGGCTCGCCCGCGACGGCGTCAAGTTCTTCCTGATTCTCCTGAGGGTAATCACGATCTTCAGTCCGCTGCGTGTGTTCCTCCCGGTGAGCGGCGTTGCGTTCCTCGTCGGCGCAGGGTACGCCGCGTGGACGATCGCGACGCAATCGCACGTGACGAACTCGTCCGTGCTGCTCATCATGCTGTCCGTCATCGTGTTCCTGGTCGGCCTCGTCTCGGAACAGATCGCCGCCTTGCGATTCGAGGGGCGCAATTATCAGGACTGACGCGCCGGCTCGGGCCGCACGCCGTTCCCGCTCATGACCACCGCGATCAACCACGCCGCGTTGCCGCCTAGCACTGATCGGGCGCGGCGTCTCATCCTCGTCGCCGTCGTGCTCGGCTTGATCCTGCGGCTCGGATTCGGCCTGACGTACTGGCTCGGCCGGCCTTTGACACACGACGAGCGGGAGTATCTGGCGCTCGCAAAGAATCTCGCCAGCGGACGGGGGTTCGCGTACGACACGCCGCCGGTTCGCGAAGACGAGCTGCCGCCCGAACAGTTCGGACGGGTTCCCGTCTATCCGTTGTTCGTGGCGGCGGTCGTCGGTCGCGGCGCGCTCGAGCGGGATCCGCAATCGACCCCCGCGCCGTTGAAGATCGTGCAGGCGTTCCTCGGCGCGCTGGGTGTCTGGATTGTGAGCGGACTGGCGCGACGGGTGGCAGGCAGGCGCGCCGGGGTTGCGGCAGCGTTTCTGACGGCGGTGTATCCGCCGCTCGTCTGGATCTGCGCCTATGCGCTCAGCGAAACGCTCTACTCGGTCTTGGCTCTCGCGGCAGCGGCGCTGCTCGGTCCAGCCGTCGATCGCGAGCTCGATCGCCACCGCTCGTCTGTGGCGCCGGTCGCCGCCGCCGGCATCCTGACCGGCGCGGCGATTCTCACGCGGCCGGCGACGATCTACTTCGTCCTCCTGGTCGTCGCGTGGCTCGGGTGGCACCGCGCTTGGCGGCCTGGCGTCGCATTCGCCGCCGCCACATTGCTTGTGCTGGCGCCTTGGACCGTCAGGAACGTCCGCCAGTACGAGCGGGTCGTGCTGGTGTCCTCGCAGGGCGGCATTACGTTCTGGACGGGCAACAACCCACTGGCGCGCGGCGAGGGCGACATGGCGGCAAATCCGGAAATCAAGCGCGCCGATATCGAGCTCCGGCGCCGGCACCCGGGTCTGACCGCCGAACAACTCGAGCCGATCTACTATCGCGAGGCGTTGGCGTACATCGCCGCGCATCCGGTCGACTGGAGCTGGCTCCTCGTGCGAAAGTTCTTCTATGTGTGGGTTCCGATCGGGCCGTCGTACCGGCTGCACTCCATGCGGTACTACGCCGCGTCCGTGCTGGCGTACGGCGTCACGCTGCCATTGGCCGTTGCCGGCTTCCTGAAGATGTGGCGCGCAAAGCGGCGGCCTGTCACGTTATGGCTGCTCGCCGGATCGGCCGTGCTCGTCTGTCTGGTGTATTTTCCGCAGGAGCGCTTCCGCATTCCCATCATCGACCCGACGCTTATCGTCTGTGCCGCGGCGCGGTTCGGTCGCGCGTGACCCGGTGGCCGTCATGAACGTGCTCATCATCATCCCGACCTACAACGAGCGCGACAACCTGCCGCTCCTGGTCGGCGACCTCATGCGCCACGACGGCTATCGGGTCATGGTCGTCGACGACCGGTCGCCGGACGGCACAGGCGAGGTTGCCGAAGAGCTCGCCCGGGAGTATCCCGGACGGATCGAGGTGCTTCGCCGCACCGGCGTCAAAGGGTTGGGCCGCTCGTACATCGAGGGCATGTCGCGGGCAGTGAAGTCGGAGGCCGACGTCATCTGTCAGATGGACGCCGACTTTTCCCACGATCCGAAGTACCTCCCGGGCATGGTCGAGGCGTCGAGGACGAACGATCTGGTCCTGGGCTCGCGGTATCTGCAAGGCGTCAGCGTCGTGAACTGGCCCCTCCACCGCCTGGCGTTGAGCGTCTTTGCGAACCGCTACGTCCGCACGGTCACGCGGCTCCCGGTCCACGATTGTTCGAGCGGGTTCCGCTGCTGGCGCCGCGAGGCGCTGGTCCGTGTGCTCGAACGCGGCATCGTGTCGGAAGGCTACGCCTTCCAGTTCGAGATGCTGTACGAGACGTCGCGGCTCGGCTTCCGGATCGCGGAGGTGCCGATTGTCTTCGTCGAGCGCCGGCAGGGCACCTCGAAGATGTCGAAGCGCGTGATGCTCGAAGCGCTGTTGACGCCCTGGCGTCTCGTCCTTCGAAAGCTCTGGTCATCCGAACGTCGAGCCGCATGAGCCGTCACATCGTCGTCATGGTGACGACCTCGTATCCCCGGTTCCCCGGGGATACGATCGCCACGTTTCTCGAGCCCGTCGCGCACGGCGTCGCCGCACGCGGTCACTCCGTCCACGTGGTTGCGCCGTGGCATCCGCGCCTCGACCGGCCGAGCCGCGAAGGGAACGTCTCGTTTCATTTCTTCAAGTACGCTCCCCTCCGCCGTCTGAACGTCTTCGGATACTCGGGCGCCCTCCGGGCGGACACGGACCTTCGGCTGTCGGCGTGGCTCGTCGCACCGCTCGCGCTCGTCGCGGGCATGCGTGCGGCTCGAACGGTCGCGGTGCGCGAGGGCGCGACGATCCTCCACGGTCATTGGATGGTCCCCGGCGGAACGATCGCGTCCGCAGTGGCGGGATCGATCCCGGTCGTCGTGAGCCTGCACGGCTCGGACGTGTACGTCGCGGAGCGGCATGCGACCGTGAGATGCGCCGGGCGGGCGACACTTCGGCGCGCGAGCTGGATAACGGCCTGCAGCGACGATCTGCGTCGCCGAGCGATAGCCATCGGGGCGCCAGCCGACCGCTTCGACGTGGTGCCCTACGGCGTCGATGCCGGCCGCTTCAAACCCGACCCGGAGGCTCGCGCCTTGGTGCGCGGGCAGCTCGGCATTTCCCAGGCGACGCCGATGCTGTTCACGGCGGGCCGGCTGGTTCGTAAGAAGGGGTTCGAGTACCTGATCGACGCCGTCGCGCGCCTGGTGCCCCGGTGGCCCGACCTCCGTCTCGTTGTCGCGGGTGGCGGTGACCTCGAATCCGAGCTGCGCAGCAGAGCTGCGGCAGGCGGCCTCGCGTCGCACGTTCGATTCGCCGGTGTGATTCCTCAGCAGCGGATCGCCATGCATCTGGCGGCTGCCGACGTCGTCGTCATTCCGTCCGTGCGGGATGAGTCGGGAAACGTCGACGGTCTGCCGAATACCCTGATGGAGGCGCTGGCGTCGGGAACGCCCGTCGTGACCACCTCGGCGGGTGGCATCCAGTCGATCGTGGTGGACGGCGAGACGGCGCTCGTCGCGCCGGAGCGTGACGCCGAGGGACTGGCCGCGCGGATTGCATCAGTGCTGGAAGATCCGATTCGTCGAGGGCACCTTGGTCTCGCGGCACGTCAGGCGATGCTGCAGCAGCATGGATGGGATCGCGTTGCCAAGACGTTCGAGGAGATCTACGACCGCGTCACGCCGGCATGACCGACCAGGGCCGCTACTCCAGCCGCGCGAAGTCCATCGTCGCGCGAGCCAGCTCCCTTCCGTCCCAGCGCACGAGAACCTGGCGGACCGTCTGTCCCACGGATCTCGCGTCGAACGTCGTCTCGACCGTCGCGCCAATCAGCACCGAACCGTGATCATCACTGCGGTACATCCCCAGGCGGCGCACGTCGATTGGTGCCACTGGCTCAGGCTCACCGAGCGCAACGGCGACGGGCGGAACGCCGGTGATGTACTGGTTCGCCACCTGGAAACGGAGGTGCGCCACGATCGAAACGCGATCGCGCCATGGACGCAGCGCTTCCTCTGCGTCGCGGACGCCGGGCCGGCCCCACAGGTCGTTCAGGCGCGCATGCTCTTCCGCGAGGAGCTCAAGGCGGCGGAACCCGGTGATGACTTCAATGCGATCGACGATGACGTAATCGACGAGAAGGCCCTTGACCGCGACAATGTAGGGCGCGTGGAATCGGGCCCGGTCGCTGTCGGAATGGGGCCAGCGCGCCAGCGCCACCGCACGCTCGAGGTCCGACCGGCTGAGCGCCAAGTTGATGGCCTGGAGATCGGAGCAATCGGAGAGAACAAGGACGATTCCGATCGCCAGCCATTGAGCGGCACGCATAGACTTCGAGTGTAGCGCCGTACCGCGCGCGATGCTCGCGGCTGCCTCTCTTGTCGTTCAAGTGATTGCTATGGTAAGGTTTACGGCTTCGATGCGCTGTCATTCAGGTCGATGAAGCACTCCGGGCTCACCATCTTTTTTCCCGCGTACAACGACAGCGGGACGATCGCCAGCATGGTCGTCACGGCACGGCAGGCCGCGCGCAAGCTGACCTCCGACTTTGAGGTCATCGTCGTCAACGACGGGAGCGCCGACCCGACCCCCCAGATCGCTGACGAGCTCGCCCGTATGTACCCCGAAGTGCGGGTCATCCATCACCCGGAGAATCGCGGGTACGGCGGCGCGCTCCGGACAGGATTCGCGTCCTCGACGAAAGAGCTCATCTTCTATACCGACGGCGACGCTCAGTACGACCCGTTCGAGCTCGAGACGCTGTGGGCCGCCATGCGGGACGGAATCGATCTCGTGAACGGCTACAAGATCAGCAGATCCGATCCATTACACCGAAGGCTCATCGGCCGCGTCTATCACCACACCGTCAAGATCCTCTTCGGTCTGCGAGTGCGGGACGTCGACTGCGACTTCCGGCTGATGCGAAAGGCCATCTTCGATCGCGTGCTCCTGGAGAAGAACAGCGGTGTCATCTGCCTCGAGATGATGAAGAAGATCCAGGATGCGGGCTTCCGGATCGCCGAAGTGCCGGTTCATCATTACCACCGCGCGTTCGGCAAGTCGCAGTTCTTCAATTTTCGTCGCATCTTTCGCACCGGTGTCGATGTCATGAAGCTATGGCTGCAGCTCGTGGTCCAGCAGCAGCACAAGCGATCGACCAACCCTTCGCCTGATTTCCAGCCCGGAACCGCGGGAATTCAGCGCCCGCGCGAATCCAAGGATACGCAGCCGTGACGAACGATTACCGGTCGTTCTACCGCGACCGTCGCGTGATGATCACGGGCGGTCTCGGATTCATCGGCAGCAACCTGGCGCGTCACCTGGTGGAGCTCGGGGCCGACGTCCTTCTGGTCGATTCCCTGATTCCCGACTACGGGGGCAATCTGTTCAACATCGACGGAATTGCCGACCGCGTGCGCGTGAACATCGCCGACGTCCGGCAACAGAGCACGATGAACCACCTGGTACGTGACCGCGAGGTCATCTTCAACCTGGCGGGTCAGGTCAGCCACATCGATAGCATGCGCGATCCGTACACCGATCTGGAAATCAACTGCCGCAGCCAGCTATTCATCCTCGAGGCGTGCCGGCAGCACAACAACGGTGTGAAGGTCGTGTTCGCCGGAACACGCCAGGTCTATGGCAAGCCGGACTCGCTGCCGGTGACCGAAACGCATCTGGTGCGGCCGAGCGACGTCAACGGCATCAACAAGGCGGCGGGCGAGTACTACCATCTGCTCTACAACCACGTGTTCGGCATCCGGGCGTGCTCCCTGCGCCTGACGAACGTGTACGGGCCGCGGCAGCTGATCAAGCACAATCGCCAGGGCTTCATCGGCTGGTTCATAAGGCTCGCGATTGAGGACCGAGACATCCAGATCTATGGAGATGGATCGCAGCTCCGCGACTTCGTGTACGTGGACGATGCGGCGGATGCGTTCCTGCGGGCGGGGGCGTCGGACCTCTGCAACGGGGACGTGTTCAACGTTGGCGGCGCCGAACCCATCAGCCTTCGCGCGCTCGTCGCCCTGCTGATCGACATTGCGGGCGCCGGACGCGTTCGCTACATCGACTGGCCGCCGGAGAAGAAGGCCATCGACATCGGTAGCTTCTATGCGGACTGGAGCAAGTTCCGCGGAGCGGTCGGCTGGGAACCGCGGATGCCCTTGCAGGAAGGACTCGCCCGCTCGGTCGAGTACTACCGTCGACATCTCTCCCGCTACGTCGATGTCGCCGAGGGCGCCGTCATGGAGGCGTGATGACCCGTCATGTCGTGCCCTTCATGCGACTCACGCCAACCGAAGACGCCGCCGCGATCAACGAGGGAATCCGGCGCGTCATCGCGAGCGGATGGTTCATCCTCGGGCCCGAGGTCGAGGCGTTCGAGCGGGAATTTGCTGAGGCAAGCGGGGCGTCGCGTGCCGTCGGCGTGGGAACGGGCACCGATGCGATTGCCCTCATGCTTCGCGCACTCGGGGTCGGGCCAGGGGACGAGGTGATTACCTCGCCGCTTTCTGCGGCGTACTCGGCGCTCGCCATCCTGATGGCGGGCGCACGTCCCGTGTTCGCCGACATCGATCGGCGACGCCTGACGATCGATCCGGCGGCGGCCGAGGCGGCAATCACGTCGCGCACGGCGGCACTCCTGCCGGTTCATCTCTACGGCCAGGCCGCTGACATGGAGGCGCTTAAAGCGATCGCCGAGCGCCACCACCTCGCGCTGATCGAGGACTGCTGTCAGGCGCATCTCGCGACGTCGGCCGGCGCGCCGGTCGGCACTTTCGGGTCTGGCGGCGCATTCAGCTTCTATCCGACGAAGAACCTCGGCGCGCTGGGCGACGGCGGCGCTGTCGTGACGAGCGACGCGCAGCTCGCGGATCGGGTCAGGCGGCTGCGCAACGGCGGCCAGACGGACCGCTACAAGCATGACGAGGCGGGCGTGAACAGCCGTCTGGACGAGCTGCAGGCGGCGATTCTTCGGGCGCGCCTGCCGTTCCTCAACGCCTGGACCACCAAACGGCGCGCCCTCGCGGCGCTCTATCGGCAGGCGCTCGCCATCGCGACCTTCGAGGTGCCGCCCGAGCTGGAGCCGGGTCATGTGTACCACCTGTTTCCCGTCCTCTCGTCGGATCGGGATCGCATGCGCTTGCACCTGGCCTCGTCCGGCGTCGAGACGCTGATCCACTATCCGATTCCGATTCCGCGGCAGGCCGCCTTGGCCGACCTCGGTCCGGCCGAGTGCCCCGTCGCCGACGACATCTGCAGCCGCCTTCTGTCCCTGCCGCTCTATCCGGCTCTCGATCCGACTGACGTGATGATCGTGAGCCGGGCCGCCGCGTCGCACACGAGTGCACGCGCGGTCACGAGCTGAGGGTCGCCGCACGCTCTCGCCAACGAGAGGATGTGAATTGCCTGGTTTTCCCAGTCTCCGCGTCCTTCGCGTGCTCCGCGGTGAGAGCTTTTGACGTCGGATTCAGGTTGAAAGAATCGAGTGATGCTGGTCGCCATTAGCTCGGCGTTCCTCGTCGGCTACCTGCCCGGCGCGCTGCTGTTCCGCATCCCTTTCGCCAATCGCGAGCGGCGGGAGGCGCTCGACGCCGAGGAGCGCGTCTTCTGGGGCGTCATCATCAGCATCGGATGGTCCTGTGCCATCACCCTGGCGCTTGCCGCCGCCGGGCGCTACAGCTTTCGCAGCCTCCTCGTGGTCAACCTGCTCCTCTCGCTCGCGATTCTCGCGATTGGAAACCGGCGCCTGCGATTCGGCCGTGGCGCACCGCGACCTGGCCCGAGCACGCTCATTCCCCTCACCCTCGTCGCCCTCGGCGCCTGGGCGTTCTTTCCGCCGTCGGAGTACGTGATTGGCGGAAAGGATCCAGGGGTCTACGTGAACGAGGGGGTCCAGATCGCGCAGCGAGGCTCGCTCGAGCTGCACGATCCCGTCATTGCCGCCGTGCCGCCGCAGACCAGGAACCTGTTTTTTCCATGGCACCGCGATCCGAACTACTTCGGCATCCGCTTCATGGGATTCTTCGTGATGGATCCCACAGAGGGAACCGTTCTCGGTCAGTTCCCGCACCTCTACCCTGCGTCGATGGCGATCGGCTACGGCCTGGACGGCCTGACGGGGGTGCGCCGCACCAGCGGCGTGTGGGCGCTCGTCGGCCTGCTGGCCGTGTACTTCGCGGGCGCGCGCCTGGTCGGTCGCACGGCGGCGGGACTTGCCACGGCGCTACTCTCGATCAATGTAGTCGATGTCTGGTACGCCCGTTATCCGAACGCGGAGATCGTCATGCAGGCGCTGCTGTTCGCGGCGCTGCTCGCCAACGCCCGATCGCAGATCGACGGCGACCGGTTCTTTGCACCGGTCGCAGGCAGCCTGCTCGGGCTGCTGCTGTTCCTCCGGTACGACGCGCTGCTCGCCATCGCGTGCATGGCGGCGGGGTCCGGGCTCGGCCTGCTCGATCGAAAACCGATTCGCGCGGGACTCGTCCTCTCCCTCGCTTTCTGGCTCCTGTTGGCGTGGGTCTATCTGACGCGCCTGATGCGCCCGTACGCCGACCTCCCGCTGACCATGACTCGCCAGCTGGGACTGGTCTGGCTGATTCTCGGGGCGCTCGTCGCACTGGTGGTGCTCTGGCGCGCGGCACGATCCGAGCCGCTCGCCTCTCGGCTACGAGAATGGATTCCGATAGGGCTCGGCGCGATCGTCGCGGCGGCGGCCTTCTACGCGTACTTCCTCCGCCAGCCGGTGGACCATGTTGCGCTCCACGACGCGATGTCGCTCCGATCGTTCACCTGGTACAGCACGCGTCTCGCGCTGGTACTCGGCGTCGCAGGATTCGGCCTGGTGGCGATCCGCCGCTTCTGGCGCGATCCGGCACTGTTGCTCACGCTGGCAGGGTTCGCGCTCTTCACATTCTACAAACTGCGCATCGTCCCGGACCACTTCTGGATGACCCGCCGGTTCGTCGCGGTCATCCTGCCGGGCACGCTGTTGTGCGCTTCGGCACTCTGCATGTCGCCGCTCGCCTTCTGGCAGGCTTTCGCATGGCCCCCGCGCCTGCAGCTCCGGTCCCGGCGTGCCGCTCTCGTCGCCGTCGGGGCGCTGCTCGCCGCGCTGACTGGCTGGCGCTACCTTCAGGCCAGCTATCCCGTCCGGCATCACGTGGAATACGCGGGCATCATCCCCAAGCTCGAGGCGCTCGCCGCGCGCTTCGGCGACGACGATCTCGTGCTTGTCGAGACGAGGAACTCGTCCGATCTGCACGTCCTGGCGACGCCCCTTGCCTATATCTACGCGCGCAACGTGCTGGTCTTCGCCGGACCCCGCCCGAACAAAGGGGTCCTCGGTGAATTCCTGGATTGGGCCGAACAGAATTATCGCAACGTGTACTTCATTGGCGGGGGGGGCATGGATCTGCTCTCGCGATCGATTGGCATCGAGGCGCTCGACAGCGATCGCTTTCAGGTGCCCGAGTACGAGTCGCCGCGCAACGCGTACCCCCGCGAGGTACGGCGCAAGGAATTCGACTTCGGCATCTATCGCTTCGTGCCGCCGGGTCCACAGCCGCCGTGGGTCTCGCTCGACGTCGGCGTCATGGACGACCTGCAGGTGCTCCGTTTCCACGCGAAGGAGCACACGGGGTCGACCACCTTCCGTTGGACACGCGACTCCTCGTTCGTCAACGTGCTCGGGGTCCGGCAGGACAGCCGTATCGCGGTGTTCTGGATGGGGGACGGCGGTCGCCCATCCAACGTCGAGCCCGCGCGCGTGACGGTGCAGCTGAACGACCAGCAGATTGGCGAGGTCACAATCGAACGAGGCGGCGGGTTCCGCCCCTACACGTTTTCGCTTCCCCCGGCGCTCGCGGCTGCGGCAGCCGCCAGCGAGAATCCCGCCGTATTTCGACTGCTGACGAATACGTGGAGTCCTCGAGCCACGCTCGGTCGCGGTGACGATCGGCAGTTGGGCGTCATGCTCGATCGCGTCGAGGTGAGGTAGCCGTTCCGAATGATGGGTGCTGAGGGCGGCTGCTGAGAGCGTTAGAAGAAATCGTGCCGGTTCCAGGGTCCCGGTGCCACGTTCCCGGTGCGCGGTGAGGGCCTGAAGCTTGGCGCCCACTTCGCGCGAGCTCGACGGTAGCGTGAGCACGCTGCCATCGGACGACAGGCGTCGGGTCGGAGCCGCGCTGAAGGTTCGGGGTACACTGGTGGAGCGTCTCGGCCGATTCCGTGCCGCGCCACCCGGCGGCCGACCGCGGCTGCCAGGCTGCCTGCCCAATCCATGTTCGAGTACCTGCAAGTCTACGATCCGCGTGAGCGTCGTCTGGTCGCGCTGGCGGACGGATTCCTGGGGGCGGCGATGCTGCCATCACGCCTGGTGAGACGTGCGCCTCCAGGTCCGCCGACGCGCATTCTCCTCTTGCGGTTCGAGCGGATTGGCGATCTGCTGATGACGCTTCCAGCCATCTCGGCGGTGCGCTCGGCGGCACCCAACGCCACGATCGATCTGGTCGTCGGCAGCTGGAACGAGCCAATTGCCCGGCTCATCCGCGACGTCAATCGGATCGAGACGCTGGATCTGCCCTGGCTCTCACGCCCGGCCGGCAGCGCAAGCGCGCTCACGCTTGCACGCCGCGCACTGAGCTGGCGGAAGCGGCATTACGATCTCGCCATCAATCTGGAAGGCGACCTTCGATCCCATCTGCTGATGTGGCTGAGCGGCGCACGCCGACGCGTGAGCTTCGACATGGCCGGAGGCGCGCCGCTGCTGACGGATCGCGTCGCGTTCGACTCGCGCGCGCACACCTCGGAGAATGCACTGCAGCTCGTACGCGCCGCCTTCAAGAGCACCGCGATCGAATCTCGAAACCGGCCGCAGCCGCTCGAGCTTCCCGCCAATGAGCGCCGGAGAGCCGCGGACCTGCTGAAAGAAGCGGGGCGGAGGGTCATCGCCGTTCACGTCAGCGGGGGCCGAGCGATCAAGCAGTGGCCGGCCGAGCGCTTCGCGGACGTGGCCGCACGTCTGGCCCGAAACGAAGACGCGACGATCGTCCTGACCGGCACCGAAGACGACCGCCCGCTCGTCTCCGCGCTGCAGGCCGCCTTGCCGGCAAGCGTCCGCATCATCGATCTCGCCGGACGCGCCGATCTGCTGCTGCTCGCGGCCGTGCTCGAGCAGTGTCATGCGCTGGTGACGGGAGACACCGGTCCCATGCACGTGGCCGCAGCCGTCGGGACGCCGGTCGTTGCGGTGTTCGGCCTGTCGGATCCGGCGCGGTATGGCCCGCTCACCCCGCATTGCCGCATCGCGCGGATCGATCTGCCCTGCAGTCCATGCAATCGGGTGAGACGTCCGCCCGATCGATGTCGAACCGGCACGCCCGATTGTCTCGCAGGCATCGGCGCGGATGTGGTGTACCGCGCCGCCGTGGAGCTGCTGGCGCGCCCAGTCGCCAGGCTGTCCTCGCCACCTGCGTCACGGCGCGCATGACCCCGCAGGCGACGTTGCCATGAGAGCCCTTGAGACGGAAATCGTTCTCGGCAACGGTGGACGCAGGACCGTCCTGCTCGGGAGCTATCTGGACGCGTCAGACGCCGAAGCGGCCGAGGGCGATGCGAATCGCTGGATCAAACAGCTTCGGCTCACGCGCGTCGACAATCTCTCGTTCCGCGATCGCTTCACATACCGCGGCGACTCGCTGTGGTGGTCGGCCGAGCTGTTCCTCCACAAGGGCCAACGGATCGCGGCGCTCCTGAAGACGATCTACGCGCTCGAAGCACTGATCGAGCGGGAGCAGCCACGCACGCTTGCGGCGAAGTCTCCCGACGCGCTCGTCCGCGGCCTCGCCCCGCAAATCGCGCGACGTCTCGGCGTGGCGTACGCCGGCGACGAGGGCTGGCCCTCCCGAGCGCGGGCGGTGGATCGCGCCCGCACGGCCGCGCGCGCCGCGTTCTATGCCTGGACCGCCGCGATTCGGGAACGGCGGGGCACGCGCGCTCGTCGACGTGATGAGCGCGCGCCGATTGCGACCTTCATTCACTCGGCGTTCTGGCGTGCCGATCGCGGCGATGAAGCGTACGTCGGTCCCGTCGTGCGCGAGCTCGTGGGCCGAATCGGCTGGGACGCGATGCGTCTCATCGGACTGGGCCCCCGCACGAACTACCGGGCGCGCGGGTGGCGCGAGCGTCTGGCGGAGTTCAGGGCCGGCGCTCTCGAAACGATGCAGGTCACCCCAATCGAGAAGTACGTCCCGGCGGAGGCCGTCCGGCCATCTCAGGCCGTGTGGCGCGAACGCCAGGCGATGTTGCGCGCGCTCGAGACGAGCTGCGATGTCCGCGATGCCGCGATCATCCGCGGTTGCGACGTATGGCCGATCGTCCAGGCTGAACTCGCTGGGGTGTGTCACCTGCAGTTCCCGTGGTCCGCGCGCGCCATGGATGAAGCGGGCGCTGCCCTCGACGCCTTGGAGCCGCACGTCGCGGTGACGTACGCCGAGGCTGGCGGATGGGGTCGCGCCCTCGCTCTCGATGCGCGTCGCCGCGGCATTCCGTTCGTCGGCCTGCAGCATGGGTTCATCTACCGCCACTGGCTGAACTATCTGCACGAGCCGGACGAAATGCAGCCGTCGGCCGTCAACTCGGCCGATCGTGGCTTTCCCCTGCCCGACCTGACGCTCGTCTATGACGAGCTCACGGCGCGGCACCTCATCGACGCCGGACGCTTTCCCCCGAGCGCTCTCGTGGTGACCGGGAGCCCCCGTCTGGACGCGCTCCTTGCCGCCGTTCGATCGCTGACCGAAGACGATCGACAGCAGGCGCGGCGCGGTGTCGGCGCCGATGCCGATCAGCCGATCGTCCTGGTGGCGTCGAAGTACTCGCAGATTGGCGGAACCTTCGGATCGCTGGTGCAGGCGGCTGCAGGCATGCCCGAGGTAAAGCTCGTCGTGAAAGCGCATCCGGCCGAATCGCCCGAGCCCTATCGGCGGGCGGCGGCGGGGGCCGCGAACGTCGTGGTTGCGGACGGCTCGGCGGATCTTGCGCGCCTGCTCGCCGTCGCGCGACTCGTCGTGACCGTCAACTCAACGGTCGCGGTGGATGGTCTGACGCTCGGGATTCCTGCGCTGGTCGTGGCGTTGCCCAACAATCTCAGCCCGTTCGTCGATGCGGGCGCGATGGCGGGAGCGCAATCGCAGGACGACGTGTCATTGAAGCTCCGGGCGCTCGTGTATGATGAGCGCGCTCGGGACACGTTGACGCGATCCGGCCGGGCCCTCCTCGAACGATCGTCGAGTGTGAGCGACGGCGGCGCGGCCAGACGCGCCGGCGACGCGATCCTCGGGCTGGCATCGCGTCACGTTGCTTCGCCGGATGTCGCACGACCCGTTCGCGACTCCGATCCCGTCCCACCCCGCTCAGCGCATCGTTGAACGACTTGCATCGTCTCATCAGCAGCCGTCCTCATCAGGCTCTGCTCGTGGCGAGCTGGATCGTCCTCCTTCTGCTGTACGTGAATCTCTTTGGAGGGCGCAGCACGACCGCCCGAATCGCAGGACGCTATTCGGTGTCGTACACGCTCGCGCTCGGGGCCGGACTGCTCGCGCTCGTCGTGAGCGCCCGCAGCACGTTGTGGCCGAGAGGGTCGGAGGCACGGGGCGACTCGGCGGCGCGCGCCCCGTCGCCTCGAGATCGCATCATCGCCCTTGCGGGATGGCCGCTGCTCGTAGCTGCCGTCTCGACTCGCCTGCTCTGGTGGTTCCAGCGTCCGTGGCAGCTACGCCTCTTCGTGTGTTTCGCGCTCGTTGACTGGTCGCTTCTGTGGCTCGCGCGCGCACGCGAACAGCCGGCCTGGTCATCCACCCGCTCGTGGCTCCTCGGGGCAGCCCTCCTTCTCCTCACGGCCGCGCTGCAGGGCCTCTCGCTGGGTGTCTCGGGATTCTCCTTTTGGATTTCCGTGATCGTCATGGCGGCCGCGCTCCTGATGGCGTCGGGCGCGCTGACGGGGAGCGCGATCGCCGTTCGCAACACCCTCACGATTGCGGGATCGACGATGGTGACGTTGGCGGTGATGGAGGGCGCGCTGCGTGGAATGCATGTCGCTGAGGGGCTCATGGCGTTCGACGACCCCACGTACGTCCGCCAGTTCCATCACAACACCGCCCCACGATCGGCGTTCATCCGCCACCCGCAGCCCCTGGACGAGTTTCCGCCGGTGCTCATCGAGACAAACTCGCTCGGGATGCGCGGCCCCGAGCTCCGCAGGTCGCGTGTCGACATCCTGCTTCTCGGCGACAGCTTCATTCAGGCGCAGCAGATCGCGTGGGAACAGACCGTCACCCCACGGCTGCAATCGGCGCTCGAAGGGCGCGGCCTCCGTGCGGCGGTCGCGAGCCATGGCGTCTTGGGCTGGTCACCGCTGCTCGAGTGGAACTGGTACCTGAAAGTCGGACGCCAGTTGCATCCCAAAGTGGTCCTCCTCTTCTTTTTCTGGAACGACCTCTGGATCGCGCGCGACGAGGCCGCCGACTATCGGGCCGTCCTGACCTCGTCCGGCCGCCCGGCCTACTTCGATCTGCGGATCGGGCCGCGGTGGTTGTGGTTCCGATGGCTCCGGACCTTTCAGCTCGTCGAATACACCGTTCAGCGCCTGGGCGAGCTGCAGGTGAGGCGCCTCTTCAACCTCAGTCGGCAACGTCCGACGACCACCGCCAGGGACGCCGGCCTCGAGGCGGTGAAGGCGCAAGCGCGGAGGATGGCCGCAGAAGAGCCGCTCGAATCGCGAGACATCGAGCATCTGCTTCGCGATGATCCGCGCGCGCTCCCCAATCGGTTGCGACCGATCGCCCAGACGAAATTCTGGCCGAGCATGCGGCCGCGGAGTCTCTGGACCACCGAGCAACGGAACGCTGCGGCGTCGAGCGAGCGCATCCTCCGGCTGTTTGCAGAGGACGTGCAGGCCGATAGTGGCCGGCTCGTTGTCGTGTACGTCACCAATCCGCTCCAGGTTTCCACCGACGAGTGCGCGGCGGGCCGCTACTTCGATCGCGTGGACGACGCCACCGTGCTGCCGCCGACATCAGGCTTGCAGGACTGGCTCGCCGACGTTTGCCGCCGTTATGGCCTCGAGTTCCTCGACCCCACTGCGGCCATGCGTGCGCGCCATCGCGCGGGCGCGCCGCCGCTACACTTGCGCGCCGACTGCCACTGGTCGCCGGCGGGTCACCGCTTCATGGCAGAATACCTGGCAAGCTGGTATGCTGAGCGTCGCCGTTCCATCCAACTCAGCCGATAGACGGACCTCAATCATGCGTGTGCTCATCACCGGCGGGGCCGGTTTCATCGGGTCCCACCTGGCCGAAGCACTGCTCACTGGCGGCCACGAAGTCTACGCGCTCGACGATTTGTCGACCGGCTCGATGGACAACATCGAGCACCTCAAGGCGAACCGAAAATTTCACTACACGATCGACTCGGTCGCGAACGAGCCGGTCCTCGCCGAGCAGATCGATCGATGTGACGTCATCTTCCACCTGGCGGCGGCGGTCGGGGTCAAGCTGATCGTGGAGGCGCCGGTGCGCACCATCGAGACCAACGTGCACGGCACGGAAGTCGTCTTGAAGCACGCGAACAAGAAGAAGAAGCTGGTCGTCATCGCCTCAACCTCGGAGGTGTACGGCAAGAGCGCGACGGTGCCGTTCCGCGAGGATGCCGACCTGGTGCTTGGCCCGACCACGAAACATCGGTGGGCGTACGCCTGCAGCAAGGCGATCGATGAGTTCCTGGCGCTCGCGTACTGGAAGGAGAAGCGGCTGCCGGTGATCATTCTCCGGCTCTTCAACACCGTCGGGCCCCGCCAGACCGGTCGGTACGGCATGGTCATTCCGACCTTCGTCCGTCAGGCGCTGCTCGGTCAGCCGATTACCGTGTTCGGCGACGGATCGCAGTCACGGAGCTTCACCTACGTCGGCGATGTCGTCAAGGCGATGATGACGCTGGCCAGGGAGCCGCGGGCCGTGGGTGAGGTCTTCAATATCGGCAACGGCCAGGAAATCACGATCCGCGCGCTGGCCGAACGCATCAAGGCCATCACCGCCAGCTCGTCGGAAATCGTCACCATCCCGTACGACCGGGCGTACGAGGCCGGATTCGAGGACATGCCCCGCCGCGTCCCTGACATCAGTAAGATTCAGGCGCTCGTCGGCTACGAGCCCCGCGTGCAGCTCGACGAGATTCTTGCCACAGTCGTCAGCTCCTTCCAGGAGACGGTCGGGCTCGCGTGATGGCCGGCCTCGGGCGGCGCGCGCGGCGCTCAATCGAAGCGCTGCTGCTCCGGAACGCGAAGCCGCTGCGCCGCGCCCTTCTCTTCGCCGGCCGCGACGCGGCGCCTCACCTTCCCGAAATCGTCCAGATCGAGAGCACGAACATCTGCAACGCCAAGTGCACCTTCTGCCCGCGCGACGACATGCTTCGCCGGCAGGGTGTGATGGACATGCTGCTCTACCGCAAGATTGTCGACGAGTGCGCGGATCTCGGCATCCGCCACGTCCGCGTGCACAACTACGGGGAGCCGTTCATCGATCGCACGCTCGTCGACAAAGTGCGGTACGCGAAGCAGACAGGAATTGCGGAAGTGGGCATGATCAGCAACGGCTCCCTGATCTCCGACGAGACCGCCCGCGGGATGATCGAGGCGGGGCTCGACGCCATCAACGTCAGCGTTGACGCCTCGGGCAAAGAGGTCTTCGAGCGGACGCGTGTCGGCCTCAAGTACGACAAGGTCATCGCCAACATCGAGCAGCTCGTCCGAATCCGATCCGAGCTGGGGCGGCGGCGCCCCAAGCTGATTCTGTCGTTCGTGCGGCAGAACAACTCGGAGGAGGAGCGCGCGTTCATCGAGCACTGGCGATCGATCGCAGACAAGATTCACGTCACCGACCTGCACAACTGGGCGGGTACACTCAACCGGGAATCGAACGTCGCGTACCCGTGCTATCGTCCCTGGCTCACCTTCACGGTGCTGTGGGATGGCCGCGTGTCGCTGTGCTGCGCGGATTTCGACGGCAAGGAGATCCTGGGAGATCTCCGCACGTCGGGCATCCGGCAGATCTGGAACTCCGAGCCCTACCGTCGCGTCCGCCGCCAGCATCTCGAAAGCGGCGGCCCGGACATCTGTCGGTCGTGCGACCTGCCCAAGAAAGATTCGCCGCTGTGGGTGACGAAACTCGCGTGACGGCGTGGCCTCGGCCGCACGGCCTGCTCCGTACCGTCCGCCGTCGTGAACAAACACCCTCTCGGCTGATCGCCGCGCTATGGGTGGCCGCCGTCATGGGAGGACTCCTCGTCCGTGTACCGATCGTCGCCGAACCACTGGGAATCGATCAGGGCATTTTCGCGACAATCGGCTGGGGACTGCACGAAGGCTTGCGTCCCTATGGCGATCTCTGGGATCAAAAGCCGCCCGGCATCCACCTGACCTACCTGGCCGCATTCCTCGTCTGGGGTCCGACGACGAAGGCCGTTGCGGCGCTCGATATCTTCACAACAGCCCTGACGGGGTTGTTTCTCTTTCTGGTCGGGCGGCGGTGTGGCGGCTCCGCGCGCGGGCTCCGTGCAGCCGCCCTGTACGTCGTCCTGACCATACCGGCAGGTCAGTACAAGTACGGCGGGTTCCTCGAGCGAGCTGTGCCCGAAGTATTCATGTGCACCCTGATGGCCGCCGCCGCGTTCCGGGCCGCCGATGCCCAAGGGCGTCCGGGTTGGGCGTCGTGGGCCTGGGGAGCCCTTCTGGGCGCCGCCCTCGTCTTCAAGCCCGTCGCCGTTTTCTATTGGCCCGCGCTCTTGCTCTTCACGAAACTCGTGAACCCAGACCACCGCCTGTTCAAGACCGCGGGGCTCTCGATGCTCGGACTGCTCGCGGTGCCTGCTATCGTGGGGGCGTGGCTCTGGAGCCAGAACGCCGGTGAGGATGCAAGGGTCGCGATCTTCGGATACAACGCGAGCTACCTCGCCTTCGAGCTGCGGTGGGATGCCTTCGCCATCGCTTTCCTAAAGGAGGGCTGGCTGCGAGTCAAGACAGACGCGCTGTGGCTGCTGGGCGGGGTGGCCATTTGTGTTGCCGCATGGGATTGGATTCGGCGTCGCGAGGTGGACGTCGGCTCCGCCCTGGGCGCCCTCTGGCTGGCAGGCGCCCTCGCCGGCGCGTTCGCAAGCGGCGCACGCCTGTTCACGACCTACTTCATTCCTTCGCTGCCGCCGCTGGCGTTGTTGGCTGCAGGGTTGTTCGCGAGCGCGTCGCGGCGGCGGGTTGCGGTGCAGGCAAGTGCCGCCATTCTCGCGGCTGCGGTGATCGCCCACTACGGCTACACACGGCGGGTGTACCTCGTGACGGCCGCCAATCTGCAGCAGTTGACGCGTGACGGCGATCGCCAGGAGGCGTACCTGGAACGATTCGGCGGATACGCCAACGGACGGGGGTATTCGGCACGCGCGAACGCGGAGCTCGCCGCGTATCTGCGCGCGCACACCTCACCCGCCGACCGCGTGTTCATCTTCGGCATGCAGCCCGGGGTGTACTTCGCCAGTCTGAGATTGCCGGCAAACCGCTTCGTCTGGATAGCGCCGGCCGTCTCCGGCATGTTTGTTCATCCCGACTTCACGCTCGCCACGCTTGCCGCGAGCCTTCGTCAGACTCCGCCCGCATACTTCATCCTGGAGCGCAACGATCGGAATGCCGACGAGCATTTTGCGTCGCCGCCCATTCAAGATCTGCTTGGCCGATACAGCCACGAGACCGACATCGAGGATTTCGTGCTGTACCGCCGGGTACCGAGCTGATCCGTAATCGGACCGGCGGTCGGTCGTGGGCGACGCCCGCCTACGTTCCGGCGCTCACCCCGCTTGACCGATCCGCACCAATCCCTTACAGTGTGTCGCGTTCTTCGGCCTTGCCGTCCCAGCAGCAGACCCGAAGCCCAACAATACATTCGAACTCTTGTCACATCCCTATTCGGATGGCGGTGGATGTCCGATAGGTTCCACGTCTGCACTCACCTGCCAACGGGAGGTCCCGTGCGCTCATTGACCCGCCCCTTTCATCTCGCTGCCCGGTGTGTCGTCGCGACGATCATGCTCGTTGCGCCGTCGATGGCGGATGCGCAGGTATCGATGCTCGGTCCGACGTTCGGGATCGTTCCATTGGGACCGCTCGTGCGCGATCCGGACGTGGCTTACGATCCCGTCAATCATGTGTATCTCGCGGTCTGGGGAAACCACCCGACGCTCGGGCGGTTCGTGAATCCGGACCGCACGTTCGCCAGCGCGGTCTTCAAGATTCATCAGACGAACGCGTACACACAGACGGCGCGGGTCGCCTACAGCCCCGACACGGGCGCCTTCCTGGTGACGTGGTTGGATGGTCGCGTCAACCCCGCAGTCTCGGAAATCTGGGGGCGCATTCTCGCGTTCCAGGGTGGCGTGCCGACGTTCCTCACGAACGACTTCAGAATCTCGTCTCCAGGACAAACCGCGCGCGCGGGCAACGCGGCCGCGATCGCGTACTCGACGAGCGCCGATGAATTCGGTGTCGCGTACCAGGTTGAGGCGCCGGCGGCCAACGACATCAGGATGAGGCGCGTCGGCAATGCGGGACAGTTGCTTGGCTCGGAGATCGTGATTACCCAGAATCCGGATTTCGAGGATCAACCGTCGATTGGATACAACGCCAGCGCCAACGAGTTCCTCATCACCTATCACTTTAACGGCGGCGGCGTCGATCGCATCTACGGCACGCGCGTGCAGTCGGGAACGGGTGCAGTCCTGGGCTCACCGACCATCCTCGACACCGCCGCGTTCGTGTCGGCTCCGCAGACCACCTACGATCCTTCGAGCCAGCGATACTTCGTCGTCTGGTTCAATTTTGTCGGGAACGGAACGATCTACGGCAACTTCGTCAACGCGAACGGGACGACAGCGGGCAACAAGATCGCGATTGCCTGCTGCTATTCGTCGTACGGCGCGCTCGACGTCGACCGCAATCCAATCTCCGGCACGTACTTGGCCGTCTTTCAGAGCAACAGTCCCGAAGACAAGGGTGCGGAAATCAGCGCAACGGGAGTCCCGTCACCCGACTTCTTCGTGACCGCAGCGGGCGGAGCCGGCACGTTCAACCCGCGCGTGGCCCCCAGCGAGGACGTCAAGCAATGGCTGCTGGTGACGTCCCGCAGTTACGCGCAGCCGGTCGCCCAGTTCCTGCAGACCTCGAGCTCGAGCGGACCGCCATCGCTGGGCATCAACGACGTATCGGTAACCGAGGGGAACGGCGGGACGGTCACGGCGACATTCAACGTCAGCCTGACCGCCTCGAGCTCGCAGACGATTACGGTCGACTACGCGACCGCGAACGGCACGGCGAGCGCCGGCAGCGACTACGTGTCGAAATCGGGCACGCTGACGTTCAATCCAGGCACGACGACGCAGCCGGTGTCGATTACCGTCAACGGTGACACGGCCATCGAGCCGAACGAGACGTTTGTCGTGAACCTGAGCAACGCGACCAACGCGCCCATTCAGGACTCCCAAGGGGTTGGCACCATTGTCAACGACGACTTCGCGCCGCCTCCCATCATTCAGAATCTCAGCCCGAACCAGGGCACGAGCCTGGGCGGTACGCCGTTCACGATCACCGGCCTCAATTTCGGCGAGGGAACCACGGTGACGATCGGCGGGTCCGCGCCAACGAATCTCGTCGTTCAAAGCACCACTATCACGGGTGTCACGCCGCCGCATGCCCCAGGCGCCGTCAATCTCGTCGTCACCAACCTCGACGGGCAGACCGCAACGGCGCTCTTCACGTACGTCGCGGCACCGGCGCCGACGGTTCAGAGCGTTTCGCCGAACCAGGGGAGCACGGCCGGCGGGACCCCGGTGACGATTCGCGGCACCGGGTTCGGCAACGGCGCGACCGTGAAGATCGGGAAGGTCTCGGCTTCGAACGTCGTGGTCGTCGATTCCACGACCATCACGGCGGTGACCGGGCCGCGGGCCGCGGATTTCGTGAACGTCCTCGTGACGAATCCCGACGGCCAGTCCGGCATCCTGATCCACGGGTACACCTACGTTCCGCCCGGCCAGGCGTCGGCGCCAGCTCCGCAGACAATCACGCCGAACCAGGGCAGCACGGCGGGCGGCACGTTCGTCACGATCAACGGGGCATACTTCGTTGCGGGAGCCACGGTGTTGATCGGCAAGGTGGCGGCCACCAACGTCGTGGTCGTCGACTCGAATACGATTACGGCGTTCACGGCGCCTCGCGCCCCCGACATTGTCAACGTCATCGTCACCAATCCTGACGGACAGTCGGGGATGATCTACCACGGCTACACCTACGTCGCGGGTGTGCCCGCCCCGGCGCCCATCGTCCAGAGCGTCAATCCGAACCAGGGCAGCACGGCGGGCGGCACGCCCATCACGATTACCGGCCTCTATTTCGCCAACGGCGCCATCGTGTCGATTGGCGGCGCGGCGGCCACCAACGTGCAGGTGTTGAATTCAACCACGATCACGGCGCTCACCGGACCGCGCTCGGCAGGAACGTTCAACGTCCTGGTGACCAACCCGGACCTGCAGTCGGGAGCCCTGCTGAACGGCTATACGTACCAGGCGCAGGTGCCCGCGCCCACCGTCACGCGCGTTCTTCCCCTGGAAGGCCCTGTTGGCGGAGGAATGCCCCTCCGTCTGATGGGCACGGATTTCGTCGTGGGCGCGACGGTCACGCTCGGTGGCGTACCCGCGACCAACGTCCAGGTCATCAGCAAGACCACGATACTGGCGATTTCCCCTCCGCATGCCGCGGGACTGGTGGATGTCGTCGTGACGAACCCGGACAGCCAGAGCGGCACGCTGGCAAACGGCTTCAGGTACAAGTAGCGACTGTCCTACATTGATCCTCCTGGATCCCGCGTCAAGAGCTTTCACCGGTCGGAGAACGGGGAGCCACGCGGCGATTAGGAAAGGTCATTCCTGTGCGCTCTCGGCGCCCTCCGCGGTCAAGGCTTGAGATCGATGACGATGAGAGGTTTAAATCAGAGCTTCACCGTGATCGTGTCACCCCTGGTGTGCGCGCTCGCATTCACGGCAGGACTTCCTGCGCCGGGAATCGCGGCGGAAGGACAGGCGCCGGGTCGGCGCGCGGCCGCTCAGCGAATCGAGTCGGCGCTCGCCGGGAAGAACACGCGGCAGGCGCTGTCGGCCTACGAGCAGTTCATCGCGCAAACAGGCAACGAGGACCTGCCGCTGCTCGCGACGATCGCGCGTGCGGAACTTCTCGAGCTCTCGCGCTCGGACGCCCCGGATGTGCGCGTCGAGGCCATCGAGTCGCTGGCTCGTGCCGGCGATCGGCAGGCCAGGCAGTCGCTCACCGGACAGACGGCGGCGTCCGGCGATGTCCCCGCTCTGCAGGCGGCGGCGCGCAGCGGTGATCGAACCGCCGTGTCGCGTCTGAATGGGTTGGCGGAGGCCGGCCCACCCAACATCCGCGTCGCTGCAATCCAGGCGCTGGGGGAGGTCGGCGATGGGGGAAGTCTCCCAACGCTCGCGAGATTGCTCGCGGATCCGGAGATTCTTCCGCGCGCCACCGCCGCCGCGGCGCTTGGCACGCTGGGCGATGCAACGGCCGTCGACACACTGCGTCCCGCCCTGGACGATCCTTCGGTTCTGGTTCGTGTGAGCGCGGCAGCGTCCCTGAAGCGCCTGGGAGACGCGGGCGGCGATGCCGTGCTGTCGGAGGCGCTTCAAAGCGAGGCGCCCGACCTTCGCCTCGTGGCGGCGAAGGGTCTCGCGGCAGCGGCCGACCCGTCATGGGTGCCCGCGCTCCTGCCGCTGCTCCACGATCGCGACGGCCTGACCTATCTCTACGCCGCCGAGCTCCTGCTCCCCGAAGATCCCGATGCGCTGGCCGTCCTGGGCGAAGCGGTGCAGGATCCGAATCCGGTGGTCCAGAAGGAGGCTGCTCGCATTCTGACGACGGCGGCACGTGGTCCGGTCTCCACCTTGCGCCAGATGCTGCGTGCGGACAGTCCTGCGGTGCGCGTGCGAGGTGCGGGCGCGATCGCTCTTCGGGCGCGCGCCGTCGCCCGTTGACGCGATAACCGAGCGGCCGACCCGACCTGGCCGTCCTTCCGCTACAATTCGTCCTGTGGGACAAACGCGTCAGGACTTGTTCGTCTGACGAGATCGCTTCCGTACATCCACGATTCCCTCATGGCCGAGCCCTTGCCGAACCTGCGTCTCGGCGAGTATGCCACCCGCGGCGATTATCACCGCCGGCTCGAGCCCTCCTGGGAGTTTTACCCGACCTACCTCGCGAAGCTTCGCCTTGTCCGACAGTACCTCGACGCCCTGCCCCGGGACACACGGGTCCTCGACGCCGGCTGCGGCGAAGGCATCCTCGTCGAGGAGTACGCTCGGAAGCTCGCCATCGAAGGCATCGATCCCAACTACTCGTCGGGCCGCGTCAAGCACGCGTCTCTGGCCGCGCTGCCCTATCCCGACGCCGGTTTCGACCGTGTCCTCTGTCTGGACGTGCTCGAACATCTTGGGTACGCGGATCAACGAATCGCGGTCGGGGAGCTGTCCCGCGTGCTTCGGCCTGGCGGCGAGCTGCTCATCTCCATCCCGAACCTGGCGCACCTGCAGTCGCGGATGCATTTCCTGCTGCGCGGACGCCTCATTCGAACGGCGAGCGAGCTGAAGCACCCGGGCGATCGGCCCGCTGAGGAATTCATCCGGCTCTGCGAGAGCGCAGGGTTCGAGCTCGTCGAACGGCGGGGGATCTTCCCGACGGTACCGGTTCTCACGAAGTGGATTCGCCGGCATCCCGCCACGCTCCTGCCGTTGCACGGCTGGCTGACGCGCCTCGTACCCGTCCCCGGCTGGTGCTTCCTGAATCTGCTCCGCTTCCGGAAACCCGAGCAGCCCTGACGTGTTTCAGAAGATCAAAGGGCTCTTCGTCAACCTCGCCATCTACGGCCTGGGTGACGTCATTACCTCGATTGCGAGCTTCCTGCTCCTGCCGTTGTACGTCCGCTTTCTCTCCGCGACCGACTACGGCGTCATCAGCCTCCTCCTCACGGTCGAGGTGGTCGCGAAGATCATCTTCCGGTGGGGCGTCGATGCGTCGTTCATGCGGCTGTACTACGACTGTCCCGATCGCCGGGCCAAGCAGCGCCTTGCGAGCACGCTCTGCGTGTTCCTCTTCGCGCTCAACGGGGTGTGCCTCGCCATGGCGCTCGCCGCCGCTCCACTCATCGCTGATCGACTCTTCGGCGTGCCCGGCTACACGGGCGTTCTGCGCCTGACGCTCGTCAACACCTTCGTCATCGGGTTCTACTTCATCCCGTTCCACGTTCTGCGCATCACGGATCAGCCCCGGCTCTTCGTATCGCTGACGTTCAGTCGATCGGCGGCCACCCTGATCGCCCGCGTGATTCTCGTGGCGTTCGCGCGGCTGGGGATCGTCGGCATCGTGCTGGCGGACATCATTGTCAGCGTGATGTTCACGTTCGTGCTTGCGCGATGGTTCGTGCCGCTCCTGCGGCCGATGTTCTCCCCTGGGATGCTTCGCGAGGCGCTGCGCTTCGGCCTGCCCCGGGTGCCGCATGGTGTGGCGCAGCAAGTCACGGCAGTGGCCGATCGATATCTCCTGAGCCTGTTCGTCTCGCTTCGTGAAGTGGGTCTCTATTCGATCGGAGCGAGCTTCGGGCTGGCGCTCAAGTTGTTCCTGAGCGCGTTCGAGTACGCATGGGCGCCCTTCTACTTCGCGACCATGCGGGAGAAGGACGCCGCGCGGACCTTCGGTGCCGTCACGACGTACGGGCTTGCGGCTCTCATCCTCCTCGCGACGGGGCTTTCGGCCGTCGCCACCGACATCGTGCGCCTGATGACGACGCCGGCGTTTTTCCGAGCGGCGGAGGTCATTCCCTGGATCGCGCTCGGCGTGCTGCTGCAGGGCGTGTACCTGCTGACGTCGATCGGCCTGAACATCACGAAGCACACCGAGTACTACCCGGTGGCCACCCTGTTCGCCGCCGTCACCAGCGTCGGCGCCAATCTGATCCTCATTCCGCGGTACGGCGTCCTGGGCGCGGCGTGGGCGAACGTGCTGGCGTACGGCGTGCTCGCCGCGACGGCGTTCCGGTTCTCGCAGAAGTTCTATCGGATCCGCTACGAGCGCGCACGGATTGCGCGGTTGATCGTCGCGGGGCTCGCGAGTTACGCGGTCGCGTCGGTCGCCGTTCCCTCCTCGGTCGCTCCCATCGTCGGCGTTCTGGCGCGCGGCGGGGTTGTCCTCTTCCTCTATCCGGCGACCCTGACCCTGACCGGCTTTTTCAGGACAGGGGAGCTCGATCGCATCCGCCAAATCGCCGCGCGGCTGCGGCCACCGCGCGCAACACAGGTGCCCGTCGAAACCACCGAGCTGGCGGGCGAGATTGTCGGCACGCCCTCGCCCGAGGAGCTGCTCGAGCAAGGACGCCTCGCGACGCGCGCGCCGGAGCCGCATCGCGCGCTTCCGTCGTGGCAGCGCGCCGCGCTGGCCGTATCAGGAATCGCGCTCCTGACCTACTTGGCGACCGCTGGCGGAAGCCTCGCATCCACCGATGCTGTTGTGAGCTACGAGCTGACCGAAAGCCTCGTCGAGCACGGCTCGATCGCGCTCGCCGGCAACATTGCCGGCATGGACGCGGCGCGAGGCAAGGATGGACGGTACTACTCGCCGTTTGGCATCGGTCAGTCGCTGTACAACGTGCCCTTCTATCTGGCCGGCGTGAGCGTCGAGCGCCTGCTCGGCGTCCGGATCGGAAAGCCCGATACGCTCCCCCGCGCGATCGTCGCGCTTGGATCGGCGGTGGCGGCAGCGGGATGCGTCTGGTTGATATTCCTGTTCGCCGCACACCTGACGTTGGATGCCCGGGCTGCCGCCCTCACCGCGCTCATCGCGGCGTTCGCGACGTTGCTGTGGCCGTACTCGAAATTCGGCTTCAGCGCACCGCTCGCGACGTTCTGGCTGCTGGCGGGCGTGTACAGCGCGTGGCGCGGCGCCCAGGCGGGATCGCTGCGCAAGCTGCGCCGGGCGAGCTGGTGTCTCGGGGCGGCGCTCCTGACACGACACGAACTGCTCGTCGCAACCGTCCCGATCGCCGCCTGGGTCTTCTGGCAGGCGCGGGCGTCGGTACGCGATCGGATCACGCGAGTGGCCAACGTGTCGGCCGGGGTCGTGATCGCAGGAGCGATCGCGCTCGCCTACAACCATGCGCGGTTCGGCCACCCGTTCGATACCGGTTACCTGCGCGACGACAGCTCACGTCTCGGTGGATCGGTGCTCGCTGGGCTTTCCGGTCTCCTGCTCTCTCCGCATGCGTCGCTCTTCGTGTACACGCCGATTGCCATCATCGGCGTGGTCGCGCTCATCGACATGTTCAAGCGCGATCGGGCGACGGCGGCGCTGTTCGCGGCCACGACGGTTGCGTGTCTGCTTCTCTACGCGAGTCTCTCGGAATGGGCCGGCGGTCGCTCGTACGGGCCGCGCTATCTCGTGCCGCTGCTGCCTTACGTCTGCCTGCCGCTCGCCAGCTGGTTGACGCGTGACGCGCGTCCGTTCAGGAAACGCCTGGTGACGGCCGCCGCCGTCATCAGCATCGCGGTACAGATTCCGGCCGTCATCGTGGATTTCTCGAAGGTGCGGGTGGAGTACGCGCGCCAGATCGGACCGGCCGCCTTCGCCGCGAGCAGCTCGACCTGGTCGGCCTCGGGCCTGTGGCTGAACGCGTGCGCCGCCAGCCGCGCCGTGCCGCGGAACGTTCGGTACCTCGCCGGCCTCGAGGCTCCCCCGCCGTTGGAGAGAACCGCCGCCGAAGCAGAGCGTGATTTTTCGCAACAGTTCTCGTTCAGCCTCGATTTCTGGTGGCTCTACCTTCACTATCTCGGCGTGATCGATCGAAGGATGGCGCTCGTGCTGGGCGCGGTGCCGCTCGTCATGGCGGCGTGGCTGGCAGTCGCGCTGGGTCGCAATCTCCTGAAGCGCGGTTCATCACGGATGCCCAGCCGCACGCTTGAGGTGGGCCGCATTTGAGATCGGCGACGCGGGTCGACCGGCGTGCGCCCACTTAGACCTCTTTTGAACGACTACCGCCTGAAAGGCGGTAGACTCCGGCGCACGACTGAAAGTCGTCCCGCGCCCCTCGCGGTAGTCGTTCATAGGGCGCACATTCG
>JACPPN010000240.1 GCA_016190995.1 Acidobacteriota bacterium | reverse complement strand
TCTGGTGCCCGAAATGAACGCCTGCCTCCAGCAGATCCTTCATCGCAATCGCGGCCAAGCTCCCTCCACTTATCCGTGCTCTCCGAAACGTTGTGCGCTGCGTCAACCGGCCGCCATCTTCTCCGACGGCGGACGAGGACGGTTCGTTAACGCTTGCTGAACTGGAATCGCTTGCGGGCGCCAGCCATGCCGTACTTCTTGCGTTCCTTGACGCGCGGATCGCGCGTCAGCAGGCCCGCTTTTTTGAGACGCGGCCGGAGCTCGAGGTTGTACTCGACGAGCGCGCGCGCAATGCCCAGCCGGAGCGCGCCGGCCTGTCCCGACACGCCTCCCCCGATCGCCGTCGCAATGACGTCGAACTTGTCGGCCGTTTCCGTCACGAGGAGCGGCTGGCGGATCTGCGTCCGCAACGATGCGGTGGTGAAGTAGCTGTCGACCGGCCCGCGATTGACCGTAATGGTCCCTTTGCCGGGCCTCAGGAATACGCGCGCGGTCGAAGTCTTCCTGCGCCCGGTACCGTAGTATTCGATGACTGCCAAGTTATGCGACCTCGAGTCTGGCTGGTTTCTGCGCGGCGTGGGGGTGCTCCGGGCCCGCGTAGACGTTCAACTTGCGGTACATCGCGTCGCCCAGCTTCGTCTTCGGCAACATGCCGCGGACAGCTTCTTCGATGAAGCGGGTGGGGTGTTTCTTGCGGACGTCCTTTGCGCGCTCCTCGCGCAAGCCGCCTTCATACCCGCTGTGCGCCCGGTAGATCTTGCCCTCTTCCTTGCGGCCCGAGAGCACGACGCGCGCGGCGTTGACGATGACGACGTGGTCCCCGGTGTCGAGAAATGACGTGTAGCTCGGCTTGTGCTTTCCCTGGAGCAGGCGGGCGGTCAGCGTCGCCACACGGCCCAGCACCTGCCCTTCCGCATCGATCAGATGCCAGCGTCGCTTGATGCTGCCCGTGCCCGGCGTGTACGTCCGCATGACTCCCTTTTCGAATGTGCCCAGTGACGGCAAACCATAAGGATAGTTGGCATTAGCAGCCTTGTCAAGAATGGAGCCTGGCGCAGGCCGTCCGGCGGCGCCCGGGCTTCGGCGGCCTCGGCGCAACCGATTCGGCTGGTCGCCCGATCGGCATGAACCTTCGCCCTGGCGCGTTTCGGATTCTGCAAGCCTAGGCCCGGCAAACGATGGCAGTTCTATGCCGTACCTTACAATTTCGTGATCGCCACCCGGGCTCGCTGACCCCGAGCTCTGCCGCAGATCAGGCCGGAAAATGAAGGATCGACTATCGAGATGCCGCTTTGCGACTCCATGGCACCTCCGTTGCCACTGTCGAGGCCGACCGCCCTGCCTGGCAACGGTCGAGCTGGCGCCCAACAGATAGTGGGTCGGATTGCTGACCCCCAACATTGCGCGTTTCCTCATTGACACGGCCCGGTTTTTTGGTTACCTTGAAGCGCCTACCGATCAGTCACTTGCCGGGATTCTTGGGACAAAAAGGTGTTGTTTCGCAAACCTAAGTCGGTAGTGGGGCTCGACATCGGGTCGAGCGCCGTCAAAGCCGTTGAGCTCAGGCCCCTCCCCAGCGGGTACAAAGTCGTCTCTTTTGGCACCGAGCCGGTGCCCCCGGACAGCATCGTCGACGGCGCCATCATCGACGCGACCGCCGTCGCCGACGCCATCCGCCGGGTGCTCGACCGGCGCTCGATCCGGACCAAGGAGGTCGCGGCGTCGCTTTCCGGCAATGCCGTGATCGTCAAGAAGATCTCGCTCCCCGTGATGAGCGAGGCGGAGCTCGCCGAGCAGATTTACTGGGAGGCGGAGCAGTACATCCCGTTCGACATCCAGGACGTCACGCTCGACTATCGGATCCTCGACAACGGGGCGACGGCGGCCTCGCGGGGCAACATGGAGGTCCTGCTGGTCGCGGCCAAGAAGGAGAAGATCGCGGATTACACCGGGGTCATCACGCAGGCCGGCCGGGTGCCGGTCGTCGTTGACGTCGACGCGTTCGCGCTGCAGAACGCGTATGAGGTCAACTACGGCATCGAGCCGGGCGCCGTCGTGGTGTTGCTGAACGCGGGCGCGAGCGCCATCAACATCAACATCTTGAACGGCGATCAGTCGGTGTTCACCCGCGATATCTCCATCGGCGGCAACGCCTACACCGAGGCGCTGCAGAAAGAGCTCAATCTCCCGTTCGAGGCCGCGGATCAGTTGAAGAAGGGAGAGCCGATTGACGGCGCGACCTTCGACGATGCGCGTCCCGTGCTCAAGGCGGTCAACGAGAACGTCATGCTCGAGATTCAAAAGACGTTCGACTTCTTCAAAGCGACCGCTGCCTCGGATCGCCTCGACAAGATCGTGCTGAGCGGGGGCGCCACGCGGGCTGAAGGGTTCGTCGACATGCTCGGCGAGCGCTTCGACACGCCCATCATCCTGTTCGATCCTTTCCGCAAGATTGCTTTCGATCCCAAGAAATTCAGCGTGGAGGCCGCGGACGCGGCGCCGACGGCCGCTGTCGCGGTCGGTCTGGCGCTGCGACGCGCGGGCGACCGATGATTCGCATCAACCTGCTCGCCGTCGACCGTGAGCGGGCGAAGCGGCGCGTGAGCTTCCAGGTCGGGCAAAAGCTGACGATCGCCTGCAGCCTGATTCTGCTCGCCACGGCGCTGTTGATCGGGTGGTGGTACTGGTCGCTTCGTCAGCGGGCCGCGCAGCTCGATGACGAGATTCTCTCTGCGCAGCGCGAAACGATCCGATTGCGTTCGGTGCTCGAGCAGGTGAAGGACTTCGAGACCCGGCGGGCGCAGTTGCAACAGCGGGTCGCGCTCATCGAGCAGCTCCGCAAGGGTCAGAGCGGACCGGTGCACCTGCTCGACGAAGTCAGCCGGAGCCTGCCCGATCTGTTGTGGCTGACGGAGCTGAAACAGCAGGGGAGCGACATCACGCTCGAGGGACGGACCTCGTCGCTCACGGCGCTGTCGGACTTCGTGGGCAACCTCGAAGCCTCCGGCTATTTCAAGAAACCGGTCGAGATCCTCAATAGTCAGGTCGAGCCGCAGCAGCAGGGGGACTTGATCCGGTTCTCGGTCAAGGCGCAGTTCAGTCTTCCCGGCAACTGACATGGTTCGATCGCGCTGAGGGCGCGCGCGACGCGGGAGATCGAGGAGCGGTAGAGCGTGGCACTCCAGTTGAGCGTGAGCAAGCTGCCCTGGTACGGGCAGGTCGGCGCGTTCGTTGGCGTGTCGGGCCTCGCCCTGGGCGGGTTCTACTATTTCTACGCGATTCCAGCGCAGGAGGCGATCGCGCAGCAGCAGAAGCGAGCCGATGCGCTGCGCGGCGACATTCGCAAAGCGCAGGCGATCGCGCGGCAGCTGCCCGCCTTTCAGGCGCAGGTGCTCGACCTGCAGACCCGGCTCGAGAGCCTCAAGGCCGTCCTGCCGGAACAGAAGGACGTGGCCGATCTGCTGCGCCGCATCCAGACGCTCGCGACCCAATCGAATCTGACGATCAAGGGATTCAAGCCCCAGGCGATCAAGACGCAGCAGCTGCATGCCGAGTGGCCCATCGTGCTGGAGCTCGACGGCACGTATCACAACCTGGGACGCTTCTTCGACAAGATCAGCAAGTTCTCGCGCATCATCAACGTCAGCGATCTGAACATCAAAGGCAAAGAGAAGCCGGACGAGAATTCGACGATCACCGCGCAGTGCATGGCGACCACGTTCGTCCTGCTGGAAACACCGGCGCCAGCCGCCGCGGCCACGTCGGGCGCGTCGCCGCCCGGATCCGCGCGCGCCTCACGGTGACCCTGCTCAGGAGGAGTCGACACGGCGTGAGCATCATCACCCGCACCCTGGTGGCTGGCGTCGCGATGGTCCTTCTCCGGACGCCTCCGGTCTTTCCGCAGGCGCCCTCCACGCCGCCGCCTCAGGCCCCCCCCGCCGTTCCGGAGGCGCCGCAAGCTCAGACGACGCCCGAAGCCTACAGCTACGATCCAGACGGGCGGCGCGATCCGTTCGTCAGCCTGCAGGCGCGTGGCAACGATCTGCGCGCGACGAGCAAGCGGCCCGACGGGATCGCCGGCCTCTTGATCAACGAGGTGACCATCCGCGGCATCGTTCGCAACCGTGGCAGCCTGGTCGCCATGGTCCAGGCCCCCGACACCAAGACGTATCTCCTCCACACGGCCGATCGACTGTTCGACGGCGTGGTCAAGACGATCAACACCGACAGCGTGATCTTCCTCCAGGAAGTCAACGATCCTCTTTCTCTGATCAAACAGCGCGAGGTCCGGAAGGCCTTGCGCGCGATGGAGGACGGCAAGTGACGCGCGCGAGTCGCGCAAGAATTCCGCTCATCGCCATCGTGTGCGCCGCGTCGGGCGGCGTGATCATGCTCGCCAGCCGCATCCCGGCGCGCCTGACCGACATCTCGTCGGTCGTTGACGCCACCACCGTCGCGGTGGTGATCGAAGCGTCCGAGCCTGTCGCCTACGCGACCAGCCAACCCGATCCGCTGACCATCCTCGTCGACGTGCGCAATGTCCGGACGGACGGCGCCGCCGTACGGGTGGGTCGGACCGTGGTGCCGGTCGCGCGCGTGCAGATCGAGCCGCTCTCGACGGCCGGCGAAGGGGCGCGCGTTCGCGTGCAGTTGATGCGTTCCGTGACGCCGCGTATTCGCAGCGTGCGAAACACCATCCGCATCGAATTCGATCGAACCGCGCAAGGCGCAACCGACGCGGGAGCGGATCTCGTCGCGACGCTCCTGCCCACGTCAGGATCGAGCGTCGACGCGGCGCCCGCGGAGCGGGTCAGCGTGATTTCGCTCGATCCGATGGCCGCCCTGAAGCAGATGGAGCCGGCGACCGCTCGGGGCTCAATGCCGTCGACGGGCGTCCCGGCAACCTCTTCGGGGGCCGGGTCTTCATCTGCGCCTTCCTCCGGTCACCTGTATTCGTCGAGCTCGGCGGCGGCCTTGCCGCAGGTGCTGCCGCAACAGCCCCCGCAGCCCGTCTCGACGCCGGCGCCGACGGCGACCGGGCAGGCAAAGCAGTTCTCCGGACATCCGGTGAGCCTCGACTTCCAGAACGCGGATCTGCGGTCGGTCCTTCGCACGTTCGCGGAAATCAGCGGCCTGAACATCGTGATCGATCCCGCCGCGCAGGGATCCGTGGACGTCACGCTGCGCGATGTACCGTGGGACCAGGCACTCGACATCATTCTGCGCGCCAACAAGCTCGGATACACGATCGACGGCACGGTCGTTCGCATCGCGCCCCTGACGGTCCTGGCCGAGGAAGAAGCGCAGCGGCGCAAGCTTGCGGAGGAGCAGGCGCTCTCGGGAGATCTCCGCGTCCTCACGCGGACCTTGAGCTACGCGAAAGCGGAAGCGCTCGCGCAGCTTGTCACCCGTACGACCCTGTCGCAGCGCGGCCAGGTTCAGGTCGATCCCCGCACCAACACCATCATCATGACGGACCTTGCCGAGCGTCTCGCCACCGCGTCGGCGCTGCTCGACACGCTCGACCGCCCGGAGCCGCAGGTGGAGGTCGAGGCGAGAATCGTTCAGACCTCGCGCGAGTTCGCGCGGTCGATTGGCGTGCAGTGGGGGGTCAACGGGCGCGTCTCGCAGGAATTGGGAAACACGACGCCGCTGGCGTTCCCCAATCGCGGGACCCTGACCGGCCGGACCGGCGCGAATCAGGGCCCGCAGGATCCACGTGCCGGCGGATTCGAAACGACGGGAACGGCCGTGAACCTGCCCGCGACCAGCGCGACCTCGGCGATAGGACTCGCCCTGGGCGCCGTGAACGGCGCGTTCAATCTGGACGTCGCGCTCTCGGCGCTCGAGCGTGCGGGCAAGGGGCGCGTGCTCTCGACGCCGCGCCTCTCCACCCAGAACAACGTCGAAGCCGAGGTGACGCAGGGCATCCAGATTCCCATCCAGACGATCGCGAATAACACCGTCACGGTCACCTTCAAGGATGCCGCCCTGACTCTGAAGGTGGTTCCCCAGATCACGTCGGCCAACACCGTCATTCTCCGCATTCAGCTCGAGAACGCATCGCCGGATTTCAGCCGTCAGGTCAATGGTATCCCGCCCATTGACACCCAACGGGCGTCGACGCAGGTGCTGGTGAATGACGGCGCCACGACGGTCATTGGGGGGATTTTCGTAAGCCGCGAGCAGTCCGTGAACGACAGGACGCCCGGCCTCCACCGCATCCCGCTCCTCGGCTGGTTGTTCAAGCGGGATTCGGTCACGGACGAGAGTCGCGAGCTGCTGATTTTCATTACGCCCCGGATCATTAGAGGTTGAAAGCGGATCGGCCGATATTTGAAATTGCCGGTTCCTCTGGGTCGGGAGAACGAGAGATGGCCTACCGAGCTCGAAAGTGTAGTTGGACGCCCGCAGTCACGCGACTCACCGTTCTGGCGATCGTGGTGACCTGCGGCGGCTCATGCTCGAACAAGCTCGTCACCCAGGGGCGTGCCTCATCGTTCCTCATCATCGAGCAGTTGATGGCGGCGTCGGGCGCGAATCCCGCCACCTTCACGAACGTGCTCCAGTCGGACGTGATCACCAACGTGACCAGGACGGTCAGCGGACAGCAGATCACGATACCGACGATCTTCGAGGACCCCGGCCGGGTCATCGCGCGCCTCGGGTTCAAGGATCCCGGCACGCCGTCGAACCCGAGCTCGCCCACATCGGCCAACTACATTACGGTGACCAGCTACCGGGTCGTGTTCAAGCGCGCCGATGGCCGGAACACGCCGGGCGTCGATGTGCCCTACGCGTTCGAAGGCGCCACGACGTTCAGCGTGCTGGACATCGGTTCGTCGACCTTCACGCTCGTTCGCGGGTCCGCGAAGCTGGAGCCTCCGCTCGTCGGTCTGCGCGGCCTGGGTGGCGCCCTGATGGTCTCGACAATCGCGGAAATCACTTTTTACGGTCACGACCAGACGGGCGCGACGGTGCAGGCGCTCGGCAAGATCCTCGTCGACTTCGCGGATTGGGGTGATCCGCAGTAATCGGGTCCCTTGGGGGAACAATGGATATCAGCGTCCACCGCGCCACGCGCTGCGTCGGAACCGTCATGAGCAGAACACATCGATCGCTGGGACCTCTGTGCGTTGCGATCGTCGCCACAATGGCGGTTTCGGGTTGCACCATCAAGAAATCGGATGCTCCAGCCCTGACAGGTCCCTCCGAGCTCGGGACCTCGATCTCGATTTTCGCGAATCCCGACGTCCTGGCGCAGGACGGCGCGTCTCAGTCGCAGATTGTCGTGCAGGCACGGGACGCCAACGGGCAGGCCATTCGCGATCTGGGCTTGCGGGCTGAAATCTGGGTCAATGGAATTCCCACGGATTTTGGCCGGCTCTCGGCGCGCAACGTGGTGACGGGCCCCGATGGCCGCGCCTCGTTCGCGTACACGGCGCCCGCCCCGCCACCCGACCCGGTCGACACCTTGACCATCGTCACGATTGTCGTCGTCCCGACCGGAACCGACTTCGCCAATGCGGTCGCGCGCCAGGTGAACATCCGCTTGGCGCCTCCGGGAGTGATTCTTCCTCCAAACGGCACGCCCGTCGCGAGGTTCACGTACTCGCCGACGAGCATCAGCCAGGGGGACACCATCCAGTTCGACGCCTCGTCGACCTCCGATGATGGGCAAATCGTGTCGTTCGGCTGGGACTTCGGCGACGGCACGACCGGATCAGGCATGCGGACCACCCATGCGTTTTC
>JACPPN010000228.1 GCA_016190995.1 Acidobacteriota bacterium | reverse complement strand
TGACAGATGAAGCAAGTTTTTCGTCTATGAGCCTTAGGAGCTGTCTTAGGCGCGGCCGCCGTGGCGGCCGCGCAACTAGTAGCGAAGGTTCGCCTCTCCCGCCCTCTGACTCGGCGGTTTGAGGCGAAGCTTCGCTACGAGCCCGTTCAAGCTTACTCAGACGGGCTCCTAGTCGCAGATGTCAGAATACAGAGCGCGGATGGAAAAGACTCGGTTCAATCTGCAACCCGACCCCTGATGCCTGAACCCTGGCACCTGACACCCTGAACCCCGAGCCCCTATGAACACGACCCTCGTCAAGATCCGGGATCTCCACAAGGTGTTCCACCGCGGCAGCGAGCGTATCGACGTGCTGCAGGGCATCAACCTCGACGTCGCGAAAGGGGACTTCCTCGCGCTCATGGGACCTTCCGGATCCGGCAAGACCACCCTACTCAACCTGATCGGCGGGCTGGATCGGCCATCGCAGGGATCGATCGAGGTCGCGGGCGACCGGATCGATCAGATGTCCGGCGGACCGCTGGCGAGGTGGCGGGCGCGGCACGTCGGATTCGTGTTCCAGCTGTACAACCTGCTGCCCGTTCTCACGGCGGAGCGCAACGTGGAGCTCCCGCTCCTGCTCACGAACCTCTCGCGTGCGGATCGCCGGCGGCATGTGGGCGCGGCGCTGTCGGTGGTCGGTCTCTCGGATCGCGCCCGGCATTATCCGCGCCAGCTCTCGGGTGGGCAGGAACAGCGTGTCGGCATCGCGCGTGCCATCGTCACGGACCCGACGTTGCTGCTGTGTGACGAGCCCACCGGGGATCTCGATCGCAAGGCCGGCGACGAGATCCTCGACTTGCTCGAGGCGCTGAACGCGCAGCACGGCAAGACGGTGATCATGGTGACGCACGATCCGCACGCCGCCGTCCGCGCGCGCCGGACGCTCCATCTCGACAAGGGCATGCTCACGGCGGAGGCGGCCGCATGAGATTCCTGCCGCTCGTCTGGAAGAACCTGTGGCGCCGCAAGGTACGGACCGCCTTCACCTTCCTTTCCATCCTCGTCGCGTTCGCGCTGTTCGGGTTCCTGGTGGCCATCCGCGTCGCGTTCAACATGGGCGTGGACGTCGCGGGCAACGACCGCCTCGTGCTCATTCACAAGGTGTCGTTCATCCAGTTGCTGCCCGAGAGTTACTGGCAGCGCATCCGTGCCGTGGCGGGTGTGGTCGACACCACGCACGCCACATGGTTTGGCGGCATCTACCAGGATCAGTCGAATTTCTTCGCGCAGATGGCGGTCGATGGTGAGTCGTGGCTGCGCCTGTATCCCGAGTACGCGCTGCCCGACGACCAGAAGAAGGCCTGGCTGGCCGATCGCACGGGCGCCATGATCGGGCGGTCGCTCGCGGATCGGTTCGGCTGGAAGGTGGGCGATCGTGTTCCGATTCAGGGCACGATCTGGCGCCAGCGGAACACCAACACGTGGGAGTTCACGATCGACGGCATCTATGACGGCACGAAAAAGGGGACCGACAACGGCCAGCTGTTCTTTCACTACAAGTTTCTCGACGAAGCACGCCCGTTCGCGCGCGGTCAGGTCGGGTGGTACGTGATCCGGATCGACGATCCGGCGAATGCGGCCGACATCGCCCGTCGCATCGACGCGCAGTTCGCCAACTCCGCCGCCGAAACGAAGACGTCGCCAGAAAAAGCCTTCGCTCAGGCGTTCGCCAACCAGGTGGGTGACATCGGCGCGATCGTGACCTCGATCGTGGCCGCGGTCTTCTTCACGATTCTCATCGTGGTGGCCAACACGATTTCGCAGTCGGTGCGCGAGCGGACGAGCGAGCTGGCTGTGCTCAAGACGCTCGGCTACTCGAACTGGCTGATCCTGACGCTCGTCCTGATGGAATCGTGCGCCCTCACGTTCGTGGCCGGCGCGCTCGGTCTCGTGCTCTCGTGGGCCGTGCTGGAGAACGTGCAGTTCTCCAGCGCGTTCCTGCCGGCGTTCTACGTGCCGCGTGACGCGCTGGTGGCCGGCGGCCTGTTCGTCGTGCTCCTGGGTCTGCTCGCAGGGACGATGCCGGCGGTTCAAGCGATGCGCCTGCGTATCGTCGACGCGCTCCGGAGGGTGTGAGTGAACTGGCTCTCGCAGATCGGCGCCGTCACGGAGCTCAATATCCGGACGATTCCCGAGCGTCTCGCCTCTTCCATTGTGGCCATCATCGGGGTGGCGGGCGTCGTGACCGTCTTCGTCGCGGTGCTCTCGATTGCCGAAGGGTTCCGCCGCACCATGAACACCGTCGGGCCGGACGACACCGCGCTGGTGATGCGCGGCGGCGCCGATTCCGAGATGAGCAGCATCATGCCGGGACCCGACGCGCTCGTCATCAAGAGCGCACCGGGCATCAGGCGCGGACGCGCGGGTCCGCTTGCCTCGGCCGAGCTCTTCGTGGTCGTCGACCGGCCGAAGCGCACGAGTGGCACCGAAGCCAACGTGCCGCTTCGCGGCGTACAGCCTGAAGCCTTCGACATCCGGAGCGAAGTGGAGATCGTCGAAGGACGACGGTTCCAGACCGGCCGCAACGAGATCATCGCAGGGCGTGCCGCGGCCGCGCAGTTCGACGGACTCGACGTCGGCACGGTGCTGCGCTGGGGCGAGAACTCCTGGACCGTCGTCGGCATCTTCAGGGCGGGGGGAAGCGTCGCCGAATCGGAAGTCTGGTGCGATGTGGGCGTCCTGCAGCCCGCCTACCGCAGGGGCAACTCTTTCAACTCGATGCTCGTCAGGCTCGAGTCCCGCGAGGCGTTCGACAGGTTCAAGGACGCCCTGACAACCGACCCGCGCCTGAACGTTCGCGTCTTGCGCGAGGCGGACTACTACGCCGAGCAGTCGCGGCTCATCTCGCGGATCATCAGGACGCTCGGGACCGCGGTTGCCGTGCTGATGGGCATCGGCGCGGTGTTCGGCGCGCTGAACACCATGTATTCGGCGGTGGCCGCGCGCACGCGTGAAATCGCAACCCTGCGCGCGCTCGGGTTCGGTGCGACGCCGGTGGTCGTCTCGGTGCTGCTCGAGTCGCTGCTCCTCGCGCTCATCGGCGGCGTCGCCGGCGGTGGGATTGCCTATGTAGTCTTCAACGGGTTCCAGACGGCCACGATCAACTGGCAGACGTTCAGTCAGGTCGCTTTCGCCTTTGCCGTCACACCCGCGCTGCTCGCGCGCGGCATCCTGTACGCCCTCGTCATGGGCCTCATCGGCGGCCTGTTTCCTGCCATCCGCGCGGCCCGCCTGCCCGTCGTCGTCGCGCTCCGTGAGCTGTAGCCCTGCAGTCCGGCGGCCCGCCGAAGCTTCACGCGAAGGCGGAAGCCGGAACGCGACGACAGGACGAGGGCTCCTGAAGCCGGACGATACGACAGGACGAGGGCGGCCCCCTCGCCGATGCACTTGTAGCACTCGTGGTGTCCGGCTTTTAGCCGGGCCCCCTGTCCGGCTTTAGAGCGTGTGAAAAAAAGCTCTCACCGCCGCCGAGAACGCAGAGCGCGCCGAGGAACGATGCTCAGGGAAACCCTGGCTCCGCGTCCTTCACGTCTCCGCGGTGATGGCTTTTGTTCACAAGCTCTGTGGCTTGGACCCCTCGAGCCGGACCCTCGAGTTTCGGCTTGGCCGGACCGACGTCGCATGCGTGGCGTCCGGCTGAAGCCTGAGCCCAGCAAGCACCCTGATGATGCGGGCAGGGCCGAGACCTGGATCCAGACTCCTGGCCCCGGTCTGTGGCACCACGTTGAGGCCGCGGCGGGAAGGTGCTCGCGCCGCATCGCGCGCCAGGCGCCGCCTCCGTGCATCGGACGTGCGGAGCCGCAACGCGGGGAATTCGATCGTCAGCGCTGGCTTGCCGGCGACTGAAGCTGTGTGGCAATCGACCGGGCGATTGGACCGCCACCGAGGGGAGGTTGCAATCGGGTGCCGTGAGTTGGCGCCCCGGGTTGACTTTCGAGAATGAGCAGTTGCCGGTTCGCGGTCAGGAGCTGGCTTCTTCCCCACAGCTCCACGGCCGATGACACGATTCCGGCAACAATCGATGGCGCCGCCCACTTCGTGTCGTATCGGTAGCGCACCTCGACGCAACCCGCCGCAAAGCACTGCTGCTCGGTGAAGCCCCGCAGCTGCATTGCCAGGAACGTAAGACTGAGCACGTTCAAGCCAATCCCGGTCCAGATCTTCCGCTTGGCCGAGCGGCGGTTGGCGAGAACGCGCTCGTGCCACCGTTCCCATTCGGGCCCGGACAAACCGACCGGCACCCCCGACACCTTGACGGTCAGGATTGCGCCCGGCTTTTGCTGCCCCGCCGGCTGAGGGCCCGACTGGTGATCGTCGGCGCCTGCGAGCGCCGGCACGAGCAGCACGAAAGCACCGATGATGAGCACGCTTCGCATGTGGACCTCCGCGGGCGCGCCACCGATGCGCGCTGACGAGAGCTGATACCAGGAAACAAGAAAGAGGGAGTGGCTAGTAGGCGCAGTATACGGAGCGACCGAGTCGGGTTCAAGTGCCGCGGGGCGAAGAATCGTGCGCTCGCTGGTTGCGCGAATGGCTGCGATCTCCTTCGAAGTTCGAGAGGCTAAAGAGTAAGCCGAGGCGTTATCATGACGGCATGCAGCGCCACATTATGATGTCCGGTCTTCTGGTGG
>JACPPN010000230.1 GCA_016190995.1 Acidobacteriota bacterium | reverse complement strand
CTGCAAAAATGGCAGCGAAGGCGGTGGCGGTCACGATCACGTTCAGACGTTTCATCGATGGCGCCTCGTTGGGTGGTGTCAAATACGCGGCTCGTCTGCCGAGCGCGATCACACTTGTGGTGGGAGTCAGCCTACTGCCGGGGTGCCGATCTTGTGAATCGACCAAAGGTCTGAACGAATGGCACCAAAGTGCCGGCCCACGGGGCTCGGTCCACGGCGCTATATTGGTCAGTCGCGACCACATCGGAATGCAGCCGAATTCCAGTTCAAGGCGTATGGGGAAGCTGCTTCACCGCCGATTACGTTCTGGGTGTCGGCTACGCGATGTTGTTCTGCCCCGTCGGGAATTCCCGCGAGAACGGGTTCAATTCCGCGCTGATCGAAGCGCTGCAAGGGTGGCACTGACTGTGAAGGAACACGCTGCCGGACGCTTGATCCGCCGGAACGAACACATGTCAGGGCGTAGAAAATCTCAGTCCGGCCGTGCGCGTGCGCCGCTCTCGAGAGGGGTGCGCCCAGGCGCGAGCCTCGCAGAGACCAGCCGCAAACAAACCACTACCAAGACCTGGCGTCGCGAAGTCCGGTCACGGGCCCTTCGTTCGGCGGTCGCCGCAACCGAATCTGTACACTGGTCGCCCGCCCTAGCGGAGCTTCTGTTCGAGGAGCTATACGTGGATGACAGCTTCGAGGAGTTACTCGGCGCTCGCGTCCAAGAGCTGCAGAAACGCCAATACCCGCAGGCTATCGCAGTGGCTCTGATACTGCGTCACAGCTGGCGGGCAGATGATCTCGCCTGCATCCTGAAGCGACTCGGGCTGCGCCGCCGACTCTAAACTCGCCCCGCGTCTGGGGTCCGTCCGAAGTGTGTATACATATTTCGGACCCGTTGGGCAGTACCCGTCACAGTATCGCGTGTGCCTCCGGTGGACGGCGGCGGTGCCGAAACCGGCGGAGCAGTCCCGGTTGGTCGCTGCTGGGGTTGGGATACGTCAACTGAGGGACGAGCGGCAGGGGTGGGAGCCTGTCGATCGCCGCCCTGGCCCGACACCCGAAAGCTCGATACCGCGAACAGTGCGACTATGTCCGCCACCGCCCATCGTAGCGCTCAAACGCGCCGATACGAGACGATTAGATCGATGACCGTCGCGGCTACTGCACCGTCCGCGGGAAAAAGATGCCAGTCCTCGCCCTGGCGGCGCAGGGCAAGCTGGTACTGCGCTACACGACGATGATCGTCCTGCCAGACGGCGAGGAGATCCTCGACGTTATTTGCGGTGACCGGGACTTTTGGGTCATCAGTTCGACGCACAACATCGCCCACGTGAAGCCCGCGAAGGAGGGCGCGGCCACGAATCTGAACCTGGTGACGGCGAGTGGTGCCGTGTACTCGTTCCTCCTGAGCGAGAAGAACGGGGCGTCGATGCCGGACATGAAGGTCTGCGTCAACGCGGACCCGAATGCGCCACAGGGACAGCCGAAGTACTACAGTGCCGCGCAGATGGAGGGCCTGCAGGCCGAGTTGACGGAGGCCCGAGCCGCCGTGGAGGCCGCGAACCGACGCGCGGCCGAATCCATCGCGATCTATCAGCAGCAGTACCCGGCGAAGCTGCAGTTTGTCTACGGCACCCTGCGGTACTCGAAGCCATTCCTCGTACGGTCGATGTGGCATGACGGGCAGTTCACCTACGTCAAGGCTGACGCGACCGAACTGCCGGCACTCTACGAGGTGAAGGACGGCAAACCCGCCCTGCTCAACTTCCAAGTGCATCAGGGCACCTACATCGTGCCGAGGTGCTGGACGAGGGCTACTTCGCGCTCGGCAAGGAGCGCTACACGTTCTCGCAGCAAGAGCGGTGAGTATGGCTGACACGCCTCCTGTCGCAGGCCCCGCGCAGGCCCAGCTCGTCGTGATCGACCCAGCGAATCTTGCGCAGACGATACTCATTGCTCGGCGCATGCAGCAGCGCTACGAAGAGCTACGCGCGCAATACCTCACGGTGCTCCGCATGGCGCAGCGACTGGGGAACCTGGAGGGCTACCGGATCCCGACGATTCCGATCACTCGGCACGACGCGGGGCGCTGGGAGTACGGACGGGCGTGGATCCAGGGCTTGAACAGCGGTGACGCCACGGGAGCGGCCTATCTCTCAACGGCTCTGCCGCTGCTCCGACCCAGCGTGATGCCAAGTCGGCTCAGTGCAAGCGCTCGACAAGCACTGGAACGGCAATACGCCACGATCGAGATTACGGACTCAGTCGCGATGATGGGCGGACATCAGGTGGCGCTTGCACGAGGCTATCACGGCCAACTGCAGGAGGCCGTGCAGGCGCTTGAGGGCGATGTGCTCAACGGCCTGTCCAGATATCACGAGATGACCGCGATTCTCGACAAGATCGCGGCCGGAGAGCTGCTCGCGCGACGTCAGGACATGCTGTCCAACCAGCTCCTTTCGCACGCCCTCGAGCAGTTGCTCGCGCGGAGCAAGCGCCTGCGCGACACCGAGGCGTCGACGATGAACATGCAGCTCGTGACTTGGCGCGACGCGCAAGCCGCGAATGACGCATTCGTGGCCGGCAGCGGAGACGCTCTGCGCACGTGGCGACAGCCGTAACAGTTTGTTCTTTGTGAATCACGGAGGTCAGTATGCGCGCTCCATGCTCCTTACCGCCCTGGTGCTACTGGCGAGCCCCTCGGCTTTCGCGCAAATCCCGGTGAACGACCCGGCGGTGACGGCACGCAACACCATCACGGCGATTGTCAAGGAATACATTCTCAACACGCAGCATGAGCAGCATGCGCAGCTCCGACGAATGGCGCAGCGGTTGAGCCTGTTGACGAATCTGCGGAAGTACGCCCTGCCTGACCCACCTCGCTGGCGCACGCACGGAGGCGACTTTCTTTTTTCAAATACGTACAACGAAGCGCTGATCTTCGGCGATCCAACGGGCGCGGCCTATCTGGCTGTGAGTCACCCGCTCGTGGCAGCAGACGATCTTCTCGCCCGGTTAACCCATGGGCTTTAGCCGGACCCGTGATCACGCCGTCCGAATGGCGGAACCGTCCCGCCGTGCCGGAAGGCCGAATTCGTCGGGCGCAGTCCAGGGACAATGAGATCCGCCCGACCGGCGCGTAGTATTACAGCTGCGCGTCACGTATGGATCGACCGTCAACATGCGGGTGCTAGTCTCGGGCGCTCGTTCGCCGCGGTCGTCCCGACGAGGCCCACCAACTCGATGCCGGACTGTTCACGAGTGGGCAACGGGATTCGAATGGTACATTGAGTCTGGCGACAACCAGATTCCACACGACCTCGTAGACGCGGCCCATCGATGCTACGTACAGCTCGCGGCATCACAGGGCGACCTGACATTGCTGCATGGTGATCTACACCATTACAACGTGTTGAGCGACATGCACCGTGGCTGGCTCGCGATCGACCCATTCTGGCCTAGATCGATCATGCGACCAGACGGGATTCCCAAGCCGGCTGTGTTCCTGGACTTGAACGGCACTCTGGCGGCGCGAGACATCCGATACAGGGAGCCTTCTAGACACCATCGACAGGCCGAGCGCAAAGACATAGACGTGCCCGTCGAGCCTGAATCGTTCTGAAAGCGCCGGACCCGTCGCGAACATGGCGCGCAGCCACTGGAGTCCCCAGTTCGCGATCAGCAGTCCAAGCGCCGCTGCAGCGATCGAGAACAGGAGGCCTTCGACGAGGAGCTGCCGCACGATCTGCGGCGTCCCCGCGCCGAGCGCACTGCGCACCGCCATCTCGCGCTGGCGCGACACGCTGCGCGCCAGCGTCAGGTTGGCGACGTTGGCGCAGGCGATGAGGAGAACGGCGACGACAATCGCCGCGAGGACGCCGATCGCGCGGCGCGCCTGGGGGCCGATGCTCGCTTACGGCTTCGTCACGGTGAGGCCGGTCACGGTGCCCTCAGTGTTGTGCGCGAAGCGGATCCCGTAGATACCGTCGGTGGACTTGAGCTTCCCGGTGCCGATCAGCTCGGCCTTCGGGTAGCTGGCCACGACCGTGCCGTTGATCGCGCATTCGACGCGGTCGTCCTTCACCGACACTGCAATCCCCTGCGTAACGGGTTGCCCGGCGCCCGCGGCCTTGTGCACGGCGTCATGCGGCGTGGGCCGGCGGCCGCCCATCTGGAACGGTTCGGGCCCGAAGCCGCGCACGAGGAAGGCTCCGTTGCCGTAGGCCGCGCAGTACAGGAAGCTCTGCTGCGGCGTGCCAAGATCGTTGCCGGCGATCATGACCCCGTACGGATGCGGGTGATCGTTCAGATTCATGTATTTCGCTTCGTTGAACGTCGCCTTGACGGTGTAATTGCCGGCCGCCTTGTTGGCGGGATTCCAGTACGTGACTGCCGGGCCCGTCGTAACGTTCAGCACGTTGGCCGTCTGCGAGAGCTTCGAGTTGTTCAGGGTCTGTCCGGCCTTTTCCTCGTTGGGATCGATCTTGCCCGTCCAACCCGGAGCGGAGATGCCGCCGCCGGTCACGGCCCGGGGCGTGTCCTGACTCTGGGCCTGAATGGCGGGGGCGAGGATGGCCATGGCGATGGCGAGCGCGGAACCAGCAACTACACGCATGCGGATGTCTCCTTGCTTTGAATGCCGTGAAGGTCAATTCTACCCTTCACTCGCGTCTTGTGCATTATCGATGTGCAGGTCGGCCAGAGCCCGGGCCGTAGCGTAGGAACATGTCACGCGGCCTCGGAGGATTCGGAGCGCCGCATCCGGCCGAGGAGGTACGCGGCCACCCATTGTCAGTCATTTGTCAGTCACGGCCGCGCTTGCGCCCGCAATGTAGTAACATCACTACATGAGGGTCGATCTGTGAGATTAGGACTTCGCGAAGCCAACCAACATTTCTCGAAAGCCATCAAGGCTGTGCGCGCCGGCGAGGAGGTCGTGCTGACAGAGCGCGGCCGTCCCATTGCGGTGATTAGGCCCGTCAGGACAGAGGACGCGGAGGACACCGCGCTTCAAGCCATGGCTGACGAAGGTTTGATTACGCCTGCCGCTCGGAAAGGACCGATGCCGGCGCCCCGTTGGCAACCGGTCACCGTGAAGGGCAAACCGTTCTCCCAGACGATCCATGAGGATCGTGAGGAACGGGCGTAGTCGTGTGGGCGTACTTCGACACCAGCGCTCTCGTAAAGCGCTACATGAAGGAGAGGGGCCGTCGGGAGGTCCTGCAGCTTCTTCGGCGGTACGACGTGGTGACATCGGCCGTCGTGTCGGTCGAGATTCGAAGCGCCTTGCGACGCCGAGCGTCTGAGGGAACGCTCGATGCTGGGAGGGTACCGGAGATCTTGAAGCGTGTCGAAACGGATCGTCCCTACTGGACACTCGTCGAAGTCGCGAGTGAGGTGCTGGTGGCGGCCGAAACCCTCGTCGCGACACATCCGCTTCGGACGCTCGACGCTATTCATGTCGCATCCGCTCAGATCTTCGCGGCTCGGATCACCAAGCCGGCTCTGATGTTTGTCTCGGCCGGCGCTCGACAGATCAAGGCTGCCGTGGCAGTTGGAATGACCAGCAGTCACGTGGGGCCATGATCCCGCCTGAATCGAAACGTTCATACACGCCGCGCATCTCCATCTCGGTGCCGTCTGAACGGCGCCAGACGTAGGGCCACGCCCCGCCCGGGCGGAGGTCGATTTCGCAGACAGGCATGGCCCAGCCTTCCGGACCGAGCATCCAGTGCGGCGGGTGATCCGGGTGGGTCCAGGCCGCCCAGACGAGCTTGCGCGGCGCTTCGACGACGCGCGTCATGACGATCTCGCGATCCGATGGCGTCGTGAACGTAGTGGCGCCGACGTTATTTTGTCATGGCCATAGTACAAGCGGGAGGATGCATCATGATGGTACAGGACCTCCTCGCGAAGTGGCCGGCCCGGGTCCACGCGTGCAGTGTGCCGTGCATCGCTGGATGCGCGAACTGGGGGAAGTGACGCGTAGTATTACACCTGCGCGTCACGTATGGATCGACCGTCAACATGCGGGTGCTAGTCATCGAGGACGACGCCAAGGTTGCCGGGGCGGTGAGAAGCGGTCTCGCCGGGGAAGGCTACGAGGCCGTTATCGCGCGCACGGGCGAGGACGGCTATTTCCGAGCCACGACCGAGCCCTTCGACGTCATCCTGCTGGACCTGGGCCTGCCCGGACGCAGCGGTCTCGAGATTCTGGCCGGGCTCCGCGCGCGTGGTCTCACGGTACCGGTTCTGGTCCTCACGGCGCGCGACACAGTGGAGGATCGGGTGGCGGGACTCGACAGCGGCGCCGACGACTACCTCGTAAAGCCGTTTGCCTTTGCCGAGCTGCTGGCACGCATACGGGCGCTCGTTCGCCGCGGTCGTCCCGACGTGGCCCTGCGCGTGCGTCTGGCGGACCTCGAGCTGGACCCTGTCGCGCGGACCGTGCGGCGCGGTGACACGCCCATCGACCTGACCGTCCGGGAGTTCGAGCTGCTCGCTTACCTTCTCCGGCACCAAGGCCAGATCGTGTCGCGTGAGATGCTGGCCCGGGACGTCTGGAAGGAACCCTCCCGCGGGACGCCGCTCGACAACGTGATCGACGTCCACATCACGCATCTCCGAAAGAAGGTCGACCAGCCGTTCAGCCCAAGGCTGATTCATACAATCCGCGGCGTGGGCTTTCTCGTCAAGGAGGGCGACCAGTGATTCGTCTCCGCCTCCGCACCAGGCTGACGGCCTGGTTCGCCGCCTCCTTGCTCGTCATTGTCACGCCGTATCTGCTGGGCGTCCTCGCGCTCGAGGGGCGGTCGATGCGCGCCGCGCTCGATCACCACCTGCGCGAGGATCTCGAAGTAGCCTCGGAGATGCTGGTCATGCGAGACGACCGTGTCGCGTGGCGGACCGAGAGCGATCGCGATCATGGCTACGACGCGGGGGAGCAACGATGGGTGGAGGTTTGCGCGCGGGATGGGCATCCCCTTTTCTTCCGAGGACTCGCGCGCCATGAGGCCATCAGGGGCGCGATGCCAAGGCTCTCAGCCAGCTCGACAGGGTTTGGATCGTTGCGAACGCCCGCGGGCGCTCACGTTCGGACGCTCGCGGCCGAGCGCACGGTGGGGCCGGCCAGCGTCTGGGTCCGCGTGGCGCGGACGGAGGACGATCTGCGTGCGGACCTGCAACGCCTCTTTCTCATTTTCTCCGTGGCCACGCCCCTGGCCGTGTTCGGCGCGGCGCTCGCCGGCTACGTCATCGCCGGGCGGGCGCTGGCGCCGCTCGCCCGCATGGCGGAGCGTGCCAGGACCATCAGCGCCGAGCGCTTGTCGGAGCGGCTGCCGGTCGAGAATCCGAACGACGAGCTGGGCCAGCTCGCCGTCGTGTTCAACGACACGATCACGAGGCTCGCCGCCTCGTTCGAGCGGCTGAAGCGCTTCACGGCCGACGCCTCCCACGAGCTCCGGACGCCGCTCACGGCGATCCGCAGCGTCGGCGAAGTCGGTCTCCGCGAGACGCGCGACGCCAGCGGCTATCAGGAAATCATCGGCAGCATGCTGGAGGAAACCGACCGGCTCTCGCGTCTCGTAGACACGCTTCTCACGTTGTCCCGGTGGGAAAGCGGCCGCGTGCGGCTCGTGCCCGTCGAGACGGACCTTGCAGCGATCGCACGGGACGCGGCAGGCCAGCTTGCCGTGCTGGCCGAGGAGCGTGGGATCCGCGTCGAGGTCTCGATCGATCGCCCGATGCCGGTGACCGCTGACACGATGACGGTTCGACAGGCCGCTCTTAATGTGATCGATAACGCCATCAAGTTCACGCCCGAGGGCGGTCGGGTGCGACTTTGGGGGACGAGCGATGCCCGCGAGCACCACCTCGTCGTCGACGATGAGGGACCCGGGATTCCGCCTGACGAGCGAAAGCGCGTGCTCGAGCGGTTCTATCGCATCGATCAAGATCGCGCCCGGGGGACCGGCGGGGCCGGCCTCGGTCTGGCCATCGTCCAGTGGGCCGTCATCGCGAACCAAGGGCGGATCACGATCGACGCCAATGAAGCCGGCGGCGCGCGCGTCAGCCTCTCGTTTCCGCGTAGTTCCGAGGCACCGACTCCCGCCTGAACGGGAATTCAGGAAGTCTTCAGTTCAGCGCCACCGGTCAGCCCCTACACTGCATTGGTCATCATGTCCGCGACGGAGTGGCTCGTGCCGCCCGTCAGACGATACCTGCAGGAGTCATCATCGATGCCACGGCGCTACTGGTCAGGGCTGATCTTCGCGACCGGCGTGCTCGCGCTCGCGTCCGGGTGGGCCGTAGCGGGCGTGAAGACGCCGAAGAAGCCCATCAACTGGGCGGCGTTGAACCCAGCGTTTGCCGACGCGACCTTCGTCAACGATCCCGAGACATGCCGGAACTGTCACGAGGACGCGATGCGCGACTATGCCGTCACCAGGCACGCGAAGGCATTCGCGGTCGCGCCGCCGGCCACTACGGGCGAGTGCGAGGCCTGTCATGGGCCGCGCAGCAGACACGTCGAGCAGCTCGAGAGCCCAACGCTCACACTGGCGGCCGAGAGGGCCTCTGCCATGCAGTCAGCCGTCTGCCTGCAGTGTCACGAAGGCGGGGCGCGCATGGGCTGGAAGGCCGGAGCCCATCAGGCGAACGACATGAGCTGCGCGTCGTGCCACACCGTGATGACGGCGAAGAGCGAGCGTGCGCTCCTCGCGAAGGCAACGGCCAGCGACACGTGTTACCAGTGCCATGCCGCCGTGCGAGCGGATCTGAACAAGATGTCGCACCACCCGGTGCGCGAAGGGCGCCTGGACTGCGCGAGCTGCCATAACCCGCACGGCTCGACGCCGGCCCTGCTGGCGAAGAACACGGTGAACGATACGTGCTACGCCTGCCATGCCGAGAAACGCGGCCCGTTCGTTTGGGAGCACCCGCCGGCGCGCGAGAGCTGTCTCAACTGCCACACGCCGCACGGATCGAACCAGCGGAACCTCCTCGCGAGCAAAGATCCGTTCCTGTGCCTCAGTTGCCACTCCTACGGAGGCCACATCAACCTGCCGCGCTACAACCGCGTCAGCAACCCCTACGGCAACGGGTGCTCCAACTGTCACGTCAGCACGCACGGATCGAATCACCCATCGGGCGCGAAGTTGACGCGCTAGACATCTCCTAAGGCCGGAACAGTGACAGATGAAGCAAGTTTTTCGTCTATGAGCCTTAGGAGCTGTCTTAGGCGCGGCCGCCGTGGCGGCCGCGCAACTAGTAGCGAAGGTTCGCCTCTCCCGCCCTCTGACTCGGCGGTTTGAGGCGAAGCTTCGCTACGAG
>JACPPN010000226.1 GCA_016190995.1 Acidobacteriota bacterium | reverse complement strand
GCCCTGATCGTTGTGGCGGTAGGGGTGTCGGCGGTTCGCGATCGCCTGATGTACGGTCCTGCGGTTGGCCGTGTCGCACGACTCGGTCCGCGGCCCTCCCCGTCCACCCCTTCGGGGCCGAGGCGCGACACGGGTTATCGTCCCACGCCATCCGAGACGGCGACGGTCGAACCGCCAACGCGTGAAGCGCCTCCCTCCGCATCGCGGAGTGAGTCGAAGCCTGCCAGGGGTCCGGCAATCATCGCGCGCCGCTCGGACATCTACCTCCGGCCCGAGCTTCCCGTCCAACGGGAACTCCCTCCCTACGAAGCCGAGCGAAAGGTCCCTGCACCACAACCTGTGAGCCCGGCGGAGCCGAGAACTACGCGAACGACCCCTGCGGCGGCTCCTGCCAAGCCGACCGAAAGCCGGGTGGCAGCGGCGGTGCGATCGCACGATATCTACCTGACGCCGGAGCCATTCAAGGCTCCCGGGCTGGCGAAGCCTGCCACCAGAGCGGCGCCTTCACTGCCGCCGGAAGTCTCATCACAGCAGGCCGCGGCAGCGCCTTCGAAGCCGGCCGCGGCCGGGCCGCTTGCTCAGGCGACACCTGCGCCGTCGCGGCTCCCTCGTGCATCGGCGCGAACGACTGACATCTACTTGCGACCGGAACCGGCGGCCGCTCTGTCGCAGCGGACGATCCCGCTGGATCAACGTCCTCAGCCCGGACCGGCTGCGCGGCGCGCCCGCACGACTGACGTTCATCTTGCGCGGGAAGCGGTAGCTGCGAGACCCTCGGTTCCGGCGTCGCAGACGAGCCCACGCGTTGAGCCGGCGAGGCCTGTGGCGACTCGCTCCGCCCCTGCGCCGACGCAGCCGGGGACGACGGCGATCGTTGGGCATCGAACGGACATTTACCTGGCGCCGGAACCCGCAAAGCCCGCAGCAACGCCTTCGAAACCTGCGTCTACAGAAGATCGGGTTGCCGGGTTGCCCGCGACATCGTCAGCCGCCGAGATATCAGTCGCGAAACCGGGGACGCCGAACCCGAAAGCCAGCGCCTACTCACGTCCCGATGAGCTGGCTGCTGAGGCGCGGCCTGCGGCAACAGTGCCATCGAAGTCGGCGCCGCCCGCACGCGTGCAACCAGGGCCGCTGGGCCCGCGCGCGCGCAGGACGGACATCTATCTGCCACCTGAACACCTGTCTGCTTCGTCGGAGTCGGCCGCACGGCGGGTGCCGACGCCAGCGCCGCGCTCGCCGAGCGTCGCAAGTCCGAGGCCCATCGAGAGGACGCCGGAACCGCCGCGCGCCGCGGACCGAGCGACGCCGTCCTCGCAACCAGCGCAAGCGAAGCGCACGGCAACTCGCGAGGCTGAGCGGGCGGCGCCCCCGATGGTCAGGCCGCCCGAGGTCGGCGCGCCGGTTCCGCCTCAACCAGGCCGCACGGCACGCGTCGAGCAGCCACTTGCCGAGAGACCCGTCGAGGCGGTCGCGGAGCCGCGTACAGCTCCGGGCCGGACGCCGCGCCGTCAACCGGCAACATCCGCCCGTGCCGAACAGTCGAAGCCGGCGGATGCGGAGCAGGAGCCGACGCGGTTGGCGCGTCACGGGACCTCGCGGACGTCAATCGACACGCCGCCCGCCGCGCCTGCGCGCACCACGCGGCCGACGGTGGGCAGCCCGTCGCCTTCCTGGCCGCCTGCTGATCGGCGAGAGCCCTCGCCCGGTATGCCGCCGCGGCCCGCGGCATCGACGGCGGCGGCGCCGGCCCCGCCGGATCCCACCATGTCGGTGCCCGGCATCAGGGACGACTTCGCGCTCGCACTGTATTACCAGCGCGCCGGTGATTTTGAACGGGCGCAGGCGTACTATCGCGCCGTCATCGCGCGCAACGAGCTGAACGCGGAGGCACACAACAACCTGGGCGTCCTCTATCAGGAGCGCGGCATGGTGGGCAGCGCGATCCGCGAATTTCAGCGCGCGATCTTCGTCGATCCCCGCTATGGGAAGGCGCACAACAATCTCGGCGTCGCGCTTCTTGCCGATCGCAATCCGGAATCAGCCACCGCAGAGTTCCGCGCGGCGCTCGCTGCCGAGCCTCGCAACATCGAATCCATGATCAACCTCGCGCTCGCGATGAAGGCGCAGGGGCGAAGCGACGAAGCGCGAGAGACCCTGCTTCGAGCCCTGCAGATCAACCCGCGCAGCGCGGCCTGTCACTACAATCTCGCGCTGCTTTACGAGCAGACCGGCGAAGTGGCACCGGCGATCGAGCATTACCGTCAGTTTCTCGCGCACACCACCATCGATCATGCCGATCTTGCCGGTCGCGTGCGCACCCGCATCGAGACGCTGCGCGCGCGCCTGATCCGGGAGTAGTCGGCCGTTCGCGGGCGCCTCTGCAGCGAAGCTGCGCCTCAAACCGCCAAGAATGGGGGCGAAGCGGCGCACCGTCGCTGCTGGGCCGGCCGCTCTGCGGCAATCCCTAAGATGTCTAGCCAGACCTGTCATGTCGCTCAGTCGTAGTCATGTCGTACAGTCGTAGTGTCCGGCTTTAGCCGGACCCGGCCTGTAGTGTCCGGCTTTACCCTGGCTTCAGCCGGACCAGGCCTGTCGACTGTTGACTGTCGGGCACTCCTTGAACCAACCTTGTCCGGGCCCCGTATCCGCAACGTTCGAACTGTTCCGACGAGACCGCCATGCCTGACTCTTCGCCCCAGCTCCCAGCAGAACTCGCCGCCCTTCTCAAAGAAGACCGCCGTTTTCCGCCGCCGCCCTGGTTTTCCACGACGGCTCACGTTGCCGACGCGGGAGTCTACGAGCGGGCGGCTGCGGACCCGGAGGGGTTCTGGGACGAGTGGGCGCGGGAGCTCGAATGGTACCGGCCCTGGGAGCGGGTGCTCGACTGGACCCCGCCGCACGCCAAGTGGTTCGTCGGCGGCCAGATCAACGTGACGGTGAATTGCATCGACCGCCACGTCCGCGGGGCGCGGCGGAACAAGGCCGCGATCATCTGGGAGGGAGAGCCGGGCGATCACCGCACCCTGACCTACTTCGATCTGTATCGCGAGGTGACGTCGTTCGCCAACGTGCTCAAATCGCTCGGCGTCGCGCGAGGCGACCGCGTCGCGATCTATCTGCCGCTCATTCCCGAGCTCGCCGTCGCCATGCTGGCGTCGGCGCGCATCGGCGCCGTGCACAGCGTCGTGTTCGGCGGCTTCAGCGCCGAGTCGTTACGCGATCGCATCAACGACGCGCAAGCCGCAGTCCTGATCACGGCCGACGGCGGATATCGTCGGGGTCAGATCGTTCCACTCAAGCGCACCGCGGACGAAGCGATTCGTGAGGCGCCCTCGATTCGGCACGTCATCGTGGTCCAACGGCAGGCCGGCGCGCCCATTCCGGTGCACATTCAAGAGGGGCGCGATCACTGGTATCACCGTCTCATGGAGGACGCGCCATCGGGGTGCGAGCCCGAGAGGATGGACGCCGAAGACATGCTCTACATCCTCTATACCTCCGGCACGACGGGAAAACCCAAGGGCATCGTGCATACCACCGCCGGCTATCTCGTCGGAATCTATGCGACCACCAAGTGGGTCTTCGATCTGAGAGATGAGGATGTGTACTGGTGCACCGCGGATATCGGGTGGGTCACCGGTCACAGCTACGTCGTGTACGGGCCGCTGGCAAACGGCGCGACCGTTGTGATGTACGAAGGCGCCCCCGACTGGCCGGAGAAAGATCGATTCTGGCGGATCGTCGAACGCTACGGCGTCACGATCTTCTACACCGCCCCGACGGCCATCCGGGCGTTCATGCGCTGGGGAACCGACTGGCCGAAGCGCTGCAAGCTCGATAGCCTGCGGCTGCTCGGCACAGTGGGCGAGCCGATCAATCCCGAAGCCTGGATCTGGTACTACGCGAACATCGGTGGCAGCCGAATCCCCATCGTCGACACGTGGTGGCAGACCGAGACCGGCATGATCATGATCACCCCGCTGCCGGGCGTGACCACCCTGAAGCCCGGATCGGCGACGCGACCGTTCCCCGGCGTCAGCGCCGCGGTCCTGACCACGGCGGGCGATCGCGTGGAGGTCGGCGGGGGTCTCCTTGCGATCACGCGGCCCTGGCCCGCGATGCTGCGGGGCATCTACGGCGACCCCGAGCGGTACGTCCGGCAGTACTGGACTCGTTGGAACGACTCCACCTACTTCACGGGAGACGGCGCGAAGGTGGACGAGGACGGCTACTTCTGGCTGCTGGGACGCGTGGACGATGTCTTGAACGTCGCGGGGCATCGCATCGGCACGATGGAGGTGGAGAGCGCGCTCGTGGATCATCCGCGGGTCGCCGAGGCTGCAGTCGTGGGACGCTCTCACGAGCTCAAGGGGCAGGCGATTGCCGCGTTCGTCACCGTCAAGGAAGGGACGCAGGCGAACCCCGCTCTCGCCGACGAGTTGAAGGAGCACGTCGTCCACAAGATTGGGGCGATCGCGAGACCTGACGAGATCCTCTTCGCGGCGGATCTGCCGAAGACGCGATCAGGCAAGATCATGCGCCGCCTGCTGCGCGACATCGCGGAAGGGAAGACGCTGGGCGATACTACAACGCTGGCCGATCCCGCCGTCGTCGCGAAGCTGAAGGAGAAATACGAGGAGGAGGCGGGGTGATTGGCGAATGACGAATGAGGCTTGACGAGTCCACTAGACCGCCGGTCGAAAGAAGAACGATTTTCGCTTCCTGATCTTCCCGTCCTCGATGGCGTAGACGTCCGCGAAGGCCTCCTGCAAGGGAGCGCCATCCCGACTGACGCCCACAAACGTGCCCCAGCAGGCGCACGCGTCGCCATCCACGACGATCTTGTCGATATGGTGCTTACCGCCTGCGATCACCCGTTCGTGGCGGTAGAACTGCAGGAGTCGATCGATGCCCACGAATGGGGCGTAGCCGGGCCGCTCGTACACGACGTCGCTGTGAAAGAGCGCGGGCATCGCCTCCCAATTGGCGGTATCGACGACCTCGAACAGCCGGTTGACCAGGGCGCGCGACATGAAACACCTCTCGGCCGATTCGGCGCGGCCCCCACGAGCTGCGCGTTCGAATCGTCTCCGATGCGCGCCTCAAAGACAAGTCATTTTCGCGCTGGGCCGTTCGGCGTGAGTCACAACCCCGCCTGGTACCTCTCCAACGACCCGCGATCGATGTAGTAGTGCCGGCCGCGCCGGACGGCAGCTACCTGCCGGTGCCGCACGAGCCTTCGAATCACGCGCAGCGGACAGTTGAGCAGCCCCGCAGCACCGAGGAGGGTGACCGCGGTCGCCAAGAGCTCCACGCGTTCCACGATGCCGGTGTGCTTTGCGCGCGCCACGGCGTCTTCCGCCGTCCGCAGCACCTCGGCCGCCTCGAACTCGTGCTCGGGACTGTTGGTCCCGACGACGGCCGCGCTGATGGTGATCATGAGGCGCCGATCGGTGCGGTAATCGACGAGCGCAAGGCGCTGCTCGATCATCCGCCGGACCCGTTCGGCCAGATCGGCCGCGGTTTCCACCGCCGTTTCCGGCAGCAGCACCGCAATCGAGTCGCCGTTGTGGCGCGCGACCCAATCGTGATTGCGGAAGAACCGCTTGACCAGAATGCCCGACCGTTCGAGCACCTGATCCCCGACGCGCGGTCCGTGGTGGGTGTTGATGCCCGCCAGATCGTCGACGTCGAACAGAATCAGCGAGAGCGGATGCTCGTGGCGCAGCGAGCGGTTGATCTCGTGGGCGAGGGCGATCTCGAAGACGGGCCGCGCCAGCAGCGTCGTGAGCTGATCGCGCAGACCTGCTTCGGCCGACCGATCGGCCCGTCGATCCGCCAGCGCCGCGACGATCATGAACGATCCGCGGCGGGCGAGCTGGGCGACGGCACCCCAGCCTTCGGACAGCGCGCCCACGACTTCGTCGACCGCTAGCTCATCGAGGATCGTCCGCTCACAGCAGTGAACCGCCTCGAAGATCTCCCCGGTGCTCAGCCCGCCAGGGAGACTGTGCAGCAAGTCCGCAACGCCCGGCGTCTCAGCATCGACGCCGTTGAAGCGGACGCTGGCGATGATCAATCCCACCAGCAGGTCGGCGACATGCTCCCACGATCGATGTTCCCGCACACCGGCGTGATGGGAGCTCAGGGTGTCCGCCAGATCGTTGGTCAGCGCCCCGCGGCGTCCCTCGATCCGGTCGGCGACGAGCTCCCTGAGCTCGACGGTTCGGTCCCCGTAACTCATAGGGCTATTGGATTCATCGGGCGAAGATGCGCAGAGCTGCAGCGACGAGGCGAAATCTTCTCCCGCACGCCACCGAGGAAACGGTCGCCGGGCAGCGCGGGCTATAATGGTTACCCGCTCGAGGCGCGTGACACGGCACCGCGCCATTTCGCGCAAATTTAACGTTTAGAGCGGCTTAGGCCGACATCCTTATAGGCCATGCCCGGCACCCTGGGGATCGAGCTGACCCCCTCCCGCTGCAGCCTCGTACTCGTGCACCCTGCGGGCGCGGGAACTCGGATAACCGCGTTCGACACGATTGCGTCTGGGTCGAGCCAGCCAGCGGCGCTCCGCACGGCGCTGAAAGAGATTATCGCGTCGGGTCGATTCCCGAAGCACGCCCGTGTCGTCGTGCACGGTCTTCGCAGCACCCACCGCGTGTGGCCGATGCCCCCGGGCATCGCCGATGAGATGGCGTATGCGCGCGATATCGCTGCGAAAGAGGATGCCGGGTTTCGCGCGTGGGCTCACCGCGCGTCGGTCGGTCTCGCGGTTACGAGCGTGAACGACACGCCGGGCACAATCCCGCGCCGGGAAGCGCTCTTTGCCGCCATCGCCCAGCGCGACATGCGCAAGCGCCTGCGGCCGTTGATTGACGCCGGCTTCGTCATCGATTCCCTTGCGACGCCGGTGCTCGGGCTTGGCAGCCTCGGAAAGGTCCTGCGGGCGGACCCACCGGACGCCGTGACCGCGTACCTGGCGATGAATCAGACCGGCGGGAGCGTCGCGATCGTGCGGGGGACGCGCCTGCTCGCCGGCCGCGACCTGACCTGGACGTATGGACCGGAGCCGGCCCCGACTGAAGATCGGCTGCTCGGCCGATACCGCTTTGCGTCGGCGCTGGGACCGCAGCTCGGGGAGCTGTTTCAGTCCGTCCGAAATACGTTCGGGTATCGCGTTGATCAGGTGATGACGTGCGGCGACCTTCCGGAGCTGCGGTCGCTGACGATGCCGCTCATCCAGGAACTGGATCTGGAGGTCGAGACGCTCGATTCGCCCAGGGGCCTGGATGTGGCGTCGCTGCCCGAGCCGCGCGCGCAGTTCCGCGAGCAGGTGGCGCGGCTTCAAGTGGCGTGGGCGATTGCGGCTGTCACACCGGCCGTGAATCTCTGGGCTGCCCGGCGCCCGGTCCCGATGGGGCGCGGCACGATCGTCGCCATGGCAAGCGGCGTGCTGGCTGCATCCCTGCTCATTGCGTTCGGCGTGTTCTGGCCCAACGGGACGGCGCGGGCTTCCAGGATGGCGCGCCTGTCCGTCGACCGGAGCCCGGCAACGAGAGTCGAGCAGCGGAGCAACGCCGACACGTCCCGCGCGCAGGAGCACGCCGAGCTGCTTCAGCCCGCGAACCCTTCCGCGAGCGGTGACACGACGGATGATCGCGTCAGGTCGCGGCCGACTTCGGCGACGGCGCCGTCAGCCGAGCTGCCGCAGCCGGAAGATCCTGTTCCCGGACCCGAGCTCGTGGCGGCGCCGTTGTGGCGCGGACAGACCTCGGGGATCGGGGATCGGGGATCGGTGGGCGGAACCGTGGGAACGGCATCCAAGGCGCGGCGTGCGGCGTCGGCGGTCGGGGGGCCGCGCCGGAATCGTGCTGTCGACACGCCGATTTCGCGTCAGGAACTGCCGGGTGAGGAAGCGGCGCCTCTGCAGACACCGCGCAGGGCGGAGATGCCTCGGGCCCGTGAGCCGGTCGTTCGCTCGATCCTGTTTTCACAGGATCGAAGGCTGGCGGTCGTGGACAACCAGATTGTTGGAATCGGCGACAGCGTGGGAACAGCGGTCGTGGTTGACATCACCCGCGACGCGGTGCTGCTTCGCGGTCCTTCGGGTGGGGTCCGGCGGGTTGCGATGAAGACGACGCTTGGCGCGTTCAAGTAGACGGAATCGACAGCGTTCGAGGATGCAGCGTGCGGAAGAAAATCGGTGAATGTCTGATCCAGGCCGGCCTCATTACCGAGGACGATCTCCAGCTCGCGCTTGCTGAGCACAAGCGAACGGGCGAGCGTCTCGGGGCCGTGCTCGTCCGCATGAATCTGGCGACCGAGAAGCAGATCACCAAAGCGCTCGCCTACCAGCTCGGATTCCCCTACGTGAGCCTCAGCGAGGAGCTGCCCGATCCCGCGGCCGTTGTCCTGATTCCCAAGGATGTCGCGCTCAAACGGGTCTGCGTCGCCGTGAAGCTCGAGAAGAATCTGCTCACGGTTGCGATGTCGGATCCGCTGCTCTTCAGCCTCGTTCAGGATCTCGAGTTCCAGACCGGCTATCGGATCAAGCAGGTCGTCGCGACGCGTTCCGACATCCTCGACGCGATTGCGAACTGCTATCCGGACAGGGCGCTCGTCCGGACAGGTCAGACCGCCACGCAGGCCGCAGCCGGCCTCGCCGTTCAACCGCATTCCACGTTCCGCTCGAGGGGCACGGCCGGCGGAAGCGCGGCCTACGAAGGCGCCGCTTCATCCGTCTATCGCGAGATCGACGAAGACGTCTTCGAGGTCTCGACGACGCCCGCCGCGGCCGCCAAGGAGAAGAGCGACACCGCGCCGATCATCGATCTCGTCGATCTGGTGGTGAACAGCGCCATCACGAGCCGTGCCAGCGACGTCCACATCGAGCCGATGGAAAGGGGCGTCCTCGTTCGTCACCGCCTCGACGGCTTGCTGAAGGAAGTCATGGAGCTCCCCAAGTGGGTCCACGAGGGGCTGGTCGCTCGCATGAAGATCATGGCGAGCATGGACATCGCCGAGAAACGGCTGCCGCAGGACGGCCGCTTGCGCGTGAAGACCGATGATGGCAAGGACGTCGACTTCCGTGTCTCGACGCTGCGCACGATGTACGGCGAAAAGATCGTGCTGCGGGTGCTCGACAACCGGAAAGGGGCGCCGCCGCTCGAGGAACTGGGTCTGTCCTCCGTCTCACAGGCGGAGCTGCAATTCTTCCTGCGCCATCAGCACGGGATGATCCTCGTGGTCGGCCCGACAGGCAGCGGGAAATCGACGAGTCTGGCATCGGCGCTCACGTCGGTGAAGTCGAGCAAGACGAACGTCATCACGATCGAAGATCCCATCGAATACCAGGTCGCCGGCGTCAATCAGACGCAGGTCAACGAAAAGGCGAAGCTGACGTTCGCGACCGCCCTGCGGGCGATTCTGCGCCAGGACCCGGATGTCATCCTCGTGGGCGAGATTCGCGACCACGAGACCGCGAAGATCGCGATGCAGGCGGCGCAGACGGGCCACCTCGTCCTCTCGACGCTGCACACCGATGACGCGCCGTCCACGATTACGCGGCTGATGGACATGGAGATGGAGCCCTACATCATCGCCTCGGCGCTCGTGGGCGTCCTGGCGCAGCGCCTCGTGCGCCGGCTCTGTCCGGCCTGCCGCCGGCTGTACACGCCGTCGCCGGAGACGCTGCGCGCGCTCAACATCACCGAGGAAGACGCCGCGAGCCTCGCCTTCTACCGGGCGGTCGGATGCGATCAGTGCAATCACACGGGGTATCGAGGTCGCGTCGGCATCTACGAAGTCATGCGCGTCACCGACAAGATGCGCCGCATGATTGCGCAGCGCGCGGGCGAGGATGCCATCCGCGACGTCGCGCTGGCGTCGGGGATGATCAGCCTGGGTGAGGACGGCGTCGCGAAGGTGAAAAGCGGGATCACGACTCCCGAAGAGCTCCTGCGGGTCGTCACCGAGGTCCGCGAGATGCGGACATTGTGCGTCGGGTGCGGTGGTGCCGTGGCGATGGACTTCGTGGTGTGCCCGCACTGCGGCCGCCGCCTGAGCGGCGGATGCCCGAAGTGCGGGCGTAACCTGCAGCCTGGCTGGAACTTCTGCCCGCATTGTGCCACCACGACCGCTCCCCGTCAGACGCGCAAGCTGCGCGACGACAAGAAGCCCTTCGAGCTTCCCGTCTCGAACGTCGCCGAGTTCAAGAAGTCCTCATCCTGACGACGGTCCCATCCGATAAGTGCCAATGGACGTTCGTTCCCGGTCCTGACCGTCCCCTTCCGCGATGAACTACTACGAGCTGCTTGGCGTGGACCCGTCGGCGTCGAACGAGGAGATCAAGCGCAGCTTCAGGCGCGAGATCGCGCGATATCACCCGGACAAAGTGCACCATCTGGGCAGCGAATTCCAGGCTCTGGCGGCGACACGCGCCGCGGACCTGACGAGGGCCTACAGCACGCTCATGGATGCCCAGCAACGAACGGAATACAACCGGCTGCTCGAGGCCATGCGGAGGCAGGAATCGGAGGCGGCGCAAACGGACCCCACGCCACCCGATGCGGCGACCTCTGTCGAGCCTGCGGCCGCGACGCCGCGTCCTGTCCCGCCACGCCCGGCCGACCGGCTCGTTCCCGACGAGTTCCTGAGAAAGGTCGTGCTGAACCGGCTGCGCGACGCCGTATCAATCGAAATGGGCGCCGTCGACGAGCGCCTCGCGAAGGGATTCGATGTCGGCTACGTCCCGCGTGGGAGGCGGATGCTGTTCCGCTCCGCGATTCCCGCGCTCGCGGTCCTCGGGAAGTTCGTCGTGTCAGTGGATCCCCAGGCCGTGGAAGAGATCTGGCCTCTGGCGGCGCGGTACGCAGCCGAAACCAGCACGCCCGTCTGCGTCTTCCTCCTGGGCACGGCGCTCGCGCCCGCCGGCGTCATCGGCGGCGAGATCACGCGCCAGCGCCGTCGGCGCGGTGGGACCGCGAACGTGGCGCTGCTGCCGGTCGACGTGCGCGACTGGACCGCGCTCGTTCCCGCGGACGCCCCTGCCGTCGGCAAGGCCATCGCCCGCAATCTGCGCGCGCTCGAGACAAAACAGTAGTCGGTGGGCCGCAACAGCCGGCGCGGCGCATTCCGCTGACCAGGAGAGCCAGCCCGAGCGCTCGGAGGTCGGGCTGCGGTCGTGGGCTCCTTTCAAAGGGACCCACTACCCGGGCTGCCACCTGTTGGACTGAACCCCGAGGTGTCGACTATCGTATTGAGTCACAAGGCCGCTGACCCCGTGTGTCCCGCTGCGGGTTCACTCATATGGAACTCATCGAAACACAAGATCTTTGGAAGACGTACGTGATGGGCGCGGAAGAGATCCACGCGCTGCAAGGCGTGTCGGTCTCGATTCAGCGCGGCGAGTACGTGGCCATCATGGGACCTTCGGGGTCGGGTAAGTCGACGCTGATGAATCTCATCGGCTGCCTCGACACGCCGACGCGAGGCTCGTATCTGCTGAACGGGAAGCAGGTGTCGCAGATGAACGACGACGAGCTGGCGCGGATCCGCAATGAGGAGATTGGCTTCGTCTTCCAGACCTTCAACCTGCTGCCGCGCGCCACGGCGCTCCACAACGTGGAGCTGCCGCTGGTGTACGCCGGCATTGCGGCCAAGGAACGCCAGGCCAAAGCGACGGGCGCGCTGCAGCGCGTGGAGCTCGGCGACCGCCTGATGCATCGCCCGAACGAGCTCTCCGGCGGCCAGCGCCAGCGCGTGGCGATCGCGAGGGCGCTGGTGAACAATCCTTCGATCCTCCTCGCCGACGAGCCAACCGGCAACCTCGACTCGAAGACCGGCATGGAGATCATGACGCTCTTCCAGCGGCTTCATGACGCCGGCAACACCATCGTGCTCGTAACCCACGAAGCTGACGTCGCCGCCTACGCGCATCGCATCATTCACCTCCGGGACGGACGCGTCGAAGACGATGTGCGGAGGGCCGCGTAAGCATCGGGGGCAAGGGTCGAACCTCGTCGAGCGTCAATGGTCAAAGGTTGAACCTCAGTCCGGCGTCAAAAGCGTTCACCGCAGAGCACGCGGAGCACGCGGAGACTCCGAAAAGCTGATTCATTCCTCCGCGCGCTCAGCGCCCTCCGCAGGCTGTTAAGGCTTGAGATCGATGAGCCCTATCTTGAAGGTCGAATCGGTCAGCACTCAGATCGCTGCCCAGTGTCCCGGCGCCACCTCGCGCAGTGGTCGGTCCCGGTTCACCGTCGCCGGGTCGAGCAGCATGCGCTGGCGGCGCACCTCCGGGTCGGGAATCGGAATCGCGGAGAGCAGGGCGCGGGTGTAGGGATGCTGCGGCGCGGCGAACAGGTCGCTCGCGGTCGCCAGCTCGATGATTCTTCCCAGATACATCACGGCGACGCGATCGCAGATGTGACGCACGAGCCGCAGGTCGTGGGCGATGAAGAGGTAGGTGAGCTTCAGCTTCTCCTGAAGATCCATGAGCAGGTTGATGACCTGCGCCTGCACCGAGACGTCGAGCGCTGACACCGGTTCGTCTGCCACGACGAGTGACGGGTTGAGCGCCAGCGCGCGAGCAAGGCCGATGCGCTGGCGTTGGCCCCCGCTGAACTCGTGCGGGAACCGGTTCAAGTGCGACGGCTCGAGGCCGACCAGTCGAAACAGCTCGTCGACCCGCGCGCGACGGTTGGCGCGCGAACCGATGCGATGGATGATGAGCGGCTCCTCGACGATCGCCGCGACGCGCATCCGTGGATTGAGCGACGAGTACGGATCCTGAAAGACGATCTGCATGTCGCGACGCGCGCGCCGCAGCCGCCCGCGCCGGAACTTCAACACGTCTTCCCCCCTGAACACCACCTCGCCGGCGGTCGGTTCGACGAGGCGCAGGATGCATCGTCCCGTCGTCGTCTTTCCGCTGCCCGACTCACCGACGAGCCCGAACGTTTCTCCCTCCTCGATCGTGAAGCTCACATCATCCACGGCGCGCACGACCGACGATGCGCGGAACAGTCCGGAACTGCGCGCGAAGTGCTTGACGAGGTGGCGGACCTCGAGGAGAGGCATCAGGATTTCGAGTGGCGGCCTGGTCTACCCGGCCCTGAGAGCGCGGGCGCGTACGCTGGATCCTGCAGGTAGCAGCGCGCCCGATGCTCGACGCCGACCACGTACGGCGGCGGTACTTCGGTCGGGCAGGGCTCGAATCGATAGGGGCACCGTGGTGCGAACGCGCAGCCCTGCGGAATCGTCCCGAGGGAAGGAACACCGCCATCGATCGCGCGAAGACGAGAACCGGGATGGCCACCGGGGATCGAGGCGAGCAACCCCTGCGTGTACGGGTGCTTCGGATGGCGGAAGATCTCCCGCACGCTCGCTTCCTCGACGATGCGGCCGGCGTACATGACGGCCACGCGATCGGCCGTCTCGGCCACAACGCCGAGATCGTGCGTGATGAGGAGCAGCGCGAGGTTGAACGTCGCCTTCAGCTCGCGAAGAAGCTCGAGGATCTGAGCCTGGATCGTCGCGTCGAGCGCGGTCGTGGGCTCGTCCGCGATGAGCAGCGCCGGCCGGCAGGCGATCGCCACGGCGATCAAGACGCGCTGTCGCAAACCGCCTGAAAGCTGATGCGGATATTCGTCGACCCTGCGCTCCGGCTGCGGGACGCTCACGGCGGCGAGCAGCTCGATCGCCCGCTGCCGCGCGTCACGGCGCGACCGGACGCGTCCGTGGACCTGCAGCGTTTCGGCGATCTGGCTGCCCACGGTGAAGACCGGGTTGAGCGCTGACATCGGCTCCTGAAAGATCAGCGAGATCCCGGCGCCCCGGATGGTCCGCATCTCACGCTCCGGCAGCGCCAGCAGATCCCGTCCACGAAACAGGATTCGGCCGCCGACGATGCGGCCCGGAGGCTGCACGAGCCGCATGATCGAGAACGCCGTCACCGATTTCCCGCTGCCCGATTCGCCGACCAGGGCAAGGGTCTCGCCGGTGCGGATCTCGAAGCTGACATGGTTGACCGCGAGCGCGTCAGTCTGTCCGAGTCGGAACGCCGTCGACAGGTGCTCGACCTCGAGCAGCGGCGGTTCAACGGTCGGATGCGTCGGCTGTGCCCTCACGAAACACCGGTTGCGATCCTGATTCTCTTATCGGACCGTAGACAGCTTCCAAAGCCGGACCCAGGCAAACTTGCTTCATGTGCAAGCACATCGGCTCTCTAGACTAGAAGCTGCCTAGTCCTGCGTTTCCCGATACTCCCCGAACACGTGCCGGAGCGCATCGGAGACCTCTCCGAGCGTCACATGCGCTTCGACAGCCTCCAGGATTGGAGGAACCAGGTTGGAGCCGTCGCGCGCCGCGCGGGAGACGCGATCGAGCGCGACACGCCATTTCTGCTCGTCGCGACCGGCTCGAACGGCGCGCACACGGTCGATCTGTCTCTGCTCGATCTCCTCATCGATCCTCAAGACCTCGATGCCTGTCGGCCCGCCCGCGACGTGGCGGTTCACGCCGACCACGACGGACGCGCCGGTGTCGATCGCTCGCTGCGCGCGGTAGGCGGCCTCCTGAATCTCGCGTTGGATGAATCCGGAGTCGATGGCGGCCAGGGTCCCGCCGATCGTCTCGATCCGGTCGAGCAGGTCCGCTGCCTCGCGCTCGATGTCGTTGGTTCGGCGCTCGATTTCGTACGCGCCACCGACCGGGTCCACCACGTTCGCAACTCCGCTCTCGGCGGCGATGATCTGCTGCGTGCGAAGCGCCAGCCGGGCTGACTCTTCCGTCGGGAGCGCGAGCGCTTCGTCGCGCGCGTTGCAGTGGAGCGACTGCGTGCCGCCCAGCACGGCCGCCAGCGCCTGAATCGCGATGCGCACCAAGTTGTTGTCGGGCTGCTGCGCGGTCAGGGTGCTGCCGGCCGTCTGCGTGTGGAACCGCAGCTGCTGAGCCTTTCGACTGGTGGCGCCGAACCGATCGCGCATGATGTGCGCCCACAGGCGCCGCGCGGCCCGATACTTGGCAATTTCCTCGAGAAAATCGTTGTGAGCGTTGAAGAAAAACGAGAGCCGCTGCCCAACGCTGTTCACCTCCAGCCCGCGCTCCACCGCCGCCTGCAGGTAGGCGATCGCGTTCGCGAAGGTGAACGCGACCTCCTGTACGGCCGTCGAGCCCGCCTCGCGGATGTGATAGCCGCTGATGGAGATCGTGTTCCAGTTGGGCAGCTCCTGCTCGCAATACGCGAAGACATCAGTCACCAGGCGAAGGGAGGCGCGCGCGGGGTAGATGTAGGTGCCGCGAGCGACGTACTCCTTCAGGATGTCGTTCTGCACCGTGCCCGACAAGCGCCTCGTCGCGACGTTCTGACGTCGCGCCACCCCGACATAGAGCGCGAGCAGAATGATGGCGGTGGCGTTGATCGTCATCGAGCTCGAGACCCGGTCGAGCGGGATGCCGTCGAAGAGCGCCGCCATGTCCTCGATTGAATCGATCGCGACGCCGACGCGGCCGACTTCGCCCGCCGCCAGCGGATGATCCGAGTCGTACCCCATCTGCGTGGGCAGATCGAACGCGACGCTGAGGCCCGTGACGCCTTGACGGAGCAGATAACGGTAGCGCTGATTCGATTCGGTCGCTGTCCCGTAACCGGCGTACTGGCGCATCGACCAGAGCCGGCCACGATACATCGTCGGGTGGATGCCACGCGTGTACGGACATTCGCCTGGGAATCCGAGATCACGCGTCGCATCGCGGTCGGCGAGATCCTCGGAAGTCGCGAAGAAGGAGCGCTCGTCGGAAGTTCCCGGGATTGCACGCGCGATGTTGTTGGTGGATGCGTTGCTGGCGCCGTCAGGATCGCGATCGGGCTTCATGATTCACCCAACGGCATTGTAAATCACGGATGCGCTGGCTCGCGCGTACCGCGGCCCCGACGAGCCAGGCGTGTGAGCGCATCCATTTTCGGGCGGTGATGCGCGTCACAGATACGAGGTTGACATTGACAGTGGTAGATCCCCTGTTTACAATGACGCCAGCCTTCGCCCGTTCTCCCAACGATGAACCGTATCTGGCGCGTCCGACTGCAGGCGGCAGCGCAAGTGTCGTCTGGCTCGGATCGCCAGTCGCCTCCGGAAACCCGGCCCGGCGGCAGTGAGGAGGGACACGCTATGGACGATGTCGTGAACCGCTTGGCGCGAGAGCTGGCCAACACCATCGCCGCTGCTGTTGCCGAGGATCCACGAGTCGAGGCGTGCCGTGAGAAGGCCCGCGCCGCTGGATTCGAGATGCGGGTCTCTCTCGAAGCCGTCATCGGGTTCGTCAATCGGACATCATCCGGTTCTCTTGCCAAGGTGAGCGCCGCGCCGCGTTCCGGTGGAAGCCGTCGCAGCCTGGGAATAAGCGCGAACGACCGTCGGTTCCTGCGTTCGCTCAGGATTGCGGCCGACGAGCCGACGGAAGAAGAGGTCGAATAAGCGGCGATCTGGTTTCTGAGACTTCGGGAGTTCGCGTTCAGGTCAGGGCCTGCGACGGGCGCCGGTCGGATCGCAGAGCGCCCGTCCGCAGATCCGCCCCCGTCATCTCACCCGGCGGATCGATCTCCAGGATGCCCAGCATCGTCGGCGCCACGTCCGAGAGCGATCCGTCTCTGAGCTTCAGGCCGCGCGCCCGCTCATCGACCAGGACGACCGGAACGCGATTGCTCGTGTGGGCCGTGTGCGGACAGTGCCGCTCGTAGTCCCACATCTGCTCCGCGTTTCCGTGGTCCGCCGTAATCAGCAGCACGCCGCCGGCCTCCCGAACCGCTGCGGTGATACGCGAAAGACAGCGGTCCAACGTCTCGACGGCCGTAATGGCCGCCTCGAGGCGGCCCGTGTGCCCGACCATGTCGGCGTTCGCGAAATTGCAGATGATGACCTGATGGCCGGGATTCTGCAGGTCGGCCACCAGCGTCTCGGTGATGCCGTTCGCGCTCATCTCCGGCTGAAGATCGTAGGTCGCCACCTGGGGTGACGGAACGAGAATCCGATCTTCCCCGGGGTACGGCCGTTCCTCGCCACAGTTGAAGAAATAGGTGACGTGCGCGTACTTCTCCGTCTCGGCAAGACGCAGGTTCGTCAGAACACGCGCCGCCATGACCTCTGCCATCGCCCCGGCGAACTCCTGCGGCGGGAACGCGGCGGGCAGGCCGAAGGTCGCGTCGTACACCGTCATGGTCGTGTAATGGACCCGCGGATGGACGGTGCGTTCAAACTCGGTAAACTCGGCAAACGCGAGCGCGCGCGTCAGTTGTCGCGCGCGGTCGGCCCTGAAATTGAAGAAGACGATCGAGTCCTCGCCACCAATGGTTCCGATGGGCCGTCCATCGGGATCGACGACCGCAGCGGGCTCGATGAATTCGTCGGTCACGTCAGCGGCGTACGATCGCTCGACAAGAGCCACGGCCGATGGACCCGTGTGACCCACGCCGCGGGTCATCAGGTCGTACGCGCGCCTCGTCCGATTCCATCGCCGGTCGCGATCCATCGCATAGTAGCGACCGATGATCGTCGCCACCCGACCGGTACGGGACCGTTCCATCACCTGCTCGAGCTGCCGGAGATACGCCGCGCCGCCGATTGGCGGCGTGTCCCGTCCGTCGGTGATCGCGTGCACGAACACGCGCCGGACGCCGCGGCGTGCGACCATCTCGATCAGCGCATGCAGATGACGCTGGTGGCTGTGGACGCCGCCGTCTGAGACGAGACCGATCAGGTGAAGCGCGTGCGCGTCGCCGGCGCATCGCGCCATCGCTGCCGCGAGCGCGGCGTTGTCGAAGAAGTCGCCGTCCTTGATGCTCTTGTCGATTCGGGTGAGGTCCTGATAGACGATGCGGCCGGCCCCGATATTCATGTGGCCGACCTCTGAATTTCCCATCTGGCCGGCCGGCAGCCCCACGGCTTCGCCCGACGCGACGAGTGAGGCGTGCGGGTAGCGTTCGAGTAGCGCGGTATAAGTCGGCGTGCGCGCGAGGGCGATGGCGTTGTGGTCCCGATCCTCCCGTAACCCCCAGCCGTCGAGCACGACGAGGACGAGCGTCATGACGCCTGCAGCTGCCTGATGGCGGTCCTGCCCGCAAAGCGCGCCCGGCCGCCCAGCTCTTCTTCGATTCGCAGGAGCTGGTTGTACTTCGCCACGCGATCCGTCCGGCTGAGCGACCCGGTCTTGATCTGCCCCGCACCGGTGCCGACCGCGAGATCCGCAATCGTCGTATCCTCGGTCTCGCCGGAGCGGTGCGAGATGACGGTCGCGTAGCCCGCGTCGCGCGCGAGCGCCATGGCGTCGAGCGTCTCGGTCACGGTACCGATCTGATTCAGCTTGACCAGCAGCGCGTTTGCGATCCCTTCTTCGATGCCCTTCGCCAGGATGCGGGGGTTCGTCACGAACACATCGTCGCCCACCAGTTGCACGCGGGCGCCGAGCTCACGCGTGATCGTCTGCCAGCCGCTCCAGTCGTTCTCCGCGAGCCCGTCCTCGATGGAGGCGATCGGGTAACGGGACAGCCAGTCGACATAAAGGCTGACGAGCTCGTCGGCGCCGCGGCTCGCGGCGCCCGATTTCTTGAAGACGTAACGCCCGCTGCGTTCGTCCCACAGCTCGCTCGCCGCGACGTCCAGAGCCAGGTAGACGTCGCGGCCCGCCTGGAAGCCCGCGAGCGCCACGGCGCCGAGCACCGCCTCGAGCGCCTCCTCGTTCGACTTCAGGTTCGGCGCGAATCCACCCTCGTCGCCCACTCCGGTGGCCAGGCCGCGGCGCTTCAAGATGGACCGGAGAGCGTGAAAGATTTCGGCCCCGGCGCGCAGCGCGTCCGCGAACGACGGCAGGCCCGCCGGCATCACCATGAATTCCTGGAGGTCGACGTTCGAGTCGGCGTGCGCGCCGCCATTGAGGATGTTCATCATCGGCAGGGGCAGGAGGGACGCGTCGGCGGAGCCGGACAGGGTTGCGAGGTGGGCGTACATCGGCACACCGTCGTGACGCGCCCCGGCGTGAGCGGCGGCCATCGAAACTCCCAGCAGGGCGTTCGCGCCGAGCCGTCCCTTGTTGGGTGTGCCGTCGAGATGAACGAGACGCTCGTCCAGCTCGCGCTGCGTGAGATCCTGTCCCTGAAGCGTACGGGCGATCTCGTCATTGACGTGCGCGACCGCCCGCCGCACACCCTTGCCGTTGTATCGGGACTCGCCATCGCGAAGCTCGAGCGCTTCGCGGGTGCCGGTAGACGCGCCCGACGGCACGGCCGCGCGCCCGCGCGCGCCCCCTTCGAGCCTCACCTCGACTTCCACCGTCGGATTGCCGCGCGAATCGAGAATCTCGCGGCCATGGACGCTGACGATCTTCACCTCATCCCTCCGCGCTTATCCGCCGACGCTGCGTCCGTCGGCGTCTCGCTCCAGCTCGAGCATCTCGGCGTCGACTTCGCCCGCAAGCGGCTCGTCTCCTTCCGTCACGACGACAACCCCACGTTCGGTGACGGTGTGGCGTCGCGCGTCCTCTTCCGGATTGTGGCCGATGAGCGCCGCTCGGGGGATGTCGACGTCGCGATCGATGATGGCGCGGCGAATCCTGGCGTGACGCCCGACCCTGACGCCCGGCATGAGGATGCTCTGCTCGATCGTGCAGAAGCTGTGCACCCGTACGTTGGGGCCGAGCACGCAGCCGACCACGCGGCTGCCGGAGATGATACAGCCCGGCGAGATGATCGAGTCGAGAGCCTGCCCGCAGCGTCTGCCTTCGTCCGCGAAGACAAACTTCGCCGGCGGCGCCTGCAGTCGATAGGTGCGCAGCGGCCACTCGGGATCGTAGAGGTTGAATTCCGGGTTCACGTGACAGAGATCCATGTTCGCTTCGTAGTACGCGTCGAGCGTGCCGATGTCGCGCCAGTACTTCGCGGCCTTCTTGTTCTCGTCATAGAACCGATGGGCGTAGACCGGCACGCCGTCCCTGATCAACGCTGGCAGAATGTCTTTGCCGAAGTCGTGCGACGTGGGCCGTGCCGCATCCGCCTCGAGCGCGCCGATGAGGACCTGCGTCTCGAAGACATAAATTCCCATCGACGCGAGCGCGGCTTCGGCCGTGGCGCCGCCGGTCAGGTGCCGCGGCTTCTCGCGAAAACCGATCACCCGGTCCGTATCGTCCACCTCGACAATGCCGAATCGATACAGTTCCTCTTTGGGAACCTCGATCGCGGCGAGTGTCGCTGCCGCACCCGTCTCGCGGTGAAAGCGGAGCATCTTGCCGTAATCCATCTTGTAGACGTGATCGCCCGACAAGACGATGACGTGACGTGGGTTTTCGCGAAGGACCGAATACAGGTTCTGATACACGGCGTCGGCGGTCCCGAGGTACCAGTGTTCGCCGACACGTTTCTGCGGCGGGAGGATCTCGATGAACTCGCCGAGCTCCTCGGAGACGACGCTCCACCCCATCCGGATGTGCCGGTTGAGCGACAGCGACTTGTATTGCGTCGCGATGAACACGCGGCGCAGCCCCGAGTTGACGCAGTTGCTGAGGGTGAAGTCGATGATCCGGTAGGGACCGCCGAAGTACACGGCCGGCTTCGCGCGCTCGCGCGTCAGTGGATACAGTCGCTCTCCCGCTCCTCCGGCCAGAACGATGACCAGCGTATCGTCGAGCATGCCTGTTTCGCTGAAGCATCCGAGGGTCGTCTGACCAAGACCTCGGAGCCAGGGATGATAACACGCGCCACGCGCGAGATGCCGTGTGGGCCGAGACCGAAAACCCCGGCCTGTCAGTGGTTTGACTTGCTCGTGAGGAGTCGCCTATGATCGAGCCACGTCGGAGAAAAACCTTCGACGTCCGGAGAGAATAATCATGGTGCGACAGCGCGGGAGGCTCCCCCTACTCCTGCTGGCTTTGGTGCTCGCTCCCGCAGTCGGTGCGGGGGCCCCTTCCGATCAAAAGAAAGACGACAAGCGACAACAGCAAAAGCTCGACCAGGCGCAGCGCCAGGAAGTCCAAAGCTTGGTGAAGCTTGTCGACGCGGCGATGACGGGTCAGACGGCCCCATCGGACATTCGCGTCACGTGGACCAATGATTTTCTGAAGGCGCTCGAAGGCAAAACCTACGTCCCCTTCACCCTGACGCTCGACGGCGCGCCCCCAGGTGCCTACGCCATGTATGTGCGCGTCGTCCAACGAGGGTCTGCCCCGATCAGCCAGCCGGGAAAGAACGACGACGAGAAAAACGAGAAGGGCGGCGCGACGGCATACCCGTTTGACGATGTGCACTTTCTCGACCTGAAAGCGACCGCGGGGCAAGCCATGCGGCTCAGCCGCGCATTTGCGGTCGCCCCGGGCGACTACGAGGCCTACGTCGCCCTGAAAGAGCGTGGCCCTGCTGCCGCGGCGACCGCGCTGAAGACGACAGTGGTCAAGCACGCGCTGACGATTCCGGATTTCTGGACCAACGAGCTGGCCACGAGCACGGTCATTCTCGCGGATCGGGTCGAACCGCTGAAGGAGCCGGTCGCGAAGGAGCAGCAGATCGAGCACCCCTATGCGCTGGGCATGACCGAAATCGTGCCCGCGGCCGACTCGGCGTTCCGCAAGAACGAAGAGCTTTCCGTCATCTTCCTCGTCTACAACCCGTCGATCGGGGTAGACAAGAAGCCCGATCTCACCATCGAGTACACCTTCCACCACAAGACGGCAGAGGGTGAGAAGTACTTCAACAAGACCGAGCCGCAGAAGTTCAACGAGCAGACGCTGCCGCCCGCGTTCGACATCACGGCCGGCCACCAGCTCGTCGCGGGACAGTCGGTCCCGCTCGCGAGCTTTCCGGACGGAGATTTTCGTCTGGAGATCAAGATCGCGGACAATAAGTCTGGGGCTGCCCTGACCCGGAACGTCACGTTCAGCGTCGTCGGTTCGTAGTTGGCCGGAGCGTTCCATGCTTCGCATCAAGTGGATGGTGGTCTCGGCGACCGTCGCCGCGCTTGCGGTAACCGGGGCGTTCGCCGACGAGCCCGCGCGCTCCTCGCCCGAGCGCGTGACCGACGCCGCGACCACTGTCGCCGGCACCATTCAGGGCACGGTCATCGACGACCGGGGCGCGCCGCTTCGGGGCGCCATGGTGTCGGCGCTCGGCGTGACGATGGCGTTTGCCGTTACCGACGCCGATGGGCGGTTCACACTTCGGCGGCTCCCGCCGGGCCCCTATCTCCTGCGCGCGCATCTGCCCGGCTTTGCCGCCTCGCAACGGACGATCATCGACGTGCGTCCGAGCCTTCGGTCACTCTCATCCCTCAGGCTGCATCGCACCAGCGGTCCGCAACCGGTTGCGACGTCCGGCGCCGTTCCCGCGCGACCGATCCTGGCAGCGGGCGTGGTCGGCCCGCCTTCGGCCGATCAGGCGGATCCGTCGGCTGAGGACAGCAGCGGCGAGAAGGACAACCACAGCGAATCGGCCTGGCGTCTGCGGCATGTCAAGCGCTCGGTGTTGAAGGAGATCACCGATTTCAGCGTGGTGGCGGCGAGTGCCGGGGACACCGATTGGGCCGGCGACGCTCCACCGACCCTCCTGTCACACAGGTTCGCCGCCTCACGCATGACGGGGCTCGTCAACGATTTCCCGATCTCCGGCGAGCTCAATCTCCTGACCACGAGTTCGTTCGACCGGCCGCAGGATCTCTTCTCGGCCGATGGCCTACCACGCAACGTCGCGTTCCTCTCGCTCGGACTGTCATCGAGCGATCATGCCGAGTGGGTGGTGCAGGGCGCGATGACACAGGGCGACGTGTCGTCATGGATTCTGGCCGGCGCCTACACGCATCGGGCGCCCAGCGCCCATTCCTACAGCGTCGGCATGTCGTACAGCACGCAGCGGTACGACGGGGGCAACCCTGCCGCGCTGGCGGCCGTGACCGACGGCAGCCGCAACGTCGGTGCCGTGTACGGCGACGATACGTGGGCGATTTCGCGTCGCGTGACGGTCGATTACGGCGCCCGATTCGCGCGATACGACTATCTCGAGGGCCACGGGCTGTTCGGCGGCCGCATTGGTGTGAGCCTCACGCCCGCGGCGCACACGCGCCTGGTCGGTGCGGTCTCGCAGCGCAGAGTGGCGCCCGGCGCCGAAGAGTTCCTGCCGCCGGCGGTCTCTGGAGTGTGGCTGCCGCCGGAACGCACCTTCGCCCCTGTCACTCCCGCCTCCTCGTTCCGCGCGGAGCGTACTCGTCACGTCGAATTCGGGATCGAGCGCGATCTCGGCAAGGACGCCGTGATTGGCGTGCGCAGGTTCTATCAACAGGTCGACGATCAGCTCGCTACCCTCTTCGGCGTCGGCGACACGGAGACCGCTCGCGCGGCGCTCGGGCACTATTTCGTCGGCAATCCGGGAAGCGCGGATACGGACGGATGGACCTTCGCCCTGCAGCACAATCTGTCCAGGCGTTTTCGTGGGTCGGTCAACTACACGCGCACGAGCGCGCGTTGGACGATCTCGCCCGAGGCTGCGGTGCTGACCATGTGGGCTCCAACCCTCGCGCGCGCCGAACGCGAGAAGTTCCACGATGTCACGACCGCAGTCGAGACCGAGATACCGGAAACCGCGACGCGCCTGTTCGTTGTCTACAAGATCAACAGCGCGTTCACGCGAGACGAAGCGGTCACGCGGCCCGGGCTGGATTCGCGATTCGACGTGCAGGTGAAGCAGGGACTCCCGTTCATGCAGTTCACCAACACCGAATGGGAAGTCCTGGTGGCGGTGAGGAACCTGTTTCGCGAGCCGCAGGTCGACAGCAGCGTGTACGATGAGCTGCTCGTCGTGCGTCCGCCGAAGCGAATCGTGGGGGGCCTGCTCGTCAGATTCTGAATGAGGCGGGACGGCCTCTCAAGATTCCGCGGAGCGCATCGGTCGCGCTCTTTTTTTTGGCGCTTCTGGAGGATTCATCAATTTGAAGTACGGCTTCAACGTGTTGAATGGCGGGCTGCGTCCCGTTCGGGGCAATGAAGCTAAAACCTTGAAACAGAAGGTGAAACGTGGTCCGGGGTTCGGATCCAATTCGGTATAGCGTTTGCTCTGACGGCACCACGAGCCTTCCTGACCATTCCTTCAACGTGTCGGGACGCGCGCGGTCTCTCCGGCTGAGGCAAAGTGGGACGGAGATGGATGCCCTGAGGCGGTGGAAGCTCTGGTGGCGGCCGGCGGCATGGGTGGCCATTGTCGCGACGCTTTTCTGCTTCGGGACCGCCAATGTCGCCTTGCGCGCGACGTGGCACGAAGTCGAAGACGGCGTGCTCTGGGTGTCGCGTCCGCAGGGCGTGGTTGCGGCGGAAATCGCGTCGGGAACCGCGGCGGACGCGAGCGGGCTGCGCGAGGGCGACGTGCTCCTTGCGATCGACGGTCGTCCGGTGGAATCGCCCGGCGATGTGGTCGAAGCGCTTCATGGCGGGCACGAAGGATCGCGGCTGAATTACACGGTGCTGCGCTTCGGCAACCGGGAGGTCCGTCAGCTCTCGCTCCAGCCGATTCCGCAGGGCAACCGCGCGCTCTACTACGTCTTTGCGGCGGTGGCCGCCTTCACGCTTCTCGTCGGCCTTTCCGTGCGCTTGCGACGTCCATCGGATCAGGCGACGCTCCACTTCTTCTGGCTGTCGGTCGCGTTCTTCGGCTGGTTCGCCTTCTCGTTCAACGGGCGTCTCGATCGACTCGACTGGTTCTTCTACTGGGCGGACGTCGTCTCGATTGTCGTTCTGCCACCGCTGTTCCTGCATTTCGCGCTCGTCTTTCCCGAACGACCGAATGCCTGGGTGCGCTCGTCCACCGGCCGCACGATACTGCCGCTCGTCTATGTGCCCGGCGTCCTGCTCGGGGCGGCGCGCGTGGCGGTCATCGCGGGAGGCTCGGGCCGTAGCGCGTTGTTCTCGTGGCTTCTCACCGCGCTTGATCGCGCGGAGCTGATCGCCCTGGTTGTCTGTCTGACCGGCGGGCTCGCCATCCTGGTGCGCCAGCTGCGACACGCGCGTTCGGTGCTGGCGCGTCGTCAGCTTCGCTGGATCGTCTGGGGCACGGCGCTTGGCGCCGTGCCGTTCGCGCTCGGGTACGCGCTGCCGTTCGCCCTGGGGTTCGCGCCGCTGCCCCGCATGGAGCTGACCGCCCTTCCGCTCGCGCTCGTGCCGCTCGCCTTCGCGTCGGCGATCGTGCGGTATCGACTGATGGACGTGGAGGTCATCATCAAGCGCGGTCTGGTCTGGACCGCCGCGCTCTCTACGATCACCGGCATGTATTGGGTCCTTTCGCGGCTCGCGGGCGGGATCTTTCTCGGCGGATCGCAGGAGCACAATTCGGCGATCGCGCTGCTGGCGACACTCGTGGTCGTGCTGCTCGCGCGCCCGGTCAAGAATGCGATTCAGACGACGCTCGATCGCGCGTACTACCGGGATCGTTACGACTATCGGCGCGCGCTCGTCGGCTTCGCGCGCGATCTGAACAGCGATCTCGATCTGTCGCGCCTGAGCGAACGCCTCGTGACGCGCGTGATGGAGACCCTCCTCGTCGATCGTATGGCCCTGATGCTGGCCGAGCGTGGCGAGCAGGCGGCAGGTCGGTTCGCGGCGATCCGGGCAGCCGGATTCGAGCCGGGGACGCTCGTGCCCGTCCTCGCCTCGGAGTCCGGGGTCGGCACTCGTCTCCAGTCGGGCCATACCGTCGCCCTGGACGATCCGATGGTGGCGCGGCGGTTCACGGGCGAGGAAGTGTCGTTCTGGCTGCGGCAAGGCATTCATTATTTCGTGCCCTGCGTGTCCAAGGAGGGCACGATCGCCGTGATGGCGCTTGGCCGCAAGGCGCACGGCGAGCCGCTCAATTCGGAGGACGTCGCCCTGCTGGCAGCGGTGGCGGGGCAGATTGCGACCGCGCTCGAGAACGGCCGTCTCTATCAGCAGCTCCGCATGAAGGCGAGCGAGCTCGATCGCCTGCGGGAGTTCAGCGAGAACATCGTCGAGTCGCTCAGCGATGGCCTGGTCGTCGTCGATCTCGAGGAGCGCGTCGTCCGGTGGAACACCTCGATGGAGCGTCTGATGGGGATTCCGCGGGCGGCCGCGGTCGGACAGAAGCTCGAGGCGCTCTTCGAGGGGTCGTTCCTGCAGATGCTGCGCCGGGCTCGCGCCGATGCGGCGGGAGGGCCGATCTATCGCGTGTCGCTGCCCTCTCGACATCCGGACACCCCCCGGCGCCTGCTCGTGAACGCCGCCGCCTCCCCCCTGCGCACGCCTGAGGGCGCCATCGCCGGTACGATCATCATCCTCGAGGACATCACGGCGCGCGTGCAGCTCGAGGAGCAGCTGCAGATTTCCGAGAAGATGGCGTCGATTGGATTGCTCGCCGCGGGCGTGGCCCACGAGGTCAACACCCCGCTGACGGGCATTTCGAGCTTCACGCAGATGCTGCTCGAGCAGGCGGATGTGTCCGATCCCAGGACGCGACTGCTGGAAAAAATCGAGCGGCAGACCTTCAGGGCGGCCAAGATCGTAAACGGATTGTTGAATCTGGCGCGCCCGGCGCACGTCGACAAAGGACCGGTCGATCTGCACGTCGTCGTCAACGACGTGCTGTCGCTGCTGGAACACCAGTTCAAGATCAGCCGTATCCAGGTGCGCAAGGATCTTGCCGCGACCGCGCCCATCGTGCAGGGCGTGGAGTACAAGCTGCAGCAGGTGTTCTTGAATCTCTTTCTCAATGCCCGCGACGCCATGCCGAAGGGGGGCTGGTTGTCGATTATCACGCGCGTCGCCGACGAACAGGCGTGGGCCGAGGTCCGAGACACCGGTTCAGGGATTCCGACCGAGCACCTCTCCCGCATCTACGATCCGTTCTTCAGCACGAAGCCGATTGGGCAGGGGAGCGGTCTGGGCCTGTCGATCTCGTACGGGATCGTGCAGGAGCACGGCGGATCCATCGCCTGCGAGAGCCACGTCGGCCAGGGAACGCGGTTTTCCGTCGCCTTGCCTCTCGCGGCGGCCAGCCGCGAACGGGTCGAAGCCGTTCACTAGTCTAGCCGTGCTTATGTCGCGTAACGCTTCCGTTCTGGTCATCGACGACGAAGAGATCATGCGCGAGATCCTCGAGGCGCTTCTGGCCCGCGAGGGCTACGAGGTCCGCGCGGCACCGGGCGGGGCCGAAGGGCTCGAGCTGGCGCGCAGCGTGCCGTTCGACGCGGCCATCATCGATGTGATGATGCCCGGTCTCGACGGCATCGAGACGCTGGAGGAGCTCAAGAAGCTTGACGAGGACCTGCCCGTCATCATGATCACGGCGTTCGCGTCGGTCGAGACCGCGATCGCCGCGATGAAGCGCGGCGCGCTCGACTACATCACCAAGCCGTTCAAGAATGATGAGGTGCTCCTCGTACTGCGGAACGCGATCGAGCGGCGGCGCCTGATCGACGAGAACCGGGCGCTCCGCCAGAATCTGCAGGCGCGGTATCACAAGTTCGCGAACATCATCGGCCGGAGCGCCCGGATGCGTCAGGTCTTCGACCTGATCATCCAGGCCGCGCCCAGCCGCTCGACGATCCTCGTCGAAGGGGAGAGCGGCACCGGCAAGGAGCTCGTCGCGCGCGCGCTCCACACCAATTCGACCCGGTCGGACAGGCCGTTCATCACGGTCAATTCCGGGAATCTGCCCCCGGACTTGCTCGAGTCGAACCTGTTCGGGCACGTCAAAGGCGCGTTCACCGGCGCGGTGTATCCCAAGAAGGGGCTCTTCGAGCTCGCCGACAAGGGCACGATCTTCTTCGACGAGATCAGCAACGTTCCGCCCGAGACGCAGGCCAAGCTGTTGCGCGTCATGCAGGAGCGGGAGTTCATGCGCCTCGGCGGCGTCGAGACCATTAAGGTGGACGTCCGGATCATTGCCGCGACGAACGTGGATCTCCACCGGCAGATGGAAGAGGGACGGTTCCGCGAGGACCTGTACTATCGCCTCCACGTCATCACGATTCAACTCCCGCCGCTTCGTGAGCGCAAGGAGGACATTCCGCTGCTGGTCCAGCATTTCCTCGAGAAATACGGCGAGGAAAACCACAAGTCGGGCCTCGAGCTGATGCCGGACGCGCTGGATCTGCTGATGGAGTACGACTGGCCCGGCAACGTGCGCGAGCTCGAGAACGTCATCGAGCGCGCGGTCGTTCTGACCTCGGGGCAGCGCATCGACGCCGATCTCATCCCTGAACATGTGCGAAGCGTGCGGCCCTTCCAGATGCCGCAGTTCGTCTTGCCGCCGGAAGGGATCTCGTTCAAGGAGGTGATCACGGATTTCGAGAAGCGGCTCATCGAATCGACGCTCGAAGCGGCCGGCGGCGTTCAGAAGAAGGCCGCGGAGTTGCTGCACATCAAGCCGACGACGCTCAACGAGATGATCAAGCGGTACGACATTCGGCCGCGAAGGAAGAAGACCGGGGGCCAGTCCGAGAGCCCGGCCGGGTCGGAGTTCGCCAGCGAGCGGGCGGATAGCTGGCGGGCCCCCTCGGGCGGGGTGACCGAGGATCGTCGCCGCCGCGTCCCTGTCAGGAAGGTGGTCGGTGCCGGCCCAGCGGGCGACTGGGAGCGTTGAGTCGGCGGCTCACGCGCGGCCGGTGAGGCGTGCCATCATCCGCTCGTACTTGCTCAGGATCACGTCCCACCGGTAGTGGGCTCTCACGTATTCCCGCCCGTTGCGTCCCATCGCCAGCCGCAATGGCTCATCGGCAACGAGCAGCTGCAGGCATGCGACGAACTCGTCGCGATCCGCATAGTACAGACCGCCGTTGCTCTGCCGGCAGTGCTCGACCAGCACATCGCTGCGCGCGTTTGCCAGGATTGGCGTCCCGACCGCGAATGATTCGAGCGCGAGCAGCGACAGGCTCTCGTACGGGGACGGGACGGACACCACGGTAGCGGCCTCGAGCGCGCGCAGCCGTTCCTGTTCCGGCAGGAGACCTGCGAAGCGGATGAAAGGCTCCTCGGGCAGAGGCATGAGCTTCACGCCCATGAGCACCAGCGACGCGTCGCCCCCTTCGTTCACGTACGTGCCGAAGTACTCGATCAATTCTTCGCAGCCCTTGCCTGGATCGATCCGTCCCCCGTAGAGCGCGAACGGCCCGTGAAGTCGATGCCGCCGCCGAAACGTCGCGCCCCGGGCGGTCAGATGCGACGGGCCCGACGTGTCGCGCCCCTCGCCCTCCAGAGCCTCACGTGACTCGGCGTCGTCGGGGTGCCTGCGACCCGCACGAACGCGCAGGTCGGCATGCGTCGGGGGAAGATCGACGCCGCATCCGACTGTTTCCTCGACGAGCGCCTGGATCTCGAACGCCGACGCGAGAAACCGTCGCTCGACTTCGGTGTTGTACGCGATGGCTGCGGGCAGCTTGAAGAGTTCCTTGTAGAGATCGAGGTGGATCGCCGGCTCATCGTGGGCCGTCGGTACGAAGATGCTGCGAGTGGGCGCGATCTTCATGCCCAGGACCGTCGGCGCATACAGGTACGTGAAGAAGATCAGGACATCGTACAAGGCGTGGTGGCGTTCCAGGTACTGCATCAGCGAGGGGCACCAGGGGCCCTGCTGCTTCAGCCATTCCATCTCGTCCGCAGAGGAGTGCGGGTTGTTGAAGATCCAGTCCGAGTAGCGATTGAACGCGGCGATGTCGCGCATCTGCGCGTTCGCGAAGCGCCGTACATCCACACCGCGGATGCGATCGGCGCCTTCGGGATACTCGTTCTTCCACGTGATGTAGTCGCGCGCGCACGTCGTCAAGACCTCGACCTGGTGACGGGCCGCCAGGCGTTCCGCGATCAGGCGACAGTGGTACTCCGATCCGCCCAGAATCTCCGCACCGTAACGCTGGACGATGAAGGCGACTTTCACGACACCCCCACCGACGACAGCACCTCCGCCAGACGCCGCTCGATGCGATCGGAACCGAAGGCCTTCAATCGCTCGCGCTGTCCCTGGAGGACGCTGCGGCGCACGTCGTCATCATGGGCGAGGGAGCCGAGCAGCTCCGCCGCGTACTCGAGGTCCTTGGGCGCGAACGTCACACCCGCTCCGCCGAGCGTTTCGGGCACCGCCGTCGCCTCGTAGGCGAGAACGGGCACGTCGGCCGCCATCGCTTCGACCAGCGGCACGCAGAATCCCTCATGTTCGCTGAGCGAAAGGTAGGCGCTCGCCGAGCGATAGTACGTAGCGAGGTCCTCATCGGGAACCGGACCCGTGAAGACGAATCGATCCGTGGGCATCTTGTACTCCACCATGAGGGCGCGAATCATCGCCGCGTAGCGCGGCACCGCATCGTCGCGTCCCACGAAGATGAAGCGGTAGGAGCTGTCGACGTAGCGCTTGTAGTGCTCGGCGAGGCGGATGTGATCCTCGATCCGCTTGTTGGGCACGATGCGCCCCACGAAGAGGAAGTTCGTCAGGCCATCGTCGAGCATCTTCTCGAGCGCGGGTCGCCGGGGCGCCGAGGTGATTCTGCCGGTGTTCACGGCAATCGGCATCACCGCGGTCGGGGCGAATCCCAGCGCCTCGAGCTCCCGCCGGTTGTAGTCGGAATCGCCCAGCGCCAGATCGACGCGGCCTGCCAGCGACGCCAGCTCCCGTCGCCCCAGCGCGGCCAGACGGAAGAGGCCGGCGTCGTACGGCGCGAAGAAGGCCGCGGGAGTGATGTTGTGATACTGCAGGAGGCGCCCACCCGGCAGCCCTGCGAACGCTTCCGTCATTGGAGAGGGCAGCGCGAAATGGAAGATCGTCAGGTCCCCTCGCCCCGCGTCCGGATCGGTGAACGGGAGGACTTCGCTCCCCAGATCGTCGTCAATCGTCAGGGCGTAGAGAGCCGACACGTGTCCCTTGCATCGCAGGATGTCCCGGACGCGGCGCGCGCTGTCGCCGATGGCATCGCCTTTGTGCGCCGCCGGCACCCACTGATTGATGATCATCGCGAACGCGGCGGCGCGTCGGGCGGATCGGGCAGCGCCTGGAATATGGAAGGCCGGTAGAGCCGGAGCTCCTCGAGCCGCTGGGCGACATCGAGCTGGCGCCAGAAGTCGGGGGGAATCTCAGCCCGCGGCAGGTGCGGCGAGCGGGCCACTTGATCCACGAAGCCCAGCAGATGGCCCGCAAAATCGCGCCTGAGCAGCCGATCGAGCGCGTTCTGCTCGGCGGCGATCATGGCGTCCTGCAGGCCCGGATCTGACAGCACCGCGTCCATGATGGCCGCAACGCGCAAGGGATCCTGCGTTCGGTACAACACGCCCGCGCCGTCCAACGTTGACGGCACGGCGGTCGCCGAGTACGCCATGACCGGCACCTGCTTGTAGTACGCCTCGACGAGCGGGACGCAGAACCCTTCGTGCTCGCTCGCGCACAGAAAAAGATCGGCGACGTCGTAGAACGCTGTGAGCTCCTCGTTCGTCACCTGACCCACCAGGTGCACGTCCGGGGTCCCGAGGGTCTCGATGAGGTGGTGCAGCATCGCCAGGTACCGATCGAAGCCGCCGTAGGAGCCGACAACGAGCAGGCGGGACCGTGGGTTGAACTCCGTGCGATACACGTGGAAGAAGCGAATGAGATTGTCGATGCGTTTGTTGGGAATCACCCGGCCGACGAAGAGGATGTTCGTCCACTCATCGTCGAACCTTCCGGCGAGCAGCGGATCGGGCTCCACTTCGAGATGGCTGAAATCCGGGACGACCGGAAGCACCCCGGTGACGGGAAACCCGAGATGCTCGAGCTCCTGGCGATTGAACTCGGAGTCGCCGACGGCAAGATCCGAGCGCCGCGCGTACGCCGTGAGCTCGCGTCGTCCCATGTAGCAGAGGCGGACGAGCAGTGGGTGGATGTCGATGAAGTATTCGGGCGGCGTGATGTTGTGATAGACGAGGATCATCCGATCGGGCAGCGCGTACGCGATGCGCGATGCCTTCGACCCGATCGAGAAGTGATGAATCAGAATATTGTCAGGGTCGCTCGTGCCCGGGAGCTCGCGATAGTCGCGGGTCATCGACTCGAGCCGCGGATCCGCCGTCTCGACGAAGATGTCCGACGCGAATCCGACGCCTCGGAGCACACGCTGGATGCCGAGCACTTCGTGCCCGATCGCGTCGCCATAGCCGAGCGTGGCAAGCACCTGATGGACCGGCGGACGCTTCGTCATGCGGTCACTGGCCGTAACGGGCCACCCCGCCGGCGCGCGCGGCCGGTTTGCCGTCGAGCTGCCTCGCCGGAGGGGGCTTCGGCGCCCTGACCGGCCCGCAAGGAAGCTTCGCGAGGACCTCGGCCGCGGGCAGAACGGTCTTGCGGCGACGTGTGAACCAGCTCGGGAGTGACTCGATGCCTCGAACGCCGCCCTCTTCATCTTCCCGCTTCAACCGGTCGATCATGTCAAGATACTTTCGCTCGACGACGGGCCAGCTGTAGTGCCGCCGGTAGTAGGCTTCGCCGTTGCGGCCGAGCGTATCGGCCAGGCGGCGGTCCCGTTCGAGCGTACGCAGCGCCGCCGCGAACTCGTCGTAGTTCTCGTAGAAGAGTCCCGCGTTGCTCCGGATTGACTGTCCCAGCAAGACATCGCAGTGGGCGTTGGCCAGCACCGGGCGGCCGAGCGCCCACGCTTCGAGCACGACCATCGAGAGGCTTTCGAAGTAGGAAGGCATGATCAGCACGTCGGCTGCCGCGATCGCATCGAACTTGTCTTCATCGGAGACGTAGCCGAGATGCCTGATGCGCGGATGGCTGGGGATATCGAGGATGGAGCTGCCAATCAGGACGAGTGAGAGGCGGCTCCGGACGTTGTTGGCGTATCGGCGGAAGTAGTCGAACAGCTCCTGGCACCCCTTGTTCTCGTCGATCCGTCCGACGTAGATTGCAAACGGCCCGCGAATGCCGTATTTCTGCCGGAACCGCAGCCGGTCCGGCCGCGCCCCCACCTCCGATCCCACTCCGACGACAACGCCAGGAACGTGTTCGTTGCCCGAGACGGCCTGGATTAACGCGCGCTCTTCGAACGAGTTGTACATGAGGGCGCGGACGCCGCGGAAGATCGGACCGAAGACCGACACGCCAATTGCGGGATCGCGCTCCGCGGTCGGCACGAGCAGGGAGCGCGAGTTGATCGCGCGGATTCCGTGATAGGCGTGGTAGTAGCGATAGCTGAAAAAAATGAAATAGTCGTAGTCGCCCCTGGCGGCGCGCAGATGGCGGACGAGCTCGGTGCTCGTCGGACCCTCGCTCTCGATCCACGCCAGCTCGTCCGACACTGAATGGACGCGCTCGAACACTCGCGTCGACCAGTCCGCGAAGTCGAAGATGTCCCGCTCCCGCGCCACGGGGAACCGGCGAACGCGGATCCCGTTGACGACGTCCACGCCCGCAGGGAGGTCGTTACGCCATGAGACATAGTCGCGCGCGCACGTTGTCAGCACCTCCACCTCGACGTGTCTCGACAGGTGCTCTGTGACGTAGCGTGCGTGCACCTCGGCGCCGCCGCTGAGATCCGCGCCGTAGCGCTGGACGACGATCGCAGTCTTCACGATTCGGGAGTGTCCGGTCCGTCGCTGTCGTCCGACGACGAGTCGGTCGGTGCTGCAGGTTCCGAACCGGGTCCCGTCGCGCCGGTCGGCACCGGCGCCGCGTCGGCCGCCCCCTCCGTTGCTGCCGTCGCGGGCGCCGGGCCGCGGCGGCGGCCCCGGCGGCGTCGGCGTCGGCGCCGGGCCTGCTCGCCTTCCTGCGCCTGGGGCGCGGCCGGTTCCGCCGGCGCGGTGGTCTTTCCCGCCGGCGCGGCGGCGCCAGCCACGGCACTCGCCGGACGGTACTGAACGACGCCCTCGAGCGCGCGCGCGCGCCGCTCGTCGAAATCGAGGCGGCTCGAGAGCGACTCGACCCGCATCTTGAGGTTCTTGACCTCGATGCCCAGCTTCGTCATCTCGACGACAAGGTTGTTGAGGACCTCGTAATGGAGCGCGTGGAGCTCGTCACCGAGCCCGACCTTCTGCGCGATCCGATCGAACTGCTCGGTCTGGTAGGCATTGATGGCGCTCTGCATGTGCAGGACGTTGATCACCGGGTTCGGGTTGAAGAGCAGCTTCAGGGCCGGATGGAGGATGCGTCGCAGCAGCCGGATGATCCGGCCGCTCAGACTGCGTGAGGAGGCGTAGATGGTTTCGTCTTCGAAGCCGTAGTTGGGCGGCGCCGGCGGCGTCTGAAGCGGCGGAATCGGACGCTGTCGGCGGTAGTGCTCGATCAGATCCGACCGAACCTTGTCCGGATCGAGGAACTTCTCAAGCTTGACGTTGGCGAGCTCGCGGATCTCGTCTTCGGTGTAATCGACGCCACGCTTCTCCCTGATGCGCGCCCGGATGCGGCGCATGATCTGCTCGACGTCGACCGAATCGGAACGGATGCTGAAGTCTGGCATGCGCAAATGTGCGCCCCGAGACGTCGGGTGTGTCCACGTGCCGCATGTCGGCTCCCACCGTCACCACATGGGCAGCGGCCGGTAGATGATGACAACGATGGCCGCCGCCCAGAGGGCGACGCAGACGAGAAGCGGCCGGTCGTTCACCAGCATTTCCGCCGGGCTGCCTCCGCCTTCCTTCTGGTGCACCAGATACAGGTAGCGGAAGATGCCATACAACGGGAATGGCACCGTGAGGCCAAGCAGGTCGGTACCGAACTTCTCCACCGTCTCGGGGCTGATTGTGTAGAAGGCATACGCCATCAGGGTGGAGGCGGTCACCACCGAAACCATCTGATCGAGCAGGTACGGACTGTACTCCTCGAGAATGCGCCGATGTCCCCTGGCGTGATCGGCCAGCAGGACGATTTCATGCCGACGCTTGCTGAGCGCGAGGAACAGCGCCAGCAGAATCGTACACACGAGCAGCCAGTGGCTGAACGGCACGTGGATGACGACCGCGCCGGCGACGGCGCGCAAGACGAACCCCACCGCGATGGTCAGGACGTCGATGATGACCACGTGCTTCAAAAACGCGGAATAGAGGGCGAGCAATCCCACGTAGGCGCTCGCGACGACGCCGAAACCGACGCCAAGCCAATAGGCCGCGCCGAGCGACCCGACCGCGAGCACCGACCCAAAGGCGGCCGCGGTCCGCGGCGAGAGCTCGCCGGACGCGATGGGCCGTTGAGCTTTGAGGGGATGGCGCCGGTCGGCATCGCGATCCGCGATGTCGTTGAGAAGATACACGATCCCCGACAGCGCGCAGAAGATGAGGAACGCTCCAATCGAACGGAGGACCGAGACGGGATCGAACAGCTCGCGGCCGAAGATGAGCCCGGCAAAAACGATCAGGTTCTTCGTCCACTGCGCTGGCCGCAGCGAGACGAGAAGGCTGAGCGCCAGCGGGCGCGCCTGCTCCGCGGGCGAGGCATCCCGGACGGCGAGCTGGGGGAGAGGATCACGCGCCATGTAGCGCGCAGGAGGAGTCAGGGGTCCCGCCTGTTACGAGAAGCTGCGGACGGCCTCCTGTTCCGCATCGAAGGTTTCGAAAACCGTCAGCAGCTTCGTGATGGCCAGCAGATCCTGGATACGCTTGGTGAGATTCAGGAGCTTCAGCTTGCCACCCTGGCGGCTGACGGTCGTGTAGGTACGGACGATTTCGCCGAGGCCGGCACTGTCGATATACGGGACGCCTCCCAGGTTCAGGAGGAGCTTGCGTCGCCCCTGCTGGACTAGACTGTTGATTTTTTCTTTCAAGAGCTCGTCGCCCTCTCCCAGAGTCATCTTGCCCTTCAGGTCGAGAATCGTCACATCGTTGACGACCCGTTCATCGATCTGCATTACTGCTCTCCCTCTGCGACACGCCGCGGCTCTCGTCGAACCGGACCCTCGACCGCCCTACCGGTATCGAAAATGACCGCCAAGTGTAATGTGGAAGATCAAAGAGTGTCAAGAATGGCGGGGGTTTTTGCGTCCGTGGCGCTAGAGCGCGACATATAGCCGGGGCCCCGACGCCCCCTCCAAACCCGGAGGGCCATGCGATGCATGGCCCTCCGGGCTCGCAGGAAGCTCCCTCGAACTAGACCCCGCCGGCGCCGGCAAACTTCCGTTGCTGAAAGCACTCGCGGCAAAACACCGGACGCCCCTGAGTGGGACGAAACGGCACAGTCGTCTCTTTCCCGCACGCCGAGCAGACCGTCTGCGTCTCCACGCGCTCACGCACGACCGGTCCTCCCGTGGCGACGCGGTTGGCCCGTTTCGCCTTGCACGACTTGCACCGCTTGGGCTCGTTCTTGAAGTTCTTGTCGGCGAAGAACAGCTGTTCGCCCGCCGTCCAGATGAATTCCGTTCCACAATCCACGCACCGAAGGACCTTGTCTTGGAACTCCATACGATTCTGTGTCCTTGCCTGTTTCGCTACTCGAGCTCGCGACGTTGCTTCTTCCGACTGCGCTTGCGCGCAAGTGCCTGCTTCGCGCGGCGCTTGTCCCCCGGTTTCAGATAGAAGGAATGCTTCTTGATATCCTTGATGATATCTTCCTGCTGAACCTTTCTCTTGAACCGGCGCAGGGCACTCTCAATCGATTCACCTTCCTGCACTTTGACTTCAGCCAAGCGTACGCCCACCCCCTTTTGCGACGGCCTGATAGCATGGGCCGAATGTGCTAGGCTATCACGGACAAGGGCGGATTCTAGGCATAAAGCTGAGGCGGCGTCAACGAAAACTCAAGGTTGCTCCCGGTCGGCTGCGGGGCGCGACAGCCGGCATCGGCCGTGCCCCGAAACCGCGGCTGCCCCATGAACGTTCTCGTTGTCGGCAGCGGAGCGCGCGAACACGCGCTCGTCTGGAAGCTGGCTGCCGAGATCGGCGCGGACCAGGTCTGCTGCGCCCCGGGTAACGCCGGGATCGAGCGTCTCGTCCGTCTCGGACCCTCTACGCAAGATCCGGCTCGGCTTCTCGAGTTTGCACGCCAGGAGAGGGTCGATCTCACGGTCGTTGGGCCCGAACTCCCCCTGTCGCGGGGGATCACCAACCTGTTCGCGCGTGAGGGCCTGGCCATCCTGGGCCCCACCCGCGAGGCCGCTGCACTGGAAACCAGCAAGGCGTTCGCAAAGGAGCTGATGGCCCGGTACGGCGTGCCGACGGCCAGCTTCGCGATCTGCGACAGCGCCGACGCCGCGCGTCGGGCGCTGGCGCGCTTCGGGTTCCCCGTCGTCGTCAAGGCCGATGGCCTCGCCGCCGGGAAAGGCGTCGTCGTCGCGCCCGACCATGAGACCGCCGAGCGCGCCATCGAGGATCTCATGGTCCAGCGCAAGTTCGGCGAATCGGGCGATCGACTCGTGGTCGAGGAGTGCCTCGCCGGCGAAGAGGCCTCGTTCTTCGTCCTCAGCGATGGACACGGCGCGGTGCCTCTCGGATCCGCGCAGGATCACAAGCGCGCCTTCGATGGCGATCGCGGTCCGAACACCGGCGGCATGGGCGCGTTCGCGCCGAGCCCGTTCATGACGTCTCGGATGGAGGCGCGCGTCATGCGCGACGTCGTGGCGCCCGTTCTCGACGGCATGGCCGCGGAGGGCCGTGAGTATCGCGGCTTCCTCTACTGCGGCTTGATGCTGACGGCCAATGGCCCGCAGGTGGTCGAGTTCAACGTGCGGCTCGGCGATCCGGAAGCGCAGGTCGTGTTGCCGCTCGTCGAATCATCCTTGATCGACTTGATGCAGGCAGCGGCGTCAGGCACGCTCGATGGGAGACAGTGCGTGCTGAAGCGCGATGTGTACGTCGGCGTCGTCGTGGCGTCGGGGGGGTACCCGGGAGCGTACGAAACCGGGAAGGTGGTTGAGGGGCTCGACGCCGTCGAGCGAATGACCGATGTGCTTGTCTTCCACGCCGGCACCCGGGTTCGCGAGGGCCGCGTGATCACCGGCGGCGGACGCGTCCTCACGGTCGTGGCGCGAGGCGACGACTATCCGCACGCGATCGCGCGCGCCTACGCCGCCGTCGACCTCATTGACTTCGACGGCAAGCATGCACGGCGCGACATTGGACGCAAAGCCCTCATCGCGACGGGACGAGAGGGAAGCCTCGGCTCGCCGGCATAGGCCGCGGGAGACGACGATGACACGCACGCAGGTCCTGATCCTGATTGGATCGGATTCCGATGCGCCGACGATGCAGGGGGCCGTCGACGTGTTGGGCGAGCTCGGCGTCTCATGCGAAATGGACGTGGCCTCAGCACATCGATCCCCGGATCGTGTCGAGCGGCTCATTCGGGACGCGGAGGAGCGAGGCGTCCAGGTCTTCATCGCCGGGGCGGGGGCGGCGGCGCATCTGGCCGGCGTGATTGCGTCACGAACGGTGAGACCGGTCATCGGCGTGCCGATCGACTCCTCGCCCCTTCAGGGACTCGATGCGCTGCTCTCGACGGTCCAAATGCCGCCGGGCGTCCCGGTCGCGACCGTGTCAATCGGGACGATGGGTGGAACCAACGCAGGCGTCCTCGCGGCCGAGATTCTGGCGATTGCCGATGCTGGCCTGGCGGAGCGCTTGAAGGGCTATAAGCGGAAACTGGCGGACAAGATCGAGGACGCCTCGGCGCGCCTCAAGGTGGACGTCAGCCGCTGAGCCGGAGCTTTGGTTCCAAGGACCACACCTCGAGGCTTTCCCCGATTCGCTGGCCTGTGAAGTACGCCATCGTCACGTTCGGCTGTCGGGTCAATCAAGCTGATTCGTTGCAGATCGAGGAACAGCTTCGTGCTGCGGGTGCGGAAGCCTCCTCGGCCGACAGAGCGGATCTTGTCGTCGTCAATACCTGTTCCGTGACGGCGACCGCGGATCAAAGCGCGCGTCAGGTGATTCGGCGTATCGCCCGGCAGAACCCCTCGACCCGCATCATTGCCACCGGATGCTACGCGACGCGCCGGCCAGAAGAAGTGGCGCACTTGCCCGGGGTCGTCCGCGTCGTGGCAAACGGAAGCAAGGAACAGCTCGTGGCCGGCGCGCCGCGCGAGCTGGCGCTGCAGACGACCGCCGGGCGGTTCGGTGACGGGGAGGGGGCATGCGGCGGCCAACTCGAACCGGGGTTCGCGGGCCGGACGGCCCTTACGCTGCGCATCCAGACAGGCTGCGACGAGCCGTGCAGCTACTGCGTCATTCCCTCGACCCGCGGCTCGGGACGAAGCCTTCCTGCCGGGAACGTGCTCGATGCCGTTCAGCGCGCGACGGACGCGGGCTACAAGGAAGTCGTGATCACCGGCGTCCATCTCGGCTCGTACGGCCGGGATCTCGATCCGCCGGCCGCATTGTCGGCCCTCCTGGAGGAACTGGATCGCCGCGCCGGAGACGTGCGGTTCCGGCTAAGCTCGCTCGAGCCGATGGACTGCTCGGCGCCACTGGTGGATCTCGTCGCTGAGAGTCCGAGGTTCGCTGCGCACTTCCATCTGCCGCTCCAGCACGCCAGCGACCGCATGCTGCGCGCGATGCAGCGGCCGTACGCGTTCGAGGACTATCGGCGTCTCGTCGATCGCATTCGTCGGCGTCTGCCCAATGCGGCGATTGGCTCGGATGTGATCGTTGGATTTCCGGGTGAGACCGACGACGATTTTCGGCACAACGCCGAGTATCTGCGATCGTCACCCTTGACGGCGCTTCACGTGTTTCCGTACTCCGACCGGCCGGGGACCGTCGCGGCGGCGCTTCCGGAGAAGGTTCCGGGCGACGTCATTCGGGCCCGTTCTCTGGAGCTGCGGTCGATTGCCGGGGAATTGACCGGGCGGTTCAGGTCTCGGCAGGTCGGCTCCGTGCACCGCGCTCTCACACTGGAGGACGGCACGCTGGCGCTTACGGGCAACTACCTCAAGGTCAGGATTGCGCCGGGTCGGACACGCAATACGTGGGTTGACGTGATGATTCGGGAGGCGGCGTCGGGAGAGCTGAGAGGTGAATGGCTCGCCACGCCGGCCTGACAGGGCGAGCAGCCCCGGCGTCAGCGAATCACCGCATGAGCGCCGCCATAGCCTGAGCCGGTGATGTCCTGGCTCCCTCGACGATCAATTGACCGCACGCCGCGCGGATGTCGCGACCGCGGCTCTTGCGGACCGATACCGTCAGATGATGATCGGCCAGGATCTCCGCGAAACGACTGACGCGGTCGTCCGAGGGGCGCGCGAAGGGGATACCGGCGGCTTCATTCAGTGGCAGCAGGTTTACCTTCGCCTTGAGGCCGCTCAACAGCTTGACCAGCCGTCGGGCGTCTTCGGGCGTGTCGTTCACGCCTGAGAGGAGCACGTACTCGAACGTGATTCGGCTTCGCCGCTTCAGCGGGAACTTTCGGCACGCTTCGACGAGCTCCGACAGCCCGTACTTGCGGTTGAGCGGCACGAGCAGATCGCGCTGATCCTCCCGTGTGGCGTGCAGCGAGACGGCGAGGTTCGGCATCAGCGGCTCGGTGGCGAGCCGCTCGAGCGCGGGAAGGACGCCGACCGTCGACAGCGTGATGCGCCTCGGTGATACCGCGAGTCCCATGGGGTCCGCGAGCATGCGCAGCGCCTTCATCGTCGCGTCGTAGTTGTGCAGCGGCTCGCCCATGCCCATCAGCACGATGTTGAAGCGGCGGTCGAGCATCTGCCGCTCCGCGGCGAGCAGGCGGACCTGGCCGGCGATTTCGCCGGCGGTCAGGTTCCGCACGAGTCCCATTTTTCCCGTCAGGCAGAACCCGCAGCGCATGGCGCATCCCACCTGGGTCGAGATGCAGAACGTCATCGCCGGCGTGTCGGGGATGAAGACCGACTCGATTTTCGCGCCGTCGACGAGCTGCAGGAGGGATTTCGTCGTGCCGTCGGCGGACGTGTCGCGGTGCAGGACGCGCGGTTGCGAGACGGTGAACCGCGCCGCCAGTGCGGCCCGCAGATCGCGCGAGAGGTCGGTCATCGCGCCGAAGTCGGTGACGCCGCGCCTGTGAATCCAGCGATAGAGCTGCCGCGCGTGGAACGGCGCACTGCCGAGATGCGCCAGCGCCTCTTCCAGCTCCGGCCGTTCCAGTTCCGCGAGATCCTGTCGTGCGAGCGGGCCTGCCATATGCGCGATTCGCCTGTTTGTTGCAGATCGTGCATTGTACCACGCGATCTACAGCCCACCTTCGCTTGGTCACGTCCTCTGCGCGTGCTATCCTGTTTGACGTTGCTCGCGTAAGTCCCCCATCCCGCGACTGCAGACGCACGGGAGCCTGCCGGCGCCCGAAGGTTCCCGATGTCCAGCGGCATGATTCTTCGCGAAGTCCTCGACAACGGTCTGCGGCTCATCACCGAGACGATGCCGCACGTCCGATCCGTGGCGATCGGCGTGTGGTTGACGCGGGGCTCGCGGCACGAGGGTGACGACCAGAGCGGGATCGCGCATTTCGTCGAGCACATGCTCTTCAAGGGCACCGCACATCGGTCGGCGGAGGACATCGCCCAGGCCATCGATTCGGTCGGCGGGCAGCTCGACGCCTTCACCGCCAAGGAGTACGCGGGCTACTACATCAAGGTTCTCGACGAGCATCTCCCGATCGCCATCGATCTGCTCGCGGACATCCTGCTGAACCCTGCGTTCGAGGACGGCGACATCGAGCGTGAGAAAAAGGTGGTCCTCGAAGAGATCAAGATGGTCGAGGACACCCCCGACGATCTCGTTCACGAGCTCTTCACGCAGCATTTCTGGGAAGGGCATCCGCTGGGCCGGCCGATTCTCGGCGTTCCCGAGACGGTCGAGGCCTTGAACCGGCGGACGCTGTGCGAGTACTTCCGAAAGGCGTACAGCGCCCCGAATCTGATCGTCTCGGCCGCGGGCAATCTGGACCACGCACAGGTCCGATCGCTCATCGTCAAGGCCTTCGAGGCGTTGCCGACCGATCGGTCGGCCGTGTCCGACCGGGCGCCGGTCGCCGTCCCGCAGATCATCACGCGCACCAAGGATCTCGAACAGAGTCACATCTGCCTCGGTGGCAGCAGCCTTCCGCAGCGGCACGAGGATCGCTACGTCAGCTACGTTCTGAACACGATTCTCGGTGGATCGATGAGCTCCCGGCTGTTCCAGAACGTCCGGGAGAAACGCGGCCTCGCCTATTCGGTCTTCAGCGGCCTGAGCGCGTATCGCGACGCGGGCCTGCTCACGATTTATGCGGGTTGCGCGAACGACACGGTCCGCGAGCTCGTCGATCTGGTCGTCGCCGAGCTCCGCGGGATCCGGCTGGCGATTCCCACCGACGAACTGCAGCGCGCGAAAGATCATCTCAAGGGCAGCCTGATGCTCAGTCTGGAGAACACGTCCAGCCGGATGTCGCATCTGGCGCGACAGGAGATCTACTTCGACCGCCAGTTCAGTCTCGATGAGACGCTCGACGGCGTGCAGCGAGTCAATGAGGACGATCTCTCCCGGGTCGCGGGGCAGTTGTGCAGTAACGGGTCCTTGTCGCTGACGGTGGTTGGTCCACTCGACCAGTTCAAGCTGTCGCGCGCCGAGCTCGACCTCGGCTAGTTGGCGACGACGGGCTCGAGCGAGACGGAACGTGTCGCGTCCATCATGATTCCGCGCTACACCCACCCCGAGATGGGGCGCATCTGGAGCGACCAGCGGAAGTACGAGACCTGGCTGCAGGTCGAAGTTGCCGCGGCGCAGGCGATGGCTGAGGCGGCGATTGTGCCGCGCGAAGCCGCGGAGGAAATCGCGCGCTGCCCCGGCGTCGAGGCGGCCCGGATCGAGGAAATCGAGCGAACCACCCGCCACGACGTCATCGCCTTCACGACGGCCGTTGCGGAGCAGGTGGGGCCCGCCGCCCGCTGGGTGCATTTCGGTCTGACGTCGTCCGACGTCCTCGACACCGCGCAGGCGCTGCAGATGCGCGAGGCCTGCGATCTGATCCTCGCCGGACTCGCGCGGCTGGCACAGGCCGTCCGGGATCGCGCCGAAGAGCACAAGACGACCCCGATGATCGGCCGTACCCATGGCGTCCATGCGGAGCCGATTACGCTGGGCCTGAAGCTGGCGATCTGGTACGCCGAAGTCCTTCGCGACATCGTCCGGGTGCGCCGCGCGAAGGAGGTCGTGAGCGTCGGGAAGCTTTCCGGCGCAGTGGGTACGTATGCGCACCTGGGCCCCGAAATCGAGGCGCGCGCGTGCCTGGCGCTCGGGCTTCAGGCGGCGCCGGTGTCCTCGCAGATCGTTCAGAGGGATCGTCACGCCGAGCTGCTGGCGGCCCTGGCAATCACGGGCGCGACGCTCGAGAAGTGTGCGCTGGAGATTCGAGGCCTGCAGAAGACGGAGATCGGCGAGGTGGAAGAGCCGTTTGAGAAGGGGCAGAAAGGCTCGTCCGCCATGCCCCATAAGCGCAATCCGATTGCCTGCGAGCAGATTACCGGGCTGGCCAGGCTGCTTCGCGGCAACTGTACCGCCGCGCTCGAGAACGTCGCCTTGTGGCACGAGCGCGACATCTCACACTCCTCCGTGGAGCGCGTCATACTGCCCGACAGCTTCATTGCGCTCGATCACATGATTCGGCGCTTCACCGACATCGTCCGTGGCATGGTCGTGCACCCGGACCGCATGCTCGAGAACTTCAATCGATCGCGCGGGATCGTCTTTTCCGGAACGGTGCTGCTGGAGCTCGCTCGACGCGGTGTCTCGCGGGAGGAGGCCTACGACTGGGTGCAGCGCAACGCCATGCGGTCGTTGAACGAAGGGCTCGCGTTCAAGGATCTGCTCATCGCCGACCTCGACGTGGCACGCGTCCTGACGCGACAGGACATCGAGGAGGCGTTCGACGTGCGGCGGCACCTGCGCCACGTGGACGAAGTGTTCGGGCGTCTGTTCGGACCCCGGATCCCGGAGGTCGAGATACGCGCATGAAGGCCCGTGTGTTCGTGACGCTGAAGCCGTCGGTCTTCGACCCGCAGGGCAAGACGATTGCGGACGCGCTGCACTCACTTGGCTATCGGGACGTGCAGGACGTGCGCCAGGGCAAGTACTTCGAGATGGATCTGGCGGCGGCGTCCGCCGACGAGGCGCGGCGGCGCGTGTCGGAGATGGCCGACAGGCTGCTGGCCAATCCGGTGATTGAAAGCTACCGTGTCGAAGTCGAGGCGGCCGAGCCGTGAAGGCCCGCGAAGACGGGGGGCGGCAGCGACGCTGCGCCTCAAACCGTCCAGAACAGCGCCAAGCGGCGCAGCTTCGCGGCTAGAGGAGACCTGCCAATGAAATTTGCGGTCGTCGTGTTCCCGGGATCCAATTGCGACCACGACGCCTATCACGCGGTAAAACACGTCCTCGGGCACGAAGCGGAGTTCGTCTGGCACAAGGACACCGATCTGCGCGGCGCGGACGTGGTGATCCTGCCTGGTGGCTTCTCTCACGGCGACTATCTTCGAACCGGAGCTATTGCAAGGTTCTCTCCGGTGATGGACGCCGTCACGGCGTTCGCCAGCGCGGGGGGGCCGGTGCTCGGGATCTGCAACGGGTTTCAGATCCTGCTGGAGGCCGGACTGCTGAAAGGAGCGATGCTCCGCAACCGCGGTCTCAAGTTCCGTTGCGAGCATGTCTACCTTCGGGTCGAGCAAATCGATACGCCGTTTACGGCGGCCTGCACGCACGGACAGATCCTCAGGCTGCCGATCGCGCACGGGGAAGGCAACTACTACGCACCGCCGGAGGTTGTCGCCGCACTCGAAGCGCGCCGCCAGGTGATTTTCAGGTATACCGACGCAGCCGGTATCGTCACGGATGAAGCAAATCCGAACGGCTCGATCGATGCCATTGCCGGCATCTGCAACGAGGCGCGAAACATCGTCGGCTTGATGCCGCACCCGGAGCGGGCGTGTGAGCTGCCGCTCGGAAGCGGCGATGGCATCATCCTGTTCGAGTCGGTCGTCCGCGCTCTCGCGAACGCCGCCGTGTAGGACACATGTCGGACACGATCGACCGCAACACGCTGGAACGGCATGGTCTCACGGACGAGGAGCTCGAACGGATCCGCAAGATCCTGGGCCGGGATCCCAGCCTGACGGAGCTCGGGATCTTCTCGGTCATGTGGTCGGAGCATTGCAGCTACAAGAGCTCGCGGGTTCATCTGCGCACGTTGCCCACCGACGGACCGCGGGTGCTTCAGGGGCCGGGCGAAAACGCGGGTGCGGTCGATATCGGCGACGGTCTGGCCGCCGTCTTCAAGATCGAATCGCACAACCATCCGTCGTTCATCGAGCCGTATCAGGGTGCGGCGACCGGCGTCGGCGGCATCATTCGCGACATCTTCACCATGGGCGCGAGGCCGATCGCGCTCCTCAACTCGCTGCGGTTCGGCCCGCTCGACGACCGGTGGAATGCCCGTCTCCTCGAGGGGGTCGTCGCCGGCATCGCGGGCTACGGCAACAGCATCGGGATTCCAACTGTCGGCGGGGAGATCGCGTTCGAAGAGCCGTACTCGGGAAATCCGCTCGTAAACGTTCTGTGCGTCGGGGTCGCCAAGGCCGACGCTCTCGTGAAGGGCTCCGCCAGCGGCGCAGGAAATCCCGTCTACTACGTGGGCGCCAAGACCGGCCGCGACGGGATTCACGGCGCGACGATGGCGTCGGCGGAATTCGACGAGGCGGCGGCGGAGAAAAGACCTGCCGTGCAGGTCGGCGATCCGTTCATGGAGAAGCTGCTGCTCGAGGCGTGCCTGGAGCTGATGAAGGGCGACGCGCTGGTCGGCGTGCAGGACATGGGCGCCGCGGGCCTGACCTGCTCGACGTGCGAGATGGGCGCCCGGGGCGGGGTCGGAATCGAGATCGACGTGTCGCTCGTGCCGCAGCGCGAAGCCGGTATGACGCCCTACGAGATCATGCTGTCCGAATCGCAGGAGCGGATGCTGCTCGTCGTCAAGCAGGGCCGCGAGAGGGAGGTCGAGGCGATCTTCGACAAGTGGGATCTGCACGCCGTCCGGATCGGCCGGGTCGCCAATGACGGGTTGCTGCGTGTCAAAGACCACGGCCGGCTCGTCGCCGAGATTCCCAACAAGGCGCTCGCCGACGAGGCACCCCTCTACAAACGTCCGATGAGGACGCCGGAATACCTTGGCGAGGTCCAGCAGCTCGACCTCGATGCCATCGGACCACAGTACGCTCCACGCGACACGCTGCTGAAGCTCCTCGCTTCGCCGACCATCGCGAGCAAGCGATGGGTCTACCGCCAGTACGACCACATGGTGCGGACCAATACCCTGAGTCTCGCCGGGACGGGGACGCCCGCGGTCCGCATCAAGGGCACGTCGCGCGCGGTTGCGATGTCGGTGGATGGCAACGGCCGGTACTGCCACCTGGATCCGTATCGCGGCGCGATGCTGGCCGTCGCGGAAGCCACCCGCAATGTCGTGTGCGCGGGCGCGACGCCAATCGGCGCCACCAACTGCCTGAACTTCGGGAATCCCGAACGACCGGAGATCATGTGGCAGTTCGCGAGAGCCGTGGCGGGCATGGCCGAGGCCTGTCGCGCGCTGGAGGTGCCCATCACGGGGGGGAACGTCAGCTTCTACAACGAGACCGACGGCAGGGCAATCTTCCCCACGCCGGTCATTGGCATTGTCGGGCTCGTCGAGGATGCGGGGCGGATCGTCCGCCGGCCTTTCGCGACAGACGCGACAGTCGTCTTGCTCGGCGAGAACCGAGGCGAAATCGGAGGCTCAGAGTATCTGAAGACCGTCCACGGGCTGGTCAGAGGTCTGCCGCCGGACCTCGATCTCGCCCGGGAGCGTGCGCTCCAGCAACTCGTCGTGCAGCTTGCTGCCCTGGGCCTTCTCGGTTCCGGTCACGATTGCTCGGACGGCGGGCTGGCCGTGACCATC
>JACPPN010000224.1 GCA_016190995.1 Acidobacteriota bacterium | reverse complement strand
CCTGCGGCTGTCCAACTGCGCATGGCCTCGCTCGCGGGTGAGGTCCTCGATCAGACCGGCGCGGTCATTGCGCACGCCGCGCTCGCCATCCGCCGGGAAGCTGCCGGCTTTGAGCGCCGAGTCGATGCCGACGGGCAGGGCTCCTTCGAGGTCAGCGACCTCCTGCCCGGCGAGTATCACGTGAGCGCCACGAGCCCGGGGTTCACGGTCGCGGTTCAGCGGGTGTCGCTCATGGCCGGCGAGACGCGCCGCCTGCGCTTGGTGCTTCAGGTCGGCACGCTGACCGAGGATGTCCGTGTGCTGGCCCCGGAGGTCGCCGGCAGCCATGAACGCCTACGACGCCTGCCAGGTTCCGTTGACATCATAGAGCGCGAGGCGCTCGACAAGAGCCGCGTGTTTACGACCAACGAGGCGCTCCGCAAGGTTGCGGGCGTACACGTGCGCGACGAGGAAGGCTTCGGTCTCCGACCCAACATCGGGATTCGCGGCCTCAACCCGACGCGCGCGAACAAAGTACTCCTGCTCGAGGACGGGATTCCGCTGACCTACGCGCCGTACGGCGACAATGCGTCTTACTACCATCCGCCCATCGAGCGCTTCGAACGCATCGAGGTCCTCAAAGGAGGTGCACAGATCGCCTACGGTCCGCAGACGATCGCCGGCCTCGTGAACTACGTCACGCCCATGCCGCCAGCGCAATCCGCCGGATCCGTCACGCTCGCCGGCGGCAATCGCAAGTACGTCAATGGTCACGCAAACTACGGCAGCACGATCGGCCGAACCGGCTTTCTGCTCGACTACATGCGGAAGCAGGGCGACGGCGCGCGCGAGCACATCCACTCGAAGCTGAACGACGTCAATGCCAAGCTGGTGCAGCCGGTCGGCACCAACCAGACATGGACGTTCCGCGGGAACTACTACAGTGAAGACTCGAACATCACCTACTCGGGGCTCCGCCAGGACGAGTATCGCGTGAACCCGCGCGCCAATCCATTCAAGAACGACTTCTTCTACGTCGATCGGTACGGCACGTCGGCCACACACGCCTACACGCTGAGCGGCAATCTCGCCCTGACGACGAACGTCTACGTCACATCATTCCGGCGCCATTGGTGGCGGCAGTCCAGCAACTCCGCCCAGCGCCCGAACGACGCCGCCGATCCGACGTGCGGTGGAATGGCGAACCTCTCGACGACGTGCGGCAACGAAGGTCGGCTGCGGCAGTACTACACGTGGGGGGTGGAGCCGCGGCTGCGCGTCAACCACCGCGCCTTCGGCGTGCCGAGCGAAGCCGACGTCGGCGTCCGGCTGCACGTCGAGAGGCAGAATCGCCGACAGGAGAACGGGGACACCCCGACGGCGCGCTCGGGCGTGCTCGCCGAGCGAAACCTGCGCCGCAATCAGGCGTACTCGACCTTCGTCCAGAACCGGTTCTTGATGGGAGGGTGGACGATCACGCCAGGCGTGCGCCTCGAACACATTCGGTTTACGCGCATCAATCAGTGCGGCTTGACGCCATGCGCGCAGGCCACCGCAGCGACCCCGAACGTGAGCGGAACGACCGACCTCACGCGTGTCATTCCGGGCATTGGTGTGTCGTACACCGCCGGAGAGCACACAACCGTCTTTGGCGGCGTACATCGCGGGTTTGCGCCCCCGCGTACCGAAGACATCATCACGAACCAAGGTGGAGTCGTGGAACTCGATCCGGAGCTGAGTTGGAACTCCGAGCTCGGCGTCCGCGCGACGGTGACTCCGGGACTCCGACTGGACGGCACGTTCTTCCGCATGGATTACGAGAACCAGGTCGTACCGGCGAGCCTCGCCGGGGGCGTGGGCGCCGCCCTGACCAACGGGGGCGAGACGCTGCATCAAGGACTGGAGCTCGCCAGTCGGATCGACAGCGCCGCGCTGCTTGACTCGCGGCACAACGTGTACCTGCGCGTCGCTTATACCTTCATCCCGATCGCCCGTTTCACCGGCGTCCGGTTCAGCAGTATCTCGGGCTTTCAGGCCGTGAGCGTCACGGGCAACCGCTTGCCGTATGCACCCGAACAGCTGCTGACGCTGGCCACCGGGTACGCGCACCCGTCTGGGTTCGATGTGCTGCTCGAGGCGGTCCACACGAGCAAGCAATTCGGCGACGACCTCAACACGGTCGTGCCCACACCCGACGGGCAACGTGGACTGATCCCCGGCTACACCGTGTGGAACGCGGCCGTGAACTACGATCTTCGGCGTGCGACGGTGTTTCTGGCCGTGAAGAACGTGCTCGATGACGTGTTCATCGTCGATCGGGCGCGGGGGATTCTGCCCGGCAGTCCGCGGCTCGTGCAAACGGGAGTGCGAATCAGATTCTGATGTCCATCTCGCGCGGAGTATCGCCGACCAGATGAAATAACTGGGTCAGGACCGCCGTTGACGTTGTCAGCGGCAGCCGAAACTGCCCGAACGCCAACCGGCAGCGCGCGTGCCATCGGTCCGCGGCGTCGAGGTATGCCAGCAGGGCGCCGGTGTCGGCGAGCGCCTTAACGTACACGGGCGCGGCGTTCGGTGAGGCGCGCTCGAACCCGAGCCTTCGCCTTCTCACCACGAACCGGGTCGGTGCCGGAGAGCCGTCCGGCGAAACGCGCAGCTCGAACATGGAGGCGGCGCTGGTTGTGCATTTCCGCCTCGTCTGTCGGTCCGGTCGCGTCGAGCCGTTCAGCCACGATCTCGTCCAACAACCTGGCGACGCTTCGATTCGCATTGCGCGCCGTCTCCTCGAGGCTGGCTTTCATCGCGGAAGAGACGCGCCACGTGTACACTTCGCTCTTGCGGGCCATGCACTACAGTGTAATGCAATCTGACGCGTGAAGCAATCCACGGTCAGGCGGAAGTAGTCGGCGAGGACCGCAGATCGGCTCTGCTGGCTCGTCAATGATCGGGTCGGGCCGTTTCATGTTGAACTCCCGGCTGGCAGCTTCCTCGATCGGTATCTGTAGGGTCGATCCGACGTGTGATTTTCATCTTCCGAGCGATTTGCCGCTCCGCGGCCTTCACACCGCCGACTATCTGCGCGCCCCTGCGGGATCCGATCGTCGGGCACGCACTCGCGTTGTTGCACGATCGCCCAGCCCATTCGTGGACGTTGGAACGGCTCGCAAGGGCGATCGGAGTCTCGCGCTCGGCGCTCGCGGATCGGTTCACTCAGTTCTTGGGACAGCCGCCCATGCGCTATCTCGCGCACTGGCGCATGCAGATGGCCGCGAGGTTGCTCTCGGACGGTGCGGCGAAGGTAGCCTCGGTCGCGCGCGACGTGGGGTACGACTCAGAGGCGGCGTTCAGCCGCGCCTTCAAGAAGATTGCGGGGATATCGCCCGCTACCTGGCGCCGGCGGCCGACTGGTTCGAACAAGCATTAGGGTGCGTGTTGAGGT
>JACPPN010000222.1 GCA_016190995.1 Acidobacteriota bacterium | reverse complement strand
GCTATCCTAGCAAAAACGGAACCTTCACAGGTATTGCGGGTCTAACTAAGTACCGGTATCCTTGGAGGCATGCTTGGATGTCTGGGGAGCTGTCGGTGAAGCCAGCGCGCGCGATCGGCTGGTCCGAAATCGGCACCCAAGAGGCGCAGCTTGTTCAACGGTGCGCCACGGGAGACGAGCTGGCGTGCGCCGAGCTGGTCGAAGAGCACCAGCGGATGGTTTATCAGCTTGCCGTCCACCTGCTCAGCGACCACAACGAAGCTCTCGACTTGTCGCAGGAAGTCTTCCTGCGCGTCTTTCGCACCATCGGCAGCTTCCGCGGGCACTCAACCCTTCGCACCTGGATTTACCGGATTGTCGTCAATCAGGCCCGCAACCGGCAGCGCTGGTGGCGCCGGCGGCGGCGCAACGACCAGGTCTCACTCGAGGAGCATCTGCGCCAGCACGGCGAGCTGCCGTCCCCGGGGGACGCGGAGGCGCCTGATCGCGTCCTGGGGCGCAAGGAGCTCGCCTCACGTATCTGGGTGGCGCTCGACCAGCTGCCGTTCGATCAGAAGACGGCGATCGTGCTTCGCGAGATCGACGGGCTCAGTTACGAGGAGATCGCGTATTCGCTCGGCGTCGCCGTGGGAACCGTCAAGTCGCGGCTTGCCCGCGCGCGCGAGGCCTTGCGGGCGGAATTGAGGGGAGCATGGACGTTCTGACCTGCGCTGCAATCCGTGGGCGGCTTGCCGCATTCCACGATGGCGAGCTGCCGGTCGGCGAGCAGATCGAGATCGAAACGCACGTGGAATTCTGTTCTGCATGCGCGCATGAACTGCGTGGGCTCGGCGCGATCGCTGGCGCATTGCGCGCGGCGGCGGCCTCGTTCCCACGAACGGCGGAGGTCACGGCAGGCGTGAGGGCGGGCGTCCTCAGCCGGATCAAGGCGGAGCGCTACGAGTCGATCCCCTCGAAGGTGCAGCGGATGTTCGAGGATCTGCACCTGGTGTGGGCGGCGCTCGGCGCCACCGCGTCGACCGGCGCGTCGCTGGTCCTCATGTTCTTCATCATGTATTTCGCCTCGCCCGAACGCACCGATTCATTGGCCGCCTTGCTCCAGACGCTGGCATCGCCCGCCCGCGAGACCCCGGTTACCGTGGAGCAGGTTCGTTTGCCGCGAGTCTACGACGACGCGCTCATGCCTGCGATGTTGATCAATCCGGTGCCCGGCTCGGCTGACGCGGAGGTGGCCTTGGCGGCCGTGGTCACCAGCGAAGGCCATCTGGTGGACATCGAAGTCCTGCTGGCGCGGCAGCACGATCGCGCGGAGGTCGCCGAGCTGCTCGACGCGGTGTCGGCCACGCGGTTCGAGCCGGGCCGCGTCGCCGGATCTCCGATCGCCATGAACATGGTGTGGCTGCTCGCCCAGACGACGGTCCGGCCCAAGCTTCGCAGCAGTTGAAGCAGGAATCGGGCGACGAAGGGTGGGCGCCTGGCGTGGACCCACGAGGGCCGCGTCCGGCGCCTATTTCCCGCGCCTATTTCCTGGTGGCGCCCGCTTCGGCAACCGCTGTCGTCGAGTTGTTCATGGCGTCCGAGGCACGAATGATGGCGCCGCGGGCGGCGGCTTCGCCGTCCAGCACGATCTCGAACTCCTCGACGCGCGAGTCCGGAATCCCGTCCTTCGGATAAATCACGCGCCACCGATTCGCGTCGAGCGAGTATTCCACCTTCTGCACGGCCGACTGCGCATCACGGACGACGAAGCTGGCGACCGCACGGTCGCTGTCGCGTCGCACGCCGGTGATCTCGATGCGCGGGGGCGTGTTGTCGATGTCGAAGGCGGTACTTTCGAGCTCGCCCGCCAGGGCGATGCCGGGTGAATTCGACGGCGCATCCGATGCGACGACCTTGATGACGTAGGTGCCGTCGGGAACCGAACTGGTGTCCCAGACGAGAATAGGATCCCACAGACCGCGCTTGAGCAGCTTCCAGCCAGTCTCGCCCTCGCTCCGATACATGACGTCGTACTGCAGGCGGTCCTCGTTCTCGTCGTCGGCCTTCCACGCGAACGTCTGCAAGCCCTTCTGATAGATGCGCCGGCCCAGCGCGGGCGGAGGCGGACTCGCCGACGATGCGGTCTGAGGATTGGCGGACGCGCGACCATCCGTGGCCGCTTCGTCGTATCCCGCGATTTCGAGCTCACCGCTCGAGAAGGGCTTCTGAAACACGACGCCAGGCGGATGAACGTTGATGGACGAGACCTCCGGGCGCAGATTGCGCTCGAGATATGCGACCGTCACGGATGTCAGGACCGGTGAGACGTTTCTGCCGGCGAGCATGGCTTTCCACTGCAGATAGCGTGCCTTCGGACTCGCGATCTGTTCGCCATTCGCGTTCTTGTACGGTCCCGCCCAGTCGCTCCAGGTGTCGTCGGGCGTCTCGGTGTTGCCGGAACGCGTGAAGAGCTGTGCTTCCGCGCCGGAGGGAAGCAGGGCGCGCCACCGGATGCTGCCCCAGGTGGCCACGGTCGCGGCATCCCGGACGTCCGATTCGTACGTCCCGCGAGCGGCGCGGTCCGGCGTGAGCCGGAAGATCTTTCCCGGGTTCGAGGTTGCGTAGTAGTTGCGGCCCTCCGCGTCGCGCGCGAACATCGTTACCTGCTGCGCGGCAGCGCGCGTCAGCAGCGTCGCGCTGGCTGGATCGCCCGTGATGCGGAAGATCTTTCCCTTGCCGCCGGTGCCCACGAGCAACGCGCCCGCCGCGTCGAACGACAAATCGTACGGAGAGTCGTCGGCCGACTCCCACACGGTGTCCCACACGCCGTCCGGCGTAACCCGGTAGACGGCTCCCTTGAAGCTACGATCCTCGCGCCGCCGCGCGGTGGCCGGCTGCGGGGAGGTGGCGGAGGGGACGTCGAGAATCGTAATGCCGGTGATCTCGGTCGTCACCGTCGGAATGGGCGCGCCGCGCGGCGAGTCCACTGTCGGCCGCTCGGATGTCAGCTCTTCGCCTTCCGGCTTTCCCGAGAAGGCAGCCGCATAGATGACGCCCTTGTCGGTCACACGAATCGCGTGGATCTCCCGAAACGACGAATCGAGCAGGACGAATGCCTTGCCTTGCCGGTCGATTCGGAACAACTTTCCGGGTGATTCGGTGCCGGCGAGCAGGTTCCCGGACCCATCGAACGCCAGCGAGGTGACGTGCGTGGACTTGGTTCGGTAGAAAACGGTCCCGCGGCCCTCGGGAGTGATTCTGTAGATGACGCCTTTTTCACCGGTCCCCGCGTACACCGTACCGTCACGGTCGGTCACGATCGCCCAGACGTACTTGTCGTCCGGATCGAACAGCACTGATGACTTGCCGTCGGCCGTGATCTTGTAGATCTTGCCGTCGGGCGAGGTTCCCGCGTACAGACTGCCATTCGGACCTGCGGCGATGGCATGCACCTCGAGCTCGACGGCGTCGAAGAACGTCGAGGCCTGGCCGCTCTTGTCGATATGGAACACCTTGCCTTCGTTGCCGCTGCCGGCCCAGAGGGAGCCGTCCGGGGTCAGGAGCAGACTCCAAAGAAACGGCGCCGTGGTTTCGTGGACGAGTTCGGCGGCGGGGCCGAGGACCAGCCGTCCGTCGGCATCGATGGAGAGATTCTCCACTTCTCCCTTGAGGAAGTCGTTCTGCGTGGAGACCTGCCAGAAGGTCGGTGTGGAGGCCTGCAGGCCGAGGTTAACGCCGAGCGCGGCTACGAGCGCGAGCGCGCAGAAGAAAACCAGTCGATTGAACATGCGTGCGTGTCTGAGCGGAAGAGGGGACACCTAGAAGGTTTCGGAGCCACACGAGTCGTCCGCCGCCACCGGGCGCGACCCGCAACCGGGCATCAGGGCTCCACGTTGATCGTCAGGAGACGCGAGCCATTGACGGCGTGGTCGGTCGGGAGCTCCCATTCGCCGATGGTCGCGCTACGAAGCGGAATGAAGTTCCCGCCGTTCCGATCTGCTTCGAAAACGGCCAGCACCGACGGCGGCAGCGACGAAAGCGTCTCGCCATCCACGACGGCTCCGCGCTCGGAGGTGAGCAGCTTCACGTACAGGCGGTTGTTCTTCCGCGCGTTGTTCAGCACCCGGATCATCTGGGCGACACTCTGCGGCGTGAGCGACTGCCGCAGCTCGCGCTGTTCCCACTGCGCCAGCTGGAGGCCGTCGGACACCAGAATGGACAGCGGACCCGAGGCGTTCGCCGGGATCTCGATCGGTACCGTTCGCGTGCTTTCCTCGCCGCGATAGGTGCGCGTCAGGATCTTGAGCCCGACCGTCTTGCCCGGCCGTGGCCGCACCTCGTCGATCCAGACTCGTTCGAGCTTCGCCGTCCGCCGCTGCTCGGACGAGGTAATCGTCAGGTCGACGCCCTCGAGCTCCACCGACTCGAAGTCATTCGCCAGCACGAAGGTGATGGGCGCCGCGATGTACGCCGCCGCCCCGAGTGACGGCTGCTCGCCCGTGAAGACATCTTCGAACGAGAGCATTCCGTGCGACTTCAGCGTGGCTTTGCCTTTCACGGTGAAGGTCGCCGCGCCGTACTCGCGCTCGTACGATCGAAGCGTATTGAGAATCGATACATAGGCGAGAAGAGGCGTAAAGAGCTGATCGTTCACGACCTGGAACGAGAACTCGCGCCGCGGACGGCCGTCCGGCTCCAACGCGATGCGGATTGGGATCAACCGCGGTCCCTTGCCGAGCGTGCCGGCGATGGCCGTGGCGCGATCCTGCTGGAACACGCCGATCGTTTCCCCAATGCCCGCAATCTTCGTGGAGTTGAACAGGCTCGGCAGCAACGTATACACGTGCGCCCGCGTCATCGGGAACTCGGTCGGGCCGAGGTTGTAGAAGGGATGCCCGAAGGCATACACGCGACTGCCTTCGACATGCGTGACCGTCCCCGTGGCCGCGAGCTCGAGATCGCCGCCGATCAGGCTGACACCCACCGCATCGCCCGGTTCGAGCGGACCACCGGCGGCCGCCGACGCGGCGGCCGCGCCCGAGCCGCCGGCGACCGGCAGGAAGCCTGAATCGCGGAACGGCGAGGCGAGCATGTCGAACACATCGCTCGCGAATCCACCCAATATCATCGGTGTCGCGATCGGCCGCAGCATCATGGCTGCCTGACCGGCCTCTGATGCCGGGATGCCGAAGGCCTGAATATCCGCTGGACGTTCCGCGAAGGGACGCACGCGCAGAAACTCGCCGCGCAGGACGGCCGCCATCGCTGCGTGCGTCACGGGATAGGTGAGCCGCGCCTTCTCGGTGACGGGCCGCCGCAGCGGTAGCGTCGTCGCATCTATCATCTCGTCGATCGGCGTGATGCCCGCGATTGGTTCCTTCGAAAACGCCCCGAGGGAATACGACACGGCGCCAACGAGCTTGCCGTCGACATAGACCGGGCTGCCGCTCATGCCGGCTATCACGCCGGTCTGCGCGAGCGGGCCGCCGTCCAGCTTCGCCAGGATCAGGTTGCGGCGCGGTCCCATAACGTTACGGAGCACGCCGAGGATGTGCACCTTGAACTCGTCACGCGTGGTCCCCCCGAAGACGGTTCGACCAACGCCGGTCATGCCCGGCTTGAGCTGGTCTACCGGCATATGTGCCGTGGCTGCCGGAAGGGTGGCGACGAGGACGAGCGCGAAAATGGAAGAAAGAAGAAGCGAACTGCGGTACTTCATGGCAGAAGGATCATGCGAACGAGCTCGGCTCGGATTCAACCTAGTTTATTCAGGCAACTGCTTACGGGTCAAGTAAATAAGATGTGAACCCGCCTGCTGTCCCCCCGCAAAGCACGGCCCCGCTGTTAGAGCGCCTGGGCGAGCCCGGCTTCTACAGATGGTTATCGGCGGCTTGGTCTCAGCCCTGCGACCCAAGATTTGTTGTGTCCGGTTCGTCGAACACCTGCCAGGCCATGAGTCCCTGTTGCTGGAGGATTGACAAGCGCTCGACATGCTTGATATCGTGCCGGTGGCACGCGTGTCCTCCGCCTGGCAATGTCAACTCTCCAGAACCCGAAGATGTTCGGTTCCACGGTGGGCCGCCGGTGGTATTGGGCCCGCGCTGGAGAGGTGTTAGTGCGGACCTGAAACGCTCGCGTCAAGACGGTTCAATCAAGCCTCTTCAACCACCGGGTGGAGAGGCTTTTTTTGTTGTCGATGCCCCTTATCTGCGAAACGGTCACGGCAAACGATCTGACGACGCTCCGAGCGCGGCGGGATGGTTGCCGCGCGGCTGATCTCGTCGAGCTGCGCCTCGACGGTCTGGTCGATCTGGATGTCGGTGGAGCGCTGGCGGGGCGTCGTCAGCCGGTGATCGTCACCTGTCGACCGCAGTGGGAAGGCGGCCGGTTCGACGGGTCGGAAGAGGAGCGTCGGCGCTTCCTGCGGGCCGCGCTGGACGCGGGCGCGGAATATGTGGATGTCGAGTGGCGGTCGGACTTTTCGGAGCTGTTGGATGTTCGGCGCGGTCGAGGAATCGTTCTCTCGACACACGACTTCAAGGCTGGCGTACCGTCTGATCTGGAGGCCCGCGTGGCAGCCATGCGCGCCACTGGTGCGGAGATCGTGAAAGTGGCGATCACGGCGAGCCGGCTCGCCGATTGCGTGCCCCTTCTCGATTGCCGCCGTGTGGTGGACGGCCCGCTCGTGCTCGTCGCGATGGGCCGGGCCGGGATTCCCACCCGCGTGCTTGCGGCCCGATTTGGATCCTGCTGGATGTACGCGGGCGACGCGGCTCCCGGTCAGCTCAGCGCGGAGCGCCTCCTGAACGACTTTCGCTTTCGCAGTCTGACCGGCGATTCAGCCGTCTATGGCGTCACCGGTCGGCCGCTTGAGCACACGCTGTCACCCGCGATGCACAACGCGGCGTTCGCCTCGCTGGCGCTCGAGGCGGCATACGTTCCGCTCGAAGCCGCTGACGCCGATGATTTCATGAAATTCGCCGCGGCGGTTGGTGTGGTGGGCGCCAGCATCACGGCGCCCTTCAAGGAGGAGCTCTTCCGGCGTGTGGTCACGTGGGATCCCGAAAGTCGTCGCGCGGGCGCGATCAACACGGTGCGGCGCCACGGCGAGGGGTGGGCAGGGACGAATACCGACATTGCCGGGTTCCTGGCGCCGTTGCGCCGCCGCTTCGACGTGAGCAACACGCGTTGCGCCATCGTCGGCGCCGGCGGAGCGGCCAGGGCAGTCGCGATCGCGCTGGCGACCGAAGGGGGGCATGTCACCGTGCACGCCCGCGATGTCCAGAAGGCGGAAACGGTCGCGGCGCTCGTGGGAGGGCGGGGGCTGGCGCTGCCGCCACCACCGGGAAGCTGGGATCTGCTGGTCAATGCGACGCCGGTCGGTACATTTCCACGCGTCGAGGAGACGCCAGTCGCCGCACACCTGCTAACCGGCGGCTTCGTCTGCGATCTCGTGTACAACCCGCTGGACACGCGGCTGCTGACCGAGGCGCGGGCCGCGGGCTGTGGGACGCTCGGCGGTCTCGAGATGCTGGTCGCGCAAGCTGTGCTGCAGTGCGAGTGGTGGACCGGACAGCGTCCATCCGCAACGCTGCTCGGTGAGGCCGCTCTCGGCGCCCTCGGCGTGCCGCCGAATGGATCCCATACGTCGATCGACGCGTGCCCGCGCGGCCGCGTCTCTCGTGAGGCAAGCGGTTCATGAAGCTGACCACGTTTCAAGAGTTCCTCGAGCTGACACGCCGCGGGACGTTCGTGCCGGTCTGCAAAGAGATCATGGCGGACCTTCTGACGCCCGTCTCCGCGTTCCTCAAGATCGCCGAGCATTCCGACTATGCGTTCCTGCTGGAAAGCGTCGAGGGGGGCGAGCGGGTCGCGCGGTATTCGTTCCTCGGCAAGGACCCATTCCTGGTGGTACGCGGAAGCGAGGGCAGGACCATCATCGAGCGCGCTGGTGTCGTGGAAGACGTGCAGGAGCGGTTCATCGACGTGCTCCGAAAGATGATGGCCGACTTCCGCTCCCCATTCGTGCCGGATCTACCGCGGTTCACCGGCGGGGCCGTGGGGTATTTCGGGTACGACGCGGCGCAATGGTTCGAGCCGGCGCTTCATCGCGCCGGGGGGACTGGCAGGGCGAGCGAGGACGAGCGGGCCGGGTTCATGTTGTTCGACACGGTACTGGCATTCGATCACGTCAAGCACCGCATTCTCATCATCGCGAACGCGCGCATTACACCGGATGAGGACCTCGAGGCGCTGTATCAGTTTGCCTGCGCGAAGATTGCATTTCTCGAACGCGAACTGGAGCGCAATCTCTCGCAACCGGGGCACGTCCCCGTGGCGCCCTTCGACGTTCGGTCCAACGTGACGCGGGAGGCGTTCGAGAGCGCCGTGCGTGAGGCGAAGGAACACATCGCCGCGGGGGACATCTACCAGGTCGTGTTGTCCCAGCGGTTCGAGGCGACGATCACCGCGAACCCGTTCACCGTCTATCGCGCGCTGCGGCACGTGAATCCCTCGCCCTACATGTACTACGTCCGCATGGGACCGCTCGCCATCGTCGGGTCATCGCCCGAGATGCTCGTGCGTGTGGAAGGACGGCGGGTGGAGACGCATCCGATCGCCGGCACGAGACCGCGCGGCCGGACCGAAGACGAGGACTTGCGACTTGCCGAAGAGCTCAAGCGCAATGAGAAGGAACGCGCCGAACACGTGATGCTCGTGGACCTGGGACGCAACGACATCGGCCGCGTCGCGGAATACGGCTCGGTGCGTGTGCCGCAGTACATGGCTCTCGAGCGGTACTCCCACGTCATGCACCTCGTCTCGCGGGTTGAGGGTCGCCTGGCGGACGATCGCGACCGCCTCGACGCTCTCGTGGCCTGTTTTCCGGCAGGAACCGTCTCGGGGGCGCCGAAGATCCGCGCGATGGAGATCATCGCCGAGCTGGAGCCGACACCACGTGGAATCTACGCCGGCGCCGTGGGTTATCTGGACTTCGCCGGGAATCTCGATTTCTGCATCACCATCCGGACCATCGCGATTCGGAACGGCGTCGCCCACATGCAGGCGGGCGCCGGGATTGTCGCCGATTCGAATCCGGCGGCGGAATTCGAGGAGACGCGCGACAAGGCACGGGCGCTCATGAGCGCCCTGGAAATGGCGGAAGCGGGCCTGTAGTGGTCCTCCTCATCGACAACTACGATTCGTTTACCTTCAACCTCGCCCAGCTGTTGGGCGAGCTAGGCGCCGAGCCGCGAGTTCAGCGCAACGACGAGCTGGCGGTCGAGGATATCGAAGCGCTTCGCCCCGATCGCATCGTCATTTCGCCGGGACCCGGACGTCCGGAAGATGCAGGGGTCTCGGTCGCGGCCATTCGGCAGCTTGGCGCGCGGATCCCGATCCTCGGCGTGTGCCTTGGGCATCAGGCGATCGGTCTCGCGTTCGGTGGACAGGTCGTGCGAGCCGCGACCCTGATGCACGGCAAGACGTCCATGGTCACGCATGACTCCCGCGGCGTGTTCCGCGGTCTCGTCGGCCCCTTTGAAGCCGGCCGCTATCACTCGCTCGTGGTCGCGCCGGATCCATGGCCCGCTGCGCTCGAGCTCGCGGCGCGCGCCGATGACGGAACGGTGATGGGGTTGCGCCACCGGACGTGGCCCGTCCACGGCGTGCAGTTTCATCCGGAGTCCGTCCTGACCGGCGCCGGACGACGCATCCTGCGGAATTTCCTGGAGCTGTGATGTTCGCCGACCTCATCGAAAAGCTGTATCGGCGCGAGGACCTGACGTCGGAGGAGGCGGCGGCCGCCATGGGCGCGATCATGGAAGGCTGCGCCGCGCCGGCCCAGATCGCCGGCCTGCTGGTCGGGCTCGCGATGAAGGGGGAGCGTCCGGCCGAACTCGTCGGCCTTGCCCGGATGATGCGCGCTCACGCGGTGAAGCTGAGCGGCAGTCATAGGAACGTGTTCGATACCTGTGGAACGGGCGGCGATCGCGCCGGGACGTTCAACGTGTCCTCGGTCGCGGCGCTCGTGCTCGCGGGCTGCGGCGTGCGCGTTGCCAAACATGGAAATCGATCGGTGTCGAGCAAGTGCGGCAGCGCCGATCTGTTCGAGGCGCTCGGTGTCAAGGTCGGGGCTCGGCCCGAGGTCGTGGAGCGGTGTCTCGAAGAGGCCGGAATCGGGTTCTTCTTCGCACCCACGTTTCACCCGTCGATGCGCAATGCCGCGCAAGCCAGGAAGGACCTCGGAGTCCGTACCGCATTCAACTTGCTCGGCCCGCTGACGAATCCGGCCGGCGCGGTTCGTCAGCTCGTCGGCGTGCCACGGCCGGAGCTGGCCGAGCTCGTGGCCCGCGCCCTGGCATTGCTCGGCTCGGAGCGCGCATGGGTCGTGCACGGCGCCGATGGGCTCGATGAAATCTCGACGACCGGCTACACGAAGGTGTCGGAATGCATCGATGGGGTCGTGAACACGTTCTACATTCATCCGGCCAACTTCGGTGTCGCCAAGACAGCGATCGACGCGCTCAAAGGTGGAGATGCCGCTAAGAACGCCGACATCGCCCGGGGCGTTCTCGCCGGGGACCGCGGTCCGGCCAGGGAAATCGTGCTGCTCAACGCTGGCGCCGCGCTTTTCATCGCCGGGCGAACGGATTCGGTCCGGGACGGTATCGCCCGAGCCGCCAAGGCGATTGACTCAGCCGCCGCGAGCGCGGCGCTCGACCGTCTCGTGCGCGTGTCCGCGAGCGCATGACATGGGTGACGCCAGGATCATGGCCGCGACCGATCCAGATTTGCTCCAGACGATTGTGGCGGCAACGCGGCGCATCGTCGACGTACGATCGCAGCGGGTGCCACTGGAACGCATGGATGTCATCGCGCGACGTGCCGGGCCCCGTGGCGTGCTGTGGGAGACCGCGCTCGCGCGTCAGGATCGATACAACGTCATCGCCGAGTGCAAGCGACGATCGCCGTCGCGTGGCGTCCTGAAGACGGATTACGATGCGGCGCGCCTGGCACATGCCTACGAGGGGGCCGGTGCCGCCGCCATCTCGGTCCTGACCGAGCCAACGTTCTTCGACGGCTCGCTCGAGCATCTGCGCCAGGTTCGCGAGGCTACCCGTCTGCCGCTTCTGCGAAAAGATTTCATCGTCACCCCGTATCAGGTGTTCGAATCGGCGGCGTCGGGCGCCGATGCGATCCTGCTGATCGTGGCGGCCCTGGCCGATGACGAGCTGAGGGCGCTCTTGATACTGGCGCACGAATTGGGCCTCGGAACGCTCGTTGAGGTGCACGACGCGATGGAGCTCGATCGGGCGATTGCGGCCGGCACACGCCTGGTCGGCGTCAACAATCGCAATCTTCGAACGCTTGCGGTCGATCGGGGCGCGTCGGAACAGCTAGCGGCCCGAATCCCAGACGAGTTGATGGCTGTGGCGGAGAGCGGGATTCGCCACGCTGACGATCTGCGGGCGCTCCGGGCCTTGAAGTACGACGCGTTCCTGGTAGGCGAATCTCTCCTGACGCAACCTGACCCGGGCGACGCGCTCGCCGAGCTACTGGCCCGCGCTGACGGGCGTTGGCCAATGGCGGAGGATTGCCGAGAGGAAACGGCCGAAGCTGACACTGTAAGGAAGCCTTCGTGAACGGCCGGCCGGTGCGGGTGAAGATCTGCGGCGTCACGCGCGCCGAAGATGCGTGGCTTGCGGCGGAGCTGGGCGCCTCGGCGATCGGGTTCATCTTCTGGCCGAAGAGCCCGCGATTCATCGAGCCGGAGGCGGCGGCCCGAATCGTCGAGACGCTGCCCGCCAAGGTGACGCCGATCGGGGTTTTCGTGAACCAAGCGCGGGACCATGTGGAGTCGGTGGCACGCATCGTGGGCCTTGGCGCGGTACAACTTCACGGGCAGGAGGGTCGAGAGTTCTGCGACCGCCTCTTGCGGCCCGTCATCAAGGCCGTGACCGTCGGCCAAGACGACCTTGACGAGGCCTGTACTTGGCCCCCCCACGTGACACTTCTGATCGACGCCCGCGATCCGGTCTTGGTGGGCGGGACGGGACGGACGGTGGACTGGCATGCGGCCGCGCGCATCGCGCGGACCCGACGGGTACTGCTCTCTGGCGGGCTGCGCCCGGACAACGTGCAGGCGGCGATTCGCACGGTCGCGCCATACGGGGTCGACGCGGCGTCGGGCGTCGAGGCGGCGCCCGGCGTGAAAGACTCCGCGAAGCTGCGTGCGTTCTTTCGTGCCGTGTTGGACGCGACCGGGATCGCATGCGGAGGATTGCCATGACCGAGACGAGCGCAACGATCGGCGTGGCACCCGCGTTCGGCCGGCGCGATCCGGATGCGCGGGGCTACTACGGGCCGTACGGCGGCCGCTTTGTACCCGAGACGCTGGTGGCGCCAATCGAGGAGCTCGAGCGCGAATACTTCGCGGCGCGGAAAGATCCGGAGTTTCAGCGCGCCTTGATTACGCTGCTCACCGATTACGTCGGTCGACCGACGCCGCTCCATTGCGCGGAGCGCCTCACGGCCGAGGCTGGCGGAGCACGGATCTATCTGAAGCGCGAAGACCTCGCGCACACAGGCGCGCACAAGATCAACAACGCGCTGGGTCAGGCGTTGCTGGCGTCGCGCATGGGAAAACATCGCGTCGTCGCTGAAACCGGGGCGGGTCAGCATGGGGTCGCCACCGCCACCGCGTGCGCGGTGTTCGGCCTGGCGTGCGAGGTCTTCATGGGCGCGGACGACATGGAGCGCCAGGCGCTGAATGTCTTTCGCATGGAGCTGCTCGGCGCGCGCGTGCGGCGGGTCGAGGGCGGGAGCCGTACCCTCAAGGATGCCATCAACGAGGCGATGCGCGACTGGGTGACCAACGTGCACGACACGTACTACCTGCTCGGTTCGGTGCTCGGGCCACATCCGTATCCCCTGATGGTCCGCGAATTCCAGTCGGTCATCGGCCGGGAAGCACGCGCACAGTTCGTCAAGATGACCGGGACGCTCCCGAGCGTCGTGGTTGCCTGCGTCGGCGGCGGAAGCAACGCCATGGGCATCTTCGACGCGTTCATCGACGATCCGGAGGTGAAGCTGGTGGGAGTGGAGGCCGGCGGGGAGCGCATCGAGGCGGGCCACCACGCGGCGCGATTTGCGGGGGGCAGTCCGGGTGTGCTCCAGGGCACGCGCAGCTTCGTGCTGCAGGACAAGGACGGCAACATCGAGCCGACACATTCAATCTCTGCAGGCCTCGACTACGCGGCCGTCGGACCCGAGCACGCGTGGCTGCGGGAGACCGGACGAGCCGAGTACGCGTGGGCGTCGGATCGTGATGCGTTGGAGGCCTTCGGCCTGCTCGCCAGGCTGGAGGGCGTTCTGGCGGCGCTCGAGTCGGCCCATGCCGTCGCGCATGCGTGTGCGATCGCCCCGAGGCTCGGGCGAGAGGCCACGATTCTGGTCAACCTCTCGGGCCGCGGCGACAAGGACGTGCAGTCGATTCAGCGCGCGATGGCGTGAGGACGATCGAACCGATGTCGCGAATTGCCGAACGCTTCAGCGCCCTTCGCACAACCGGACGACCCGGTCTCGTGACCTATGTGACGGCCGGCGATCCCGACGCGGCGAGGTCCGCGATGATCCTTCAGGCGCTCGATCGCGCCGGCGCAGACATCCTCGAGGTCGGGATACCCTTTTCGGATCCGCTGGCAGACGGTCCAGTGATCCAGCGCGCCTCCCAACGCGCTCTCGCGGCCGGAACGACGCTCGCCTCCACGCTTGCCCTGGTCGGCAATGTACGGCGCGTGATTCAGGCGCCGATCGTTCTGTTCACATACGCGAACCCGGTCTTGCGCTACGGGGTGGAGGCCTTCGTCAGACGTGCGGCAGAGGTCGGCGCCGACGGCGCGCTCGTGCTGGACCTGCCGATTGAAGAGGCCGGCGGCTTGCGCGAGCGCCTGGCGAGCGCCGGTCTCGATCTCATTTTCCTTCTGAGCCCGACGACCACAACCGAGAGGATCCGGAAGGCCGCGTCGCTGGGCAGCGGGTTTCTGTACGGCATCTCGCGACTCGGGGTCACCGGCGCGCGCGATCGGCTCGCAGTGGGCGCGCAGGAGCTCGTGGCGCGGATTCGGGCAATCACGGCCCTGCCGGTTGCGGTCGGGTTCGGCATCTCCCGGCCCGAGCACGTCGCCGAAGTCGGCCGGTGGGCGGACGCGGCGGTGGTGGGAAGCGCGTTGGTCAACATGATCGAGCGCGACGCTGACTCGCCGGACCTCACGAAGAACCTCGAAGGCTACGTACAATGGCTCAAGGGCGCGAGCGCCACATGACGCACGATCCGGATGTGACGGCGGTGCCGAACGACGCCGCGGTCGACCGCCTTTCGGGAGGCCTCGAACAGATGGACAAGTTGCGCGCACGCATCGACGAGCTCGATGAAGCGCTCGTGGCATTGCTCAACGAGCGCGCAAGCTGTGCGCTCGACATCGGCGCGCTGAAACAGAGTCTCGGACTGGAGATTTATCAGCCCGAACGCGAAAGCCAGGTGCTGCGACACGTGCGCAGCGTGAATCAGGGGCCGCTGACGCTCGAGGCCATCACGCGGCTCTTCGAGCGGATCATCGACGAGGCGCGGCGGCTCGAACGACTCGCCCAGCAACACACCGCCGGCGCCTCGACGCCGGAAGACGCATAACAGGCAGAAAGTAAAGGAGTACCCACCATGGTGGTCGTGATGGAGGAGCGGGCGACAGAGGAGCAGATCCAGCACGTCATCGCGCAGCTCACCGAGATGGGATTCGACGTGCATCGTTCCACAGGCGCGCTACGCACCGTCATCGGTGCCGTCGGCGGTAATCGGGAGGCCGACCCGCGTCTCGTGGAGGTGCTCGACGGCGTGCACGAAGTGCTTCGCATCACCGAGCCCTACAAGCTGGCCAGCCGCACCTTCAAGCCGGACGGGACGGTCGTCGCGGTCGACGATGTGAGGATCGGGGGTGACGAGGTCATCGTGATGGCGGGACCTTGCTCGGCGGAGAGCGAAACGCAGGTCAACACCACGGCGGCCGCGGTGAAGCGGGCGGGCGCGAAGATCCTGCGTGGCGGCGCCTTCAAGCCGCGCAGCTCTCCCTACAGCTTTCAGGGTCTCGGCGAGGCCGGTCTTCAGATGCTGCGCGGCGCGGCCGACGCGCACCAGCTGAAGCTCGTCTCGGAGGTCATGGATGTGAGCCAGATTGAGCAGGTCGAGCAGTACGCCGACATCCTTCAGGTCGGCGCGCGCAACATGCAGAATTTCACGCTGCTGCGCGAGCTGGGACGCAGCCGCAAGCCGGTGCTGCTCAAGCGCGGGATCTCGGCCACCATCGAAGAATGGCTGCTCTCGGCCGAGTACGTCCTGGCGGGCGGCAATCAGGACGTGATTCTCTGTGAGCGCGGGATCCGGACGTTCGAGAGCTACACGCGCAATACGCTGGACATCTCGGCGATTCCGGTCGTCAAGAAACTCAGCCATTTGCCGATCATCGTCGATCCCAGCCACGGCACGGGCCGCAGGGACAAAGTGGCACCGATGGCACGGGCGGCCGTCGCGGCGGGCGCCGACGGCCTCCTCATCGAGGTCCATTGCGACCCCGATCACGCGCTGAGCGACGGGGCGCAGTCGATGTTCCCGTCGCAGTTCGATCGCTTGATGGCGGAGCTGCGGATCATTGCGCCGGCCATCGGCCGGAGCATCTGTCTGGAGCCGGTCGCGCGTCGAGGGTGGGGACATTAGCGTCCCAAGGGTGACGCCAGTCAAGCACCATGCCTGATCGCGTCCTGCCGGTCATCCAGCCGGGGAAGGCGCCGGACCCGCCGCCGATCTTCGAGAAGGTCGCGATCATCGGTCTGGGTCTGATTGGCGGCTCGATCGCGCTGGCGTGCCGCCAGCGCTGGCCCGCATCGCTCGTCATTGCCGTGGACGACAAGTCGGTCCTCGAGAAGGCGATGGTGCTTCACGCCATCGACGTCGCGGCCGACGATCTGATTGTGACGTCGGAGGCGGACCTCGTGATCCTCGCGGCGCCGGTTCTCGAGAACATCGCGCTGCTCGAAAAGCTTCCCGAGCAAATCGACAAGCCCACCGTCGTGACCGACGTGGGAAGCACCAAGCGCCGTGTCGTCGAGGCCGCGCGGTCCCTGCCGGCCCGCTTCACCTTCGTGGGCGGGCATCCGCTCGGCGGCGCCGCGAAACACGGCATCGAGTTCGCCAGGTCCGATCTCTTCACCGGGCGGCCGTGGATTTTTACGCCCGATTCGGATCGGGCGGGTGCCGCGCTCGAGCAGCTGATGGCGTTCGCCAGCGCGCTGGGCTCCACGCCGAGCGTCATGACAGCGGTCGAGCACGACCGCGTGCTCGCCTCCATCAGCCATCTGCCCCAGCTCGTGGCGAGCGCGCTCATGCACGTCGTGGGAGAGCAGGCTGGCGTTGACGGACTGCGACTGAGCGGGCGCGGCCTTGCCGATACGACCCGGCTGGCTTCGAGCTCGGCGGCAGTCTGGGCCGACGTGCTCCGGACGAATGCCGATTTCGTCGGGGGCGTGTTGGACGAGTTCATCGAGGAACTGCAGGCGCTTCGCGACGGGCTGGACGCGCGGGACACCATCGACGAGGTTTTCGTCTCGGCCAATCAATGGCGCGAGCGCCTGATGGCCGGGCGCGACACGCCACCGGAGGTCTGATGGAGCTCCCGGCCCTCAGGACTTATCTCCAGATGACGGCGCCCTTCGATCTTCAGCCGGCACGGGTCGTCGAGCCGTCCCCGCGATTCGAGCGCGTCCTCGAACGTCCGCCGTCGTTCTACACGCTGCGCGGCGATGACGCCTGCGTGCTGTCGCGCGGCCGACTATAATTAGCGCCATGAACAAAGTCATTGCCGGTGCCGACGCCGCCGTCGCGCTGGTCCCGGACGGCGCGAGCGTCATGATGGGCGGCTTCGGTCTCTGCGGCATTCCCGAGAATCTCATCAAAGCGCTTCATCGGCGCGGTACGCGCAACCTGACCATTATCAGCAACAACGCGGGCGTTGACGACTACGGCATCGGCATCCTGCTGAAAACGCGTCAGGTGAAGAAGATGATCTCCACATACGTCGGGGAGAACCAGGAGTTCGAACGGCAATTCATCGCCGGCGAGCTCGAGGTGGAGCTCGTGCCGCAGGGCACGTTCGCCGAGCGCATTCGCGCGGGCGGCGCCGGCATTGGCGGCTTCTACACGCCCACCGGCCACGGAACGCTCGTCGCCGAGGGCAAGGAGACGCGCGTCATCGACGGCACCCACTACGTGCTCGAGATGCCGCTCAAGGCGGACTTCGCCTTCGTCAAGGCGTACCAGGGCGATTCTCTCGGCAACCTCGTGTATCGGAAGACCACGAGAAACTTCAACCCGATGATGGCGACGGCGGGCCGCATCACGATTGCCGAGGTGGAGGAGCTCGTCGAGCCGGGCGAGCTCGATCCGGAGGCCATCGTGACGCATGGCATCTTCGTCCAGCACATCTTCCAGGGCGAAGGCTACGAAAAGCGCATCGAGAAGCGGACTGTTGTCTCCTGAGAGCGAGGACCTGCCGTGGACAAGCGTGAACGCATCGTGAGGCGTGTGGCCCAGGAGCTGAAGGACGGCGACTACGTGAATCTCGGAATCGGGATGCCGACGCTCGTCGCCAACTACGTCCCGCCGGGCATCGACATCATCCTGCATTCCGAGAACGGCATGCTCGGTGTGGGGCCGTATCCGCGGGAATCCCAGGTCGATCCCGATCTGATCAACGCAGGAAAAGAAACCGTCACCGAGTCGTCCGGTTGCTCGTACTTCAACAGCGCGGAATCGTTCGCCATGGTGAGGGGCGGGCACATCGACATCACCGTCCTGGGCGCCCTGCAGGTCGACCAGGAAGGCAACCTCGCGAACTGGATGATTCCGGGCAAGATGGTCAAGGGGATGGGCGGCGCGATGGACCTCGTCGCGGGGGCGAAGCGAGTCATCGTCGCGATGGAGCACACCGCGCGGGACGGGAAGCCCAAGATTCTCAAGAAGTGCGGGCTGCCGCTCACCGGCGTCAAGGTCGTGAACCTCATCGTCACCGACATGGCGGTGATCGAGGTCACCGATGGCGGACTGGTGCTTCGTGAGGTTGCATCGGACACGACGCTCGAGGCCGTCAGGGGAGCCACCGAACCTGAACTGAAGGTCGACAAGGAAGCGGGAAGTTTCTGACTTCCTGCATGCCGCTGTCGGCCATCCAGACCTGTCCAACTACCAACATGAACACAGTCATTCTGAGCGCTTGTCGCACTCCAATCGGATCATTCGGCGGGGCGTTCAAAGACCTGAGCGCCGTGGATCTCGGCGCCGTCGCGATCAGGGAGGCCATCGCGCGAGCTGGCGTGAAAGCGGGCGAGGTCGGCGACGTCATCATGGGGTGCGTCCTGCAGGCGGGTGCAGGGATGAACGTCGCACGCCAGGCCGCCCTCAAGGCCGGCCTGCCCGTCGAGGTGCCGGCCGAGACGGTCAACCGGGTTTGTGGATCCGGGCTGCAGGCGGTGGTGCACGCGGTCGAAGCGATCGGGATCGGCTACGTCGATGTGATCGTAGCCGGCGGGAGCGAATCGATGAGCAACGCGCCGTACCTGCTGAAAGGCGCCCGCTGGGGCCTGCGTATGGGCACGGCTGAGGCGGTCGATTCGATGCTCGGGGAGGGTTTGACCTGCGCCATCAACTCGTGTCACATGGGCGTGACGGCGGAGGAAATCGCGAGCCGCTACGGCGTGTCGCGCGAGGATCAGGATGTGTTCGCCGCCCAGAGCCAGCAGCGCGCGGAACGCGCGATGGCGGGCGGCGCGTTCGCGCAGGAAATCGTGGCCGTCGATGTACCTCAGCGCAAGGGACCGCCGCTGCGCGTGGAGAGAGACGAATACCCGCGCCCGGGAACGACCGCGGCGGCGCTCAGCCGCCTCAAGGCCGCGTTCAGGAAAGAGGGCGCGGTCACGGCGGGCAACGCGTCGGGCATCAATGACGGCGCGGCGGCGCTCGTCGTTGCGAGCGATACGCGCGCCAACGCGCTCGGCCGGACGCCGCTCGCGCGTATCGTCGCGTACGCGTCCACCGGAGTCGACCCGATGATCATGGGGATGGGGCCGGTGTCGGCGGTCACGAAGGCGCTCGAGCGGGCGAGCCTCACCGCCGACGACATCGATCTGTTCGAGCTCAACGAGGCCTTTGCGGCGCAGTCGCTCGCGGTCGCCCGTGAGCTGAGACTGGACGTGTCCCGTGTCAACGTGAATGGCGGGGCGATAGCGCTCGGGCATCCGATTGGCGCGAGCGGTGCCCGTATTCTCACGACGCTCATCTACGCGCTTCATGCGCGCGGCGGCCGATACGGGCTCGCAGCGTTGTGCATTGGGGGCGGCATGGGGATCGCGATGGTCGTCGAGGCGATCTCTTCAGCACGAGAAGCTGCTGCGGCCTGAGGTGGCCGCCAGCGGATTTCAACTGCTGTGCCGGCCCGGCCCGGGACGCCGGAGTGACGGAACGGATTGAAGTCGATCGGGCGGTTCTCCAGGATCTCATCGCGCACGCGAGAGCGGAAGCGCCGCTGGAATGCTGCGGCCTCCTGGCCGGCACCCCCGAACGAATCGTCCGGTCGGTTCGGGCGCGCAACCTCTGGGAGAGCACGTCGCGCTACCGCATCGATCCGGGGGATCACTTTGCCGCGATCCGGGCCGCGCGCGCGGCCGGTCTCGAGGTGGTGGGTGCCTACCACTCGCACCCCTCGTCTTCGGCCATCCCGTCGGCGCGCGATCTGGCGGAATCGAACGACTCGAGCTTCCTGCACCTCATCGTCTCGCTGGCTGAGCCAGAGGGCGCCGTGCGAGCGTATCGCCTCACGCCGCGGAACTTCCACGAGGTCACCCTCGTCCCTATCCCGTAGCCGCCGCGAAGCGCGGCCGTGCAGGAACGCGTCGCGGCCGATCTTCATTGCGAGGGGCAGTCGTTCCGCCCCGCTGTGCGGGGTCTGAGACGGCTTCAAGGCGCACCACCACGACGCGATTGCTGTATCCGCATCGAGCCTTGGAAGCTGTCTAGGGTGGTGCTCATGCGCCGAGGTGCGCATCCGGCTGTCGCCTTCCTCGTCTTCCTCTTTTTCACGCTGTCCGGCTCGATCGGGCACGCGTACCCGCGATTCCCGCCCCGTCCGGCCTGGTTCCCGGCCGGAGCCGAGGGGCATCAGCAGCTTCCGGTCCTGCGGGACCTCGTCATCGATGGCCTCACCATGTTCGGTCGCTCGGAGGTCCTGCGCTGGCTGCGGCTGGAGTTCGGGAGCCGCCTGCCGGCGACGGCCTCCGAACTCGCGCAGGACCTTGAGCGGCGGTACCGCCGGGAAGGCTTCGTCTTCGCAAAAGTGGAGGCCAGCTTCGAGGAGGTTGCTGGACGCCTGACGATCACGGTTGCCGAGGGCCGCATCGACGAGATCGCGTTCGACGGCGTGGAGCCGGAGATCGCGAAACGTCTCGCCGGCGAGTTCGACATCCGGCCGGGTGACGTCTTCAACGCGCGCGACGTGAGTCGGGCCGTGGGCCGTCTGCTCTCGCACGCCCGGGGCGCCTTCCGATCCAGCCGTGAGGCGCCGGGCGGGCCGGTCGTCACGGACCGTGCCGAGCCTGGCCGCAGGCCGGACCGCAGCTTCGACCTGATTACAAGAAACGGCCGCAACGTGCTGGTCATCTACCTCGAGCCCCGGCAGGGCCAGTTCGCGCTGACGTGGGGCACGAAGGCGCGCGAGGACTGGTTCTCGCCGGTGGACGGCCTGGCGCCCGCGCTCGGCTTCAACGCCATCGCCTTCGACCACCGGCACTTCAACCACGCCTACGTGAGCGGCTATGTGTCCTACAAGTTCGGGCGAGAGCGCACGGGCTATGCGCTCGGCTTCGAAAAGCCGATGTTCGTGCAACCGCGGCTGATTGTCGGTGCCGAGGTGCACGACATGACCGCCTCGGACGACTTCTGGCGCCTCTCGACACTCGAGCAGAGTCTCGTCGCGCTGTCGTTCAAGCGCAGCTATCGCGACTACTACGAACGCCGCGGCTACCAGCTCCACGCCGCCGTGCGGTTCACCCCCGAACACGAGGTCCTGGCGGCCTTCCGCGACGACCGGCATGAGACGCTGTCGAACGGAACGGATTACAGCTTCTTTCGTGACGACGAATCGTTTCGCGCGAATCCCGGGGTTCAGCCCGGTCGATTGCGCGCCCTCGTGGCCGCGTACACCTGGGACTCGCGCGGCCTGGACACCCCGTCGCTGGCGCGGTCGTACCGACACCACCAGCTCGACGATCTCTACGGCGCGCCGGGCGGAATGGAAGCGGGCTGGCGGGTTCAGTGGACGTCGGAGTTCGCCGCCCCGGGCGCGTTCGGGGGCGACTTCGACTTCCGGCGACACATCCTGCACGCGCGCCGTTACATGCGTGTCTCGCCGCGCCAGCGGGTCAACGCCCGTCTCGTCGCGGGTTTCGCGAACGGAACGCTGCCCCCGCAACGGCGATTCGGACTCGGTGGCATCGGGAGCGTGCACGGCTACCGGTTCAAGGAGGCGGTGGGCGAGCGGATGCTGCTCGTCAACGCCGAATACCAGCTGGATCTGACGGCCGGAGGCGGAGTGAAGGGCCTGGTCTTTCTCGACGCGGGCAGGGTCTCCAGACCCTTCGACGGCTCGCGCGACGATTGGCTGAAAGGCGTCGGCCTCGGATTGCAGGTCGCAGCGATCCGGATCGATTTCGGCTGGCGGCTGAATGACATTCCCGATTCCGTCCAGGTTCTGGTGCGTCTCGCGCGGCCTTTCTAGTCGCGACGCGCAGCCTCGTTCTCGCCTCGCTCGACGGTCTGAGGGGCGCGGGCTCCTGACGCGGCACAGCAGGTCTCGCCGTCAGGCGCCACCGCGAATTCCGGTTGACGGCCGCGCCGCGGTCGGTGGCATTGGCCGCCTCCGCACTGCGAGCCTGGCCGGACTCCTCGTTGCGCTGTCTTCCACTACGGGTTTGGCGCTCGAGGGCAAGGTCACGGACCTGCGCGCGATGGGCACCTCGGTGCAGGCGGCCTTCGAGCTGAAGGAGGTCTTTCAGGAGAAGTTCCGTCGATTGATTGAGAGGGGCGGCAATATTCACGTCCGGGTCGAGGCGGAGCTGTGGGAAGATCGGCCGGCCTGGGATCGGCTGGTGCGGCCCGCGGCGGTCGTCGATTTCCGCGTCGCGCGCGATCCCGTGGCCCGGGTCATCGTCGTGGCCGATCCATTCGGCGGCACGACGAGCTACACGAGCTATCCGGACCCGCTGCTCGTGCGCGTGGACGTCGCGCCCATCGAGCGCATCGTCGAGGCCGCGGAATACTATGTCCATGCCGTGCTCACGATTGGCACCCTCGCCGAGCGGGAGATCGAAGACGTCAACGATGCCGTGTTCGGACGTGACGAGGAATCAACCGGCATCGGCACGATTGGCAAGTTTGTGATAGGCAAGATCCTGCAGATCAGCGACTACTTCCAGCGCACGACCACCGAAACCAGCAGCCGCACGTTCACTGGCAGACACATCAGGTCCCGCAACTGACGCCTCGACGACAGGATCGGTGGAGTCAAGCCTCAGCTCACTGGCCGGACCGCGCGCCGACAGGGGCGCGGGAGGCGGCGGGACCGGCGCCGTGGTAAGGTCATGCGCTGATGACTCGAGCCCTGGGCCGCGCGGCCGTCGCCTTGACGAAGTGGACCGAGCGCTGGGTTCCAAGCGCGTTCGCGATTGCGTGCCTGCTGACGTTCGTGGCGTTCGTGCTCGCGATGGCGATGACGAACGCCGGCCTGGGACGCGTCGTCATCGAATGGGGCAATGGCTTCTGGACGCTCCTGCCGTTCGCGATGCAGATGTCGCTGGTCATCCTGACCGGCTACATCGTGTCCACGGCGGGAATCGTCGACCGGCTGTTCGCGCGCGTTGCTGCCGCGGCCGTGACGCCGCGAAGCGCCGTTCTCCTGATGGCGCTCGTCTCGATGGGGCTCGCATGGGTGCACTGGGGCCTCAGCCTCGTCGGGGGGGCGATGCTCGTCCGTCACATCGCGCGGCGGCAGCCCGCCGTCGACTACCGTCTGCTCGTGGCGGTTGCGTACTTCGGCCTGGGCGCCACGTGGCACGCGGGCTTCTCGGCGTCCGCGCCGCTGCTCGTCGCCACGCCAGGGCATTTTCTCGAAAAACAACTGGGCCTCATCCCCGTCGCGCGGACGATCTTCACCCCCTTCAATCTGGTTCTGACGCTCGTGGTCGTTGCGGCGCTCGCGCTCGTTGCCGCCTTGATGCACCCGGCGCCGGAGGAGACCATCTCGATCGATCCCGCGGACCTCGACCGACTGGAGCGCTTTGAACGCCCCGGGCGGCCCGAGGCGCGCACGGCTGCCGCCTGGTTCGATCACTCGCCGGCGCTCAACGTCGCAATCGCGGCGGCGGGATTCGGATGGCTCGGATGGTACTTCGCGACGAAGGGATTCGTCCTGACGCTCGATGTCTTGAATTTTACGTTTCTCATGCTTGGCGTCGCGCTCCATCGCACGCCCGCTTCGCTCGTTGCGGCCGCCGAACAAGGCGCGCGCCTGATGGCGGGCGTCGCCCTGCAGTTCCCGTTCTATGCGGGCATCTACGGCATCGTGCAGGGCACCGGGCTTGCGACGGTCTTCGGCGACTGGCTCGCCAGGACGAGCAGCGCCCGGTCGTTTCCACTGTTCGTGTACTGGTATTCGGGGATCGTGAACTACTTCGTGCCTTCAGGAGGATCGAAGTGGGCGATCGAGGCGCCGTATCTCATCGACGCGGGGCGCAGGCTGGGTGTGGACGGCGCGCAGATCGTCGTGGCGTACGGGTGGGGTGACATGGCAACCGACCTGATACAGCCATTCTGGGCCCTTCCGTTGCTGGCCGCCGCGCGTCTCGATTTCCGCGACATCATGGGATACGAGATGCTCGCCTTCGCGATCTACGCCGCTCTCGTGTCGGTCGCCTTTTGGCTGATGCCGCTCTGGTGGTGACGCGGACTACTTCGAATCGCCCAGTTCGTGCAAGCCCGGACGCACCTGGACGGTCGCGGTGGCCGCCACGAGAACTTTGTCTTTTCGCTTGAGTCGGATGAAAATCCTGTATCGCCCGGCGTACTGATAGACGTGGTCTGCGGAGAACCGCCGCTGAATCTCGCTCTTGCCGGTCTCGTACGGTTCGCAGTCGAAGCTCGACTCCGACTTCGTCCCATCGCCCCAATCCCACTCGACGACGGGGCAGTAGTACTCCTCGAAATCGCCTGGACCGCCGGTCAGTTGCGCGGCAAGATGAATGTTCGCGGGCGAGAAACCGATGGCCGGTATCGCCTTCAAGGAGAGCGACGGCCGCTTCACGGTTTTCCCGGCGGTCTTGCCGGCAAGCTTGTCCTCGGATCCGGCGGGCAGGGCCGCGGCCAGCAGCGTCGCGAGACACAACACGCCCGTCGGCCAGATGCGGCTGTGCGTTATCATGCAGGGATTCTCGGCAGGGCGGCTCACTCAGTGTAACCCGGAGGTCCGCCATGATCAACGTCCGCCATACTGCCGGGCTACAAGTCACGAAGCTTCGGCTCAGAGCGCCAGGTGATGGGACGAAGCGTCCGAACGTGAGGCTTCGTAGGGAGGACGATGACGAACGCCACGAGTGGACTTGCAATCGAGCTGACCGTTCAGGACATTTCCAACGTCGAAGCGGATCTGGTCGCCATCCCGGTGTTCGAGCAGGACGGCTTTGAAGACCTGGCCGGGCTCGCGGCTGCGACCGGCGACGAGGTGACGCGCGCAATAGCCTCCAAGGAATTCAAGCCGAAGCCGTTCGAACTCTTCCTGACACCGGCGATGGCCGGCATATGGCGGGCGAAGCGAATCGCGCTCGTGGGTGTCGGACCATCGGACAAGTTTTCGATGAAACGGCTGAGGCTTGCGGCCGCTGCGGCGGCAACGGCCGCACGACAGCGCCGGATCGATCGAATCGCGTTTCTCGCTCGCGGCGGTTTCGCCGTCGCCGCCTCGGTGCAGGCAATTGCCGAGGGCATCGTGCTTGGCAGCTTTGACGCCGGTCGGTACAAGACCACCGACCACGCTGGCGTCGCGCCATGTCACGCGCAAGTCATCGCGCACGCCGCGAACAGCGCCGCCGCGCGGGATGCGCTCGCGCGGGGCATGGTTCTCGCAGAGTCGTGCAATTTGGCGCGGTCGCTTGCGAATGAACCCGGAAACGTCCTCACGCCGCGCGTCTTTGCCGAGCGCGCCGGCGAGCTCACGACCGCTGTCGGCATCGACACCGAGCTCTTCGATGAGACGCGAATCGGCGAGCTCAAGATGGGCATGCTGCTGGGAGTTGCGCGCGGGAGCGCTGAGCCGCCGCGTCTGATCGTCATGCGGTACGCGCCCGACGGTGCGCCCGAGACCCCGGTGCTCGGGCTCGTCGGAAAGGGCATTACCTTCGATACTGGCGGCATCTCGATCAAACCCGCGGACGGCATGGAGCGGATGAAGGATGACATGGCCGGCGGCGCCGCCGTCGTCTGCGCGATGCGCGCCATCGGCATCCTCAAACCGCGCATCAAGGTCATCGGCGTCGTCCCCACCACCGAGAACATGCCCGGCGGCCGGGCGATCAAACCCGGCGACATCCTCACGAGTGCGAGCGGCAAGACGGTCGAGGTGATCAACACCGACGCGGAAGGACGCCTGATTCTGGGCGATGCCCTCTGGTACGCGCGGGAGCTCGGCGCCACGCATGTCGTCGATGTTGCGACCCTGACGGGGGCATGCGTCGTGGCTCTCGGAAAAACGACGAGCGGTCTGTTCGGACGTCCTGACTCGTGGGTGGAAGCGGTCCGGCGAGCCGCGGAAGCCGCCGGCGATCCCGTATGGCACTTGCCGCTGGTGGAAGAGTACCTCGAGCAGCTCCGCAGCGAGATCGCCGACTTGAGCAACAGCGGGGGACGTCCGGCCGGGGCCATCACGGCCGCGCTGTTCCTGCAGGAATTCGCGGGCCCGGGGCCGTGGGTACATCTCGACATCGCCGGCACGGCGTGGAGCGATGACGCGACGCCCTATCAGGGAAAGGGACCGACCGGCGTCGCGGTTCGGACGCTCGCCGAACTCGCCCTGTCCAGCTCGCAATGGGGCCTGACGGGTCAGGAGCGAGCGGAAATATCGGACGTGGCCGAGGCGGACGCGACAGGGTAAGTCAGGTGCAATTGCTGCACGGCTTCGCCGTTGAAGGCGTTGGCCGGCCACGTCCTGCGAATCCAGATGAACACCGCGCCGAGGGCGAGCCCAAACGCGGCCGCACCAATTAGGAGCAGTCCTGTAAGCCCAACCGCCTGAAGAATGATGTCGGCGACCCCGGTCTCACGCGCGGGTGGCTCGATGACCCGAACGATGACCGGCTCCAGCGGCTCGAGTAGCACCCTTGAATTGTACTACGGTGCCACTCGGAGTTCGGGCTACTCCTGCAGCGCCAGCGTGCTGACGGTCTTCAGATCTTTCCGATAGCGCACGATTGCCTCCAGAAGCGCTTCGGTAATCCGCTGCCGGTACTTACTCGTCCTCAGGAGCTGCGCCTCCTCGCGATTGGTCACGAATGAAATCTCAGTCAGGGCCGCGGGCATCCCTGCACCTACCAGGACGACGAAAGGCGCCTGCCTAACGCCGAGGTTGCGTACGTCCTGACCGCGGGTGCGCAGCCGTCCGACTATTGCCTGCTGAATCGTCGCGGCGAAATCCCTCGATTCGTCCAGCTTGTTGTTGAGTGTGATGACCCGGACGATTTCGGGCAGGTCGCGCATGCTGTGTCGCGATCCGGCGTTCTCGCGCGCCGCGACGGCCTCCGCTTCGGGTCCCGACGCGAAGTTTAGGAAGTAGGTTTCCACGCCACGCACCGACGCATTGCGGCTGGCGTTCGCATGAATCGACAGGAAAAGGTCGGCGCTCTCGCGGTTCGCGATTGCGGTCCGCTCCTCGAGGGGGACGAACGCGTTCTTGCGCCGCGTCAGGATGACCTCGAACCCTGGCTGTCTGGCGAGGAGCTTCTCGAGACGCAACGCGACATCGAGCACGAGCTCCGCCTCGGAGACCCGCAATCCCTGCGCGCCCGGATCGTGACCGCCATGTCCCGGATCGATCACGATGCGGGAGACGCCAAGCCCGAGTTGCCGCGCCAGCGAATAGCGTCCCTCGCCCGCGGGCGCGCCGGCAGGCATGGTGGCGACTGACGTTGACGGAAGCGGGGGAAGACGCTCGGCATTCGCAGGGGCGTGCCTGGACGGTTCCGAGACGGGTTGCGCTGCACCGGGCATCACGACGGCGGGCTCGTCGAGTGTCACAGCCGGCGCCGCGATGGTTTCGGCGCTCACGGGTTCGGGCACATCGGAAAGAACGGCTTCGGTGATTCCTCGCTTGACCACGGGCGACTCCCGCGGCGTCAGGTCGCGGACGCAGTCGATGACCAGCCGGTACGGGTTATAGACGGAGAAGACGTTGTACCGACTCACCCCCTGCAGATCGATAACGATGCGCGTGGTGTTGCGCGGATGACGCCCAAGGCGGATTTCGCGAACGACGTCATCCCGATAGGTGAGGGTCGCATCGAGCAGCGACGGCGAGGCTTGCGCGCCCCGTAGATCGAAAAACACGCGCCGGGGGTTCTCCAGCTCATCCTTGCGGAACGGGACCTCACGGTCCATCCGGATCGCGATCCGGACCGCTTCGGGCATCAAGGTGCGAGTGATTTCGCGGATGAACACGGTTCGCGTCACATCGTCGACGCCAGAAGCGTCTGGCGTCGGGTGACGTGAGGTGCCAAGGGCGGCCGCGGGGCTTGGGGTCGTGCCCCGTCCTGTCGTCTCGGAGCTCGACGAGACGGGCCGGTCCGGTCGAATCGCAGCATAGGCAATCTGGAACTGTGTCGTGCGGTCGCGCACCTGCTCGATCAGCTTGCTCGAGGGATACCGGGTCAGGATCGTGTTGAGGGCGCGAAGACCCGCCTGTCGATCCTGGTCCTGGGCAAACCGGCGATACGCCTCGAGTGCGAGCCCCGAGGCCTGCCAGAGCGCGTTGTCGCAGTAGCCACTCTGTGGATGCTGGCGGACGATGGCCTGGTACGCATTCATCGTGTCGCGGAGCTCCGTGAGGGTAGGGGTCGAGGTCCGAAGCTCTCGCTCGCGGGCGAGCGCCGCGACGTACTTCTGCTCCGCCGGATCGGCGGCGATGGCGGGCGCTCCGCTGAGGACGAGCAGAAGAACAACGACTGTGCCGCGGAGGATCCTCATGGCTGGCCCCTTCAGGTCAGCGCAGCTGCGCGTCGACCTGTTCGAAATAGTCCCGTTGCACCAGCAGCTCCCGAGGTTTTCCGCCGACGCCGGCCGAGACGAGACCTTCGGCCTCCATCATGTCGATCAGGCGGGCGGCGCGGCTGAATCCGATGCGCAGCCGGCGCTGGAGATACGAAATCGAAGCCTGGCCGCTCGACACCACGATGCGCGCGGCCTCATCGTACAAGTCGTCCTTCTCGAATTCGATCGCTTCGGTCCCCTTCTCGTCGGCGGTGATCGTGTCGTTGTACACCGGTTTCCCTTGTTTCCGCAGGAAGCTGGCGAGACGCGCGCTCTCCTGTTCCGAGATGTAAGGGCCGTGCACGCGCATGACGCGCGAGGACGCCGGCGGCAGGTACAGCATGTCGCCCCTGCCCAGCAGCTGCTCGGCGCCGTTGCCGTCGAGAATGGTGCGCGAGTCGATCTTCGACGACACCCGGAAGGAGATGCGCGCCGGAAGGTTGGCCTTGATCAACCCGGTGATGACGTCGACCGACGGCCGCTGGGTCGCGAGAATCAGGTGAATCCCCACGGCGCGCGCCATCTGCGCGAGACGCGCGATCGACTCCTCGACCTCGTTGCTCGCCACCATCATGAGATCGGCGAGCTCGTCGATCACGACCATCACGTACGGCAGCTTTTTCGGGCCGTCTTTCGCGGCGGGATCGCGCCGGTCGCCCTGCTCGACGATCGAGATGTTGCGGTTGTATTGCTCGATGTTGCGGACACCCTCCGCGGCGAGCGCCTTGTAGCGCGCTTCCATCTCGCCGACGGCCCACCGCAGCGCGTTGCTCGCCCGCTTCGGATCGACCACGACCGGCGTGAGCAGGTGCGGGATGTCCTCGTACGCGCCGAGCTCGAGCCGCTTGGGGTCAATCAGGATCAGACGCACCTCGTCCGGGGTCGCGCGGTAGAGGACGCTCGTCAGCATCGCGTTCAACGACACGGACTTGCCGGTGCCGGTCGACCCGGCAATCAGCAGGTGGGGCATCAGCGCCAGATCGGTGACGAAGGGCTCGCCGTGGATGGTCTTGCCGAGCGCGAGGGTCAGTTTCGATGCCGTGCGCCGGTAGGTCTCGGATTCGAGGAGGTCGCGGAGGGAAATCTGCTCCCGCGTGTGATTCGGAATCTGGATCCCGACGGTGGACTTGCCGGGGATGCGATCGATCAGCACGGATTCCGCGCGCATCGCGAGGCAGAGATCGTCGGCCAGACTCGTAATCTTGCTGTACTTGACGCCGGCGTCCGGCTTGAACTCGTACGTCGTGACGACGGGACCCGGATGAATCTGGACGACGCTTCCCTCGACGCTGAACTCGCGGCATTTCTCCTCGAGCAGCCGCGCGCTCTCCATCAGCTCGCGCTCGTCAATCTTGCGCTCGCCGCGCGGGGCGTCCAGCAGGGTGACCGGCGGCAGCACGTATGTGCCCTTGCGCCGCTCGGCCGGCGCCTTCGGGGCCGGCTCGGATTCGGCCGAGCCGGTCCCTCCAGCGGAGGCGGTGCGCCTGATCGTCGGGGTCTTGATCGGCTGCATGGGAATCGGCGGCGCTTTCTCGGCGGCCACGCGGCGTTCGCGTCTCTCGGCATCGATGACGCGTGCCGTCGGCTGCGGCGTCGCGGCAGGCGTCGCGGCTGCGGCCGGACGGGTATCGCCGTTGCGTTCCAGATGCTTCTTGATGACGTCCTGGCGCTGCTTTTCGCGGCGCCGTTCTTCCCGGCGGGCGCGGACTGCCCCAAGGGCGCGCGCGAGACCATCGTGGAGACGGTCGTAGACAGCGGCGAAAAACCGCCCGAACGAGAAGTGCGTCGACAGAATCACCGACAGAAACAGCGTGGTGAGGATCACGATGATCGAGCCGGTGCGGTTCAGGTACTCGGCGAGCCACGTGGCGAGCCATTCACCCGCGTATCCGCCCGCGCGGAACTCCTTGCCCGCGGCGCTCAGGGTGCCGAATGCGAGGCTCAGGAGCGACGACACGCACCCGAAGAGGAGAGACGCTCCGATCGCCTTGGTGTAGGCGGCATCCACGTTCCGGCACCAGAAGTAGTGCCACCCGAGGATGGCCAGCACCGCGGGAATCAGGTGGGATGCGTAGCCGAGCAGCTGATAGGACAACTCCGCGAGGAACGCGCCGACCCGTCCCGCGAAGTTCGCCGGCTGACCCGGCGCTCCGGTGTGGAAGAACCACACCGGATCGGCGGGGGTGTAGGTCGAGAGCGCAACCAGCCACAGCAGCGCCAGGGCGAACAAGGCCACGCCGAGGAACTCGCTCACCCGGCGCGACAGCGTGGATCCACTCACAGGTCAGATCTCCATGATCACGGGCAGCACGAGAGGCCGCCGACCCGCTCGTTTGCGGAACAACCGCTGCAGCTCCACCCGGATCTTCTCGCGGATCAACCCGTAGTCCGTGCGTTCCTCGAGGCTCGCGGTCTCGATGATGTCGGGAATGGCGCTCGCGACCTCGCGCAGCAGCACGTCGCTGCGCTCGTCGACGACGAAGCCACGGGTGATGACCTCGGGTACGCCCTCGAGCGTGCCGGTCTGGGCATTGATGGCAACGACGGGAACGACGAGGCCGTCCGCGGCGAGGTGACGGCGGTCGCGCAGCACCTCGTCGACGACCTCACCCGTGCGCGTACCGTCGATGAGGACGCGGCCGGTCGCCGCCTTGCCGGCGATGCGCCCTTCGTCGGCGCCGAAGTGAAGGATGTCGCCGTTCTCTGCAAGCAGCACTTGTGTCTTCTCACCGGTTACGCCACGGGCGACCTGGGCGTGGCGGGCCAGCTGCCGGTACTCCCCATGTATCGGCACGAAGTGGCGCGGCCTGGTGAGCGACAGCATGAGCTTGAGCTCCTCCTCGCTCCCGTGGCCGGAGACATGCACGTGCTTGATGCCCTCGTAGATCACGCTCGCGCCGCGGCGCGCGACGTGATTCATCACGCGCCCGATCGCCTTTTCGTTTCCGGGGATTTCCCGCGCTGAGAACACCACCGTGTCCCCCTCTGCCAGCTTCACGTGACGGTGGTCGTCGATGGCAATGCGCGACAGCGCCGCGAGCGGCTCGCCCTGCGATCCCGTCGCAATGCACACCACCTCTTGTGACGGGTAGTGGCGTACGTCGGAATCGCGGATCTGCAGGCCGGACGGGATGCGCAGCCGGCCCAGGCGTTCGGCGATTTGCGAGTTCTCAACGACCCCCCGTCCAACGAACGCGACCTTGCGTCCGAACTGCGCCGCCAGGTCGATGAGGATCTGAATCCGATGGATGCTCGTCGCGAATGTCGTGACGACGATCTTGCCCTGCGTGCTGGTGAAAATCTCCTCGAACGCGTTGACGACCTCCAGTTCCGATCCGGTGAATCCCTTCCGCTCGATGTTCGTGCTGTCCCCGAAGAGGGCGAGCACCCCGCTGCTCCCCAGCTCGGCGAGGCGATGAAACTCGACGTGCTCGCCGTCGAGCGGCGTCTGATCGATCTTGAAGTCGCCCGTGTGCACGACCGTGCCGACCGGCGTGTGGATGGCCAGCGCCACGCAGTCCGGCATGCTGTGCGTGACCCGGAGCAACTCGATGCGGAAGTCGCCGGCGACGATCTCGTCACGCGGCGTGACCGGGCGCAGCCGATCGGTCGCCTCGAGTCCGTGCTCTTCGAGCTTCGGCGCCAGAAGGGCCAGCGTAAAGGGCGTGCCGTACACAGGCCCCCGGATGTACCGGAACAGGTGCGGGACGCCGCCAATGTGATCTTCGTGCCCGTGCGTCAGGATCAAGGCGTCGACGCCGTTCCGCTGCTGCAGATACGTCAGATCCGGGATGATCAGCTCCACGCCGAGCAGCTCCGGCTCGGGGAACATCACACCCGCGTCGATGACGATCGTCGTCTCGCGGCACGAGATCGCCAGCATGTTCATGCCGAACTCCCCGAGGCCGCCGAGGGCGACGACTTCGAGCGTGGAGTCGGACCGCGGTCCGTGGGCGAACGTCATGCCGATGTCGTGAAACGCGAAAAGTGGAACGAGGTGGAATGCGTCGTGCGCGAACGACCGCCCTCGGGATCGGAAAACGGTTACACACCGGGTGTCCCGCGGCCGGCTCTGGGCAGACGCCGTGTGCGGGAACGACAGGCCGGGGAGGCCCTCTGACTATCCGATGCCTGTGCTCAGGCTGCTGGTCAGCCTGCGGAAACGGGAGGAAGAACCGCGGAAACTATAGCACAGCTCGTCAGGACGACGAAGCGATTTGGTCGGCAAGCCTTGCGAATTCCGTCAGTTGCAGCGTCTCGGGTCGACGTTTGGCGTCGAGGCCGGCACGCGCCACCACCTCGGCGGCATCCCGATGGCGCGCGGCCGCGAACGGCTTCAGCGCGTTGACGAGCGTCTTCCGTCGCTGCTGAAACACCACCCGCACGAGCTGCTCAAGCAGAAACGGATCGCCTGTCTTGACGGCGGGCGCCCGAAATCGAAGGTGCAGCAGCGCCGACGTCACACGCGGGGCCGGCCGGAACGCGCCGGGCGGCAGGGTGAGGAGGCGTGAGGCGTCCGCGTGCAGCTCGGTAAGCACCGAGAGCACGCCGTAAACCCGCGAACCGGGCGGCGCCACGATCCGATCCACGACTTCGCCCTGGAGCAGCAGCGTCGCGTCTCGAAACAAAAGATGCTCGACATGAAGTTGCAAGAGACGGAAGAGGATCGGAGAAGAGATGTAGTACGGGAGGTTGCCAACCACACGAATACCGGCGTCCCCGGCGCGCGTGGTGGGGTAAAGGTGGGCGTCCCCGCCGCGCGTGGTGGGCGCGGTGGGGTGAAGGTCGGGGTCCCCGCCGCGCGTGGTGGGCGCGGTGGGGTGAAGGTCGGGGCCCGGCCGCAGGAGTGCGGGAATGTCGACCTTCAGGACATCGCCGGTCACGACCCGGACGTTGGCTGGCGCTGTCCTCGAGAGTCGCGCCGCGAGGGTGCGATCGATCTCGATGGCGACGAGCGAGCGGCATCGCGGCGCCAGCGCGAACGTCAGGGCCCCGGTGCCGGGGCCGATCTCGAGGAAGCAGTCGTCCGAGGCGGGTGCGATCGTCTCGACCAGCTTCGCCACCCACGCGCCTTCGAGAAAGTGCTGCCCGAAGCGGCGCCGTGATTTCATTGAGTTGCTCGACGCCTCGCGCGGCTGAGGCACGCCTGCGAGGACCCCATCAGACAGGAGCGACGAGAGGTGGGAGGACGGTCAGTCGTCAGCGCTCTCCCCTCGCCAGTACCTCTCTTCGATTTCCTCGATCTCGTCTTCGCTCAACCCGAAATAGTGACCGAATTCGTGAATGACGGTGGCACCGATCGCGTCGACGATCTGCTCTTCGTCTTCGGAGTCGCGCTCGATTGGTCCCCGAAAGATCAGGATTCGATCCGGCATCGTGTTCCCGTAGCCCCACCCGCGCTCGGTCAATGGCACGCCCTGATACAGGCCATAGAGCGTATCGGGAGGCTCGATCTCCAACTCGCTCAAGAGTTCGCGTGAAGGCTCGTCCTCGACGATGACGGCGACGTTCTTCATGGCTTTGCGAAAGCGACGCGGGATGTTCCTGACCGCTTCTTCGACGAGGGCCTCGAATTCCCTGCGGGTCATCATCGCCGGGTTCGCGCCCGCCCTGTCAACTTGGGCACGGCGCGCGTCAGCGGCCTGGGCGCGCCCGATTCCTCTCGCGCTCGTTCGACGGATCCCGTGAGATAGAAATGACAATCGGTCCGGACCGCGCAGCGCTCGCAAAGCGGCTTCGGCCTGCAAATGCGGCGGCCGTGCAGAATCAAGGTATCCGACGCGACAATCCATTCCTTCGGCCGTAGCGCGGTCGAGAGCTGCTGCTCGACGACTCCCGGGTCTTCCGCACGCGCGATGCCGATGCGGTTCGCCACGCGCAGCACATGCCGATCGACGGGCAGGCTGGGCACGCCGAGCGCATGCCCGAGGACAACGTTGGCGGTCTTGCGCCCGACGCCCGGCAGCCCCGTGAGCGCGTCGATGTTTGGCGGCACCTCACCCGCGTGCCTCTCGACCAGCGCCGCCGCCATCGAGGTGAGCGCGCGGGACTTCGCGCGGAAGAATCCCGTCGACATGATGAGCGGCTCGAGATCAACCGGCCGCGCGCGGGCCATCGCCCGCGCGTCCGGGTACCGGCGAAACACCTCCGGCGTCACCCGGTTCACGCGCTCATCGGTGCACTGCGCGGAGAGAATCGTCGCGACGAGCAGCTCGAACGGCGTGGAATAGTCGAGCTCGGTGTCCGCGTTCGGGTGCTGCCGTTTTAGCGCCGTGAGAATCCGGCGGGTGTCCGCGGCAGGATAGGGCCGTTTCCGTTCCCGGTCGGCGATGCGCGCCATTGCGGAGATATTAGGACAACTCGCGGCGCGAGCCCATGGCACTGGCCGCGTACGCGTCGACACCTGATCTGAGTGGGGACGCGATGCCGGCGATGACCCAGTCGTACCAGGCGAATCCGCAAACTCATGATGAAGCACAGGGGGGCGGCCGGGCGGGGGAAGGCGCAGCGGATGCCAATCGGCGTCGCCAAACGTCAGTGCACCGGTTCCTGCCCGCTGCTCCAGCCGGGCGGCGTCTGGGACTCCGAAAAAACGCGCCAATGCTCCTGCAGCGCGGTAATCAGTGTCGGGACGAGCTGCAACGGAATGACGACGCGCGCGCGCACGGGCGCTTTCACGGTTTGTTCGGCTTCCGCGTCCCGGATGTCTTTTTCCGAGAGCGGCATCACCTCGCAAAACGCGAGCGTGAAATCGAACGGCGTATGAGAGATGGCGCAGAAGTTCGAGTAGACGCGCGCCCCGGGAGCGGTCTCATCCGGCACGATGGTGAAATTGATCTGCTTGCGTTCCGACATGGCTGACCTCTCGACGGTGGCCCGCCTCAATACTTGCGCATCACGCCGATCACGACACCCTGCACCTGCACGTGCTCGGGCTCGATCAGGAGGGGCTGCATCGCGGGGTTGGCCGGCTGCAACCGGATACGACCGTTGTCGCGGTAGAACTTTTTGAGCGTGACGTCCGATCCGCGCACGAGCGCGATGACCATCTCACCGTTGTCGACGGTCTTGCGATCCTCAATGATGACGTAATCCCCGTCGCGAATCTGCTCGTCGATCATCGAGTCGCCACGCACGCGCAGCACGTAGGTGTCGCGCTTGCCGACGAGATCTTCGGGTACCGCGATGGTTTCGCTGCCCGCAATCGCTTCGATGGGCGCGCCGGCCGCGACGAAGCCGAGCAGCGGCAGCTCGATCGATCGGCCGCCGATGCGCGTCGGGACCATCTCGACGGATCGGCTCCGGTTCCACGCGCGCCTGATGAATCCTTTGTCCTGCAGATTCGTCAGGTGCTTGTGCACGGTGGCGAGCGACGAGAGACCGAAGCGACGTCCGATCTCCTCGAGACTCGGAGCGTACCCGTGCTGCTGGATGAACTCGCTCAAGTAGTCGAGGATTTCGCGCTGGCGTTTGGTGAGCGGTTGCACGCGCCCTCCCTCGAGTATTGGGCGGGGCCGCCTCGGGCCCCGACATTTTCACCCCTGCCGCACACGACACGCGCAGCGGGAGTCCCGGCCCCGGTTGGATAGCGTCAGCACTATACGCAAAGGAAAGGCGAAAGTCAAGAAAGTCGCGGTGTTTGTTACCATCCGGTCATGCGCATCCCGCTCAGCCTTCCTTCTGCCGGTGACCGGCTATTCGACGTCGTCGGCCTCGGACTCAACAGCATCGACATGCTGGCGGTCGTGCGGGAGTTCCCGCAGCCCAACTCGAAACAGCGGCTCGTGCGGTTTGCGCGGCTTCCTGGCGGTCAGGCCGCGACCGCCATGGTCACGTGCGCGCGACTGGGGTGGCGCGTGCGATATATCGGCGCCTTCGGCGATGACGAACTTGGCGCGTTGGGCCGACAGAGCTTGATAGCAGAACACGTGGACATCTCCGCGGCCTCGACCATCAAGGGAGCGACCAATCAGTTTGCCATCATCCTTGTCGAAGAGCGAACCGGGAATCGCACGATCATGTTCGACCGCGATCCGTCGCTCACGATCGAACCGTCCGACGTCTCGCCGAACGCCGTGACGTCGGCACGCGTGCTTCTGGTCGATTGCCATGAGACGGCGGCGGCCGCCCGCGCGGCCGCGCTCGCCCGGGCCGCATCGATGCCGACGGTCGTCGACGTCGAGCGGGTGAGGCCGGGAATCGATGGTCTGCTGCGCCAGATCGACGTCATCATCGCTGCGGAGGAATTTCCTGCAGCGCTGATGGGCGTCGGCGATCTCGGGCGCGCGCTCGCGCGAATGGCGACGGAATTCGGTGCGAAGGTCGCGTGCGTCACGCTCGGCGAGCAAGGCAGCCTCGCCTGGTCGCAGGGGAAGGAGATTCGAACCCCTGCGTTTCAGGTTGATGTCGCCGACACGACCGGCGCAGGCGACGTGTTTCGCGGAGGATTCATTGCGGGCTGGCTGCAAATGGGCGAAACGGCCGACCTGGAGGATGTTTTTCGCTATGCGAACGCGGTAGCCGCGTTGAAGTGCCGGGCGCTTGGAGCGCGGACGGGCATCCCGACCCGCAGCGAGGTCGACTCGCTGCTTAACTCGCTGAGCTTTTAACCTTTGCGGCCCAGCTCAGGTCTAACCGGGAGAGCGAGTGTTGCCAGAGACAGCGTGCCGGCCTGCGGAGGCAGAAAGGGTGCTCGCGGGCCGATGGATACGGAGCGGGATCTGAGATGTTCAGCCGAGTCAATGAGTTCTGGGCTGAATCTGCCCGGCCGGGGTGGAAACTGACCGTGGCTGGAACCAGCGGTCGAATCGATGCGGACAGCCGCCAGCGGTCCATCGCGGCGCTCGCTTCGTTGTCCGAGACTGAGCTCGTCGACGCGTGCCTTGCCGGCCGGCGCGAGGCCTTCGACGTCATCGTCGAACGGCATCGCCGGAGCGTTTATCAGCTTTGTTACCGGTTCGTCGGCAATCACGAGGACGCCAGCGATCTTTCGCAGGACGTTTTCGTTCGCGCGTATAGGGGGCTGAAGAACTTCAAACGGCAGTCGTCGATCGGAACGTGGCTGTACCGAATCGGCGTCAACGTGTGCCTGAATCGAGTGACGGCGAAAACCCCGCTGCTCGAACCAATCGAGCCGGAGCGGCATCCGGATGAGGGCGCCGCCGATCCGATGCAGAGCCTCGTGCAGTCGGAGCAGGCGGCACGCGTGCGGGCGGCGATCAGGCGGCTGCCGCGAAAGCAGCGTACAACCCTGATTCTTCGGGTGTACCACGAGCTGCCGCACGAAGAGATCGCGCGCATCCTCGGGAGCTCGGTTGGTGCCGTGAAAGCCAATTTCTTCCATGCACTCGGCAACTTGAAAAGGCTGCTGCAAAGCGAAGAGTGCTAGACATCTTCTAAAGCCGATGTCCTGGCAAATGAAGCAAGTTTTTCTGGCCACCATGCGACATTTGACTGCTGAACAGTTCGTGGACATCGTCGAAGGACGCGAGATCGACGATGACGGCACACGACATCTCGCCGGATGCGCTGCATGCCGACAGGAAGTCGAGGCGCTGCGGTCGGTGCTGCTCCAGGCGAACATCGTGGAGGTTCCGGAGCCGTCACCGCTGTTCTGGAATCACCTGTCCGCGCGAGTGCGAGCGGCCGTCGATGAAACGCCGCCATCGCGGTGGTGGCGGTGGAGCTTGGCGCGCGTCGTTTTCGCGGGCGGCGCCGTCGCCTCGCTCGTGCTCGTCCTGACGATGACGATGATTCGCCGTCCTCCCGTGATTTCCGAGGACGCGCCGATCGAACGGTCTTCCGCTTCCGGCAGCACCGTGCCTTCGGATCAGGGTGAGGCGGTTACGTTCGACGAAGACGAGCCGGATTGGGCAATGGTGGCTACCGTTGCGGAGAGCTTCGACTGGGATGATGTGGAGGCGGGCATGCCCGTGCGGCCCGGCTCCGCCGAGCGAGCGATCGCCCAGTTGTCAGATGAGGAGCGCAGCGAGCTGGCGCGTCTGCTGAAGGAAGCATTGGGGCTTCCGAAATCGTAGCCACCGGGACGAGCCGATCAACGTTTAATGCTTACGGCAACTCGACATCATCTTGCTACCGTGGCGACTGCCGCCATGCTTCTCACCACAGGGGCGATCGCCGCGCAGCAAAGGCCGGTTCCACCGGAAGCAGGTCAGGGCGATCTGTTACCGACTGAGATCCAGCGGCTCTTCGATGCGTACGCGGTCGTCCAGGCCCAGGAGATGCTAAAGCTGGACGATGCGCAGTACGGGCCGTTCGTCACGCGGTTGAAGGCACTGCAGGAAACGCGACGGCGCAACCAACGGGCGCGAGCGCAACTGCTGCAGCAACTGATGCAGCTCGCCAATCAGGACGCTTCGGGCGAGGAGACCGTCTTGCGCGAGCGCCTGAAGGCGTACCGTGAGCACGAGCTCGGCGCGGCCACCGATGTTCAGAAGGCCTACGACGCCATCGACCAGATCCTGAACATCCGCCAGCAGGCGCGGTTCCGGATGTTCGAAGAGCAGATGGAGCGCAGGAAGTTCGATCTCCTCTTGCGCGCTCGTCAAGCGAATCGCCTCGCCAGGCCTGGCCGGGCCCGCCCCCGATAACGCGGCCGGACGCGCGTGCTACACTGAGTGAGCCAGCCCCAGACCTCTTCCAAGGCCGATGTCCGTGCAAATGAAGCAGGTTGTCGTCCGTGCGGCTTCAGAAGGTGTCTTGGCCGCGGCCGCGGGGCAGCCGCCTGGCCACGAAGCTCCACCGTTCTCACACTTGGGCTCGCTACTCGGCGGCTTGAGGCGAAGCTTCCTTGCCCGTCCACAGGTCGGTCGGTTGAGGTTGTCCGGTCCTTCGGCTCGTTTCCTGCTTGCGTTCAGCCTGATCCTCGCGGCGGGCGTGCATCTGGCGGCGGAGCGCGTCCTCACGCGCGGGGCGGCGACGAGGTTTCAACGCAAGCTGCAGACGGTCGTCCGCAACAGCGAGACGCGCGCGGGGGGTCCCCGCTTGATTCCAGTGACGGAGAGCGAAGTGAACTCGTACCTGTCGTTTCTCGCCGGAGATCAGATCCCGGTCGGTCTTACCGAGCCGTACATCAGGATCGTCGGGAACCGCCGGCTGGCGGGGCGCGCGATCGTCGATCTGGACACGGTCCGCAGAAAGCAGAGCTCCGGAAGCTGGTTGGACATCAGGAGCTATCTGACCGGACAGCTCCCAGTCACCGCATCCGGCAGGCTGCACACGAAGAACGGCGTCGGCAGATTCGAGCTCGAGTCGGCAGCCATCTCCGGCATTCCGGTGTCGAAGACGCTGATGCAGGAGCTACTCACCTTCTACTCCCGGACGCCCGAGCATCCACAGGGCGTCAGCCTGGACGATCCCTTCAAGCTGCCCGCACAGATTCGCGAGATCCGCGTCGGCAAAGGTCAGGCGGTCATCGTCCAATAGCGCGGTCCGGGCGAGGGAGTAGCTTCTGGCCGCGCGTGCGCGGGCTCGTGTGCCAACTCCAATCGCGACCGGGCGGCCCGCTGCCGCGCAGACGGGCTCGCGTATCATGGGCGAACGTCAGTCGGTGATGTCCTCGAGCGACGTTCTCACCACACCACTCCAGTATCTGAAAGGCGTCGGGCCACGGCGCGCGGCCGATTTGCGGAGCGCCGGGCTCGAAACCGCGGAGGATCTCCTTTACCGTTTTCCGTTGCGTTACGAAGATCGCGGACATCTGCAAGCGATCGGCACGCTCCGGCCCGGGCAGGCGACCTCTATTGCGGGTGAGATCCTCAGCGCAGGTCTGCGCTCGACCAGGCGCCCGGGCTTCAAGATTTTCGAAGCGGTCGTGCGCGATTCGTCGGGCGCCTCCATGCGCGCGGTCTGGCTGAACCAGCCGTTTCTCCGCGACGTCCTCCAGCGACATCAGCGCGTCGTGCTCTTCGGATCGGTCGAGTTGCGGGGGACGGGAGGCCTGCAGCTCACCAATCCGCAGTACGAGATTCTCAAGCGCGAAGGGGATCTCGCCTCCAGTCCGGAAGAGGACGAGGCAGAAGAGACGATCCATACGGGCCGGATCGTTCCGGTCTACGAACGGATTGCCAGCCTCACGCCGAAGATGCAGCGGCGGCTCGTCCACGACGTGCTCGAGCGGTTACCCGGCGTGATTCCGGATCCTCTTCCCGGGGAAATCACGCGACGGCTTGGCTTGCCCGATCGCCGCCAGGCGCTCTACCAGGCCCACTTCCCCGATCCGACCACTAGTCTCGCCGAGCTCAATCGATTCCGATCGCCGGCGCAGGTCCGCCTCATTTTCGAAGAGTTCTTCCTGTTTCAAGCGGGGCTGGCATTGAAGCGCCGGCAGCTGGACTTGGAGCGGAAAGCGGTCGTGCCGCGCGTCGACGATCGGATCCGCGAATCGGCCCGCAGGGTCCTGCCGTTCAAGCTGACGGCGGGACAGAGACAGGCGCTGAAAGCCATCGTGGACGACATGCAGCGCCCGCAGCCGATGAACCGCCTGCTGCAAGGAGACGTCGGGGCGGGCAAGACCATCGTTGCGCTCCTGGCCGCGGTCGTCGCGATGGAGAGCGGCCTCCAGGTGGCGTTCATGGCGCCGACGGAGATTCTCGCGGAGCAGCACTACGCGAACATCTGGCGACTCCTCGAGCACTCG
>JACPPN010000221.1 GCA_016190995.1 Acidobacteriota bacterium | reverse complement strand
GTCATGCATGGGTCGTAATCGTCGGTGATGCACTCGGTGATTCGCTGAAGCTCGCTGCGCCCGCCCGAATAGAACACGGGCAGCAGAACGACCCCTACGGCGGCCATCAGGCCCGCAATCATCAAGAGCTCGGTCGGTGCCTGTCCACGTTCGGCGCGTGGCCTGCTCCTTGAGCCGACTGGCTGGCGTTCGACACACATTCCGCGCACGATCGTCCTGTTCGATCCGCATTGGGCGGATGATGGGACGGATAGTATCATCAACCGCCAGAAGAAGTTGCTCGATTCGAAAAGGACGGCTGCCGCGAAACGACTGGAGTCTGGTGGAAAGTAGAAGTTGGGTTCCCTGGCGCGATGACCCAGGTGACCCCAACCCCCGGCCGTGGAAGAGCATCCGCGAACGCCATCCGGGTTCGAAGCGCGCTTCGCCACCGAGAGGGCTGGCCGTGCGTACCTCGCTCGGTTGCGGTGGCCGACGGCTTCGGTGTCTGTGTTACAAAGCGGCCACGGCCCGGGCTGGCCAAATGCCGACTGATCCGGCGACGGGCGAGGGAGGACCGGCGCTACTCGGGCATGCTCGCGAGGTGCGTGGGGGTCGCGATTTCGGCGCCTGCTTCGCGCATTTCCGCGATGGCCCGCTCGGAGTCGCCCGGTTGCACCTCGACGCCTGCGATAGCGTCTTCCAGGACCGTCACTCGCAAGCCTGCGCGCAGCGCGTCCAGGACCGAGCCGCTGACGCAGTAGTCGGTCGCGAGCCCACCTACGTAGAGATGGTTGATGTGCCGATCTTGCAGGTCGGCGAGGAACGTCTTGCCGTCGGCCGTATATCCCTCGAACGCCGAGTAGCCGGGCTTGTCTGAGGCCTCCCCTTTGGTGATGACCGTCGTCGAGACCGGAAGTTGGAGGTCGGGATGAAAGCGCGCGCCGGCCGTGCCTTGAACGCAGTGGATCGGCCATTCGCCTCCATACGGCTTGAAATGGGTCGTCGTCGCCGGATGCCAGTCGCGCGACGCGTAGATTGGCATCCGGCCCGCCGCGTTCGCGAGGTATCGATTCAATGCCGGCACAACCTGATCGCCGCCCGGAACCGGCAGAGCTCCGCCCGGGCAGAAATCGTTCTGGACGTCGACGATCAGTAAGGCTGAACGGTCGATGTCGATCATTGGATCACTCCGCGTGCTCCGCCTTCTCAGCGGCTTGACGCCGGATTCAGGTTCGACTACAAGGCGTGTTCCAAGGTCACGGTGAAGATCCCCGTTTCACCGCGACCCATCGACCGCCCGATGCTCGATCAGACCGCGACACGAAGGTGGATGCCGTACATGAATGGAGCGGCGCTCTCAACCGACCTCTATGAGCTGACGATGATGGCCGGTTATCATGCGGCCGGCCTCGTCGTTCCAGCCACGTTCGAGCTGTACGCGCGCGAGCTGCCGGCGCACCGATCCTTTCTCATCGCCGCCGGTCTCGAACAAGCGCTCGACTACCTCGAGAACCTGCGTTTTCGACCTGAAGAGATTCAACGCCTCCGCAGCCTACCCGGCTTGCAAGGGGTCGCTCCGGATTTTTTCGAGGAGTACCTGCCGAGCTTCAGGTTCACGGGAGAAGTGTGGGCCGTTGAGGAAGGTACGCCCGTATTCCCTCCCGAGCCGCTCCTTCGCGTGACCGCGCCGCTTCCGGAGGCGCAACTGGTCGAGACGGCGCTTCTTGCCTGCATGATGTTTCAAACCTCCGTGGCGAGCCGTGCGGTCCGGATCGTCGAGGCGGCATCGGGACGGCCAGTCGTCGAATTCGGCGCCCGCCGGGCGCACGGGATCGAAGCGGGCGTGTACGCGGCACGCGCCGCGTTTCTCGGCGGGTGCGAGGCGACGTCTAACGTCCAGGCAGGGTTGAGATTCGGGATGCCCGTCTCCGGAACCATGGCGCATTCGTGGGTCATGACGTTTGCGGATGAAAGCACCGCGTTCCAGAAGTACTACGACGTCTTCGGCCGCCGCGCCGTCTTCCTCCTCGACACGTACGATACCGTAACCGCCGCCCGCCGTGTGGCAGCCTCGGGACTCAAGCCCAGTGCGGTGAGGCTGGACAGTGGAGATGTTGTCACGCTCAGCAGGACCGTGCGGGATATCCTCGATGCCGCGGGACTACAGGAGACGAAGATCTTCGTGAGCGGAGATCTCGACGAGTGGCGGATCGCCGAGATGCGGGCGCTCGGGGCGCCCATTGACGCGTTCGGGGTCGGCGCAGCGCTCAGCACGTCGAGCGATGCGCCGTCGCTCGGCGGCGTGTACAAGCTGGTCGAAATCGAGCGCGGGGGCGCCTCGGCTCCTATCATGAAACTCAGCCCGGGCAAGCAGACCTACCCCGGCCGGAAGCAGATCTGGCGTCTGTTCGAGGATGGAATGGCGGTCGGCGATATCATGGGACTTGCGGACGAGCCCGGTCCGTCCCGCGGCCGGCCGCTCCTCAAGCGCGTGATGATCGAGGGTCGGCGGGAGTTCCCGCCGCAGCCCGTTGAAGAGTTGCGCGCACGGTGCCGCGCCGCCATTTCGCACGTGCCCGCTTCGGTGCGTCGGCTGCGCGATCCGGATCAGTACCCGGTTCGGTTCAGCGACGCCCTCATTGACCTGATCGATCGAGTGTCGCACGTCTCGATGCCCTAGACATCTCCTAAGGCCGGAACGGTGACAAATGAAGCGAGTTTTCTGTCTATGATAGCGAAGGTTCGCCTGTCCCGCCTTCTGACTCGGCGGTTGGAGGTGAAGCTTCGCTACCGTGCCGGCTAACCGACGACACGAGGGTAACGTGACCTAGAATCAGAGGAATTCGACGGACTGCAGCGTGGCAATAGCCTTGCTCCATCGAGCATTTCACAGAGAGGAGCGCGAAATGGCAACAGCGACCCCGTCCATTCAACAATTCCTCGGCCAGGCCAACATCGCCTACAGCCTCTTTTCCCACGAAGTGGCGTTTACGGCGCAGGAGGAAGCAGCCGTCACGCACACCCCCGGTCGAGACTGGGCCAAGGTGGTTGTCTGCTTCGTGGATGACGAGCCCATTCAAGCGGTGCTTCCGGCGCCCGCCGCCGTGAACCTGGACCAGCTCCGTGAGCTCGCGGGCGCGCGGACCATCCGGCTCGCGCGCGAGGACGAGTTGAAGCGGCTCTTTCCCGACTGCGAGGTGGGAGCCATGCCGCCGCTCGGCCCGCTCTACAAGCAGCGAGTGTTCGTCGACGCAGCGCTCATGAGGGAGCCGGAAATCGTGTTCAACGCGGGGACGCACACCGACGCCATCCGCATGCGCTCCGCGGATCTCGCCCTCGTGACGAAACCGATCGTCGGTCACTTCGGTCTGGAGTCAATGCTCTGACCACCGGCGGCGGGATTCGGTCCAGGCGGATCTGGTCTTGGCGGCTGGAGCCCGACCCTGCCTCCTGCAAAGGACGCAACACTGGTGTGCCTTGAATCAGTGGCCCGCCGGACCACTCAGGCGCGGCCGTAGAGTCGGCGTAGCTCGCCCTTCGCGCGCTCGAGCGTCCGCTTTCGGCTGGCGCTCAGATTGGTTCCCGCCCGGTTGACGTAGAAGCTGAGCATCGAGATCGCAGATTGATAGGGAGCCCCTTTCCGTCGTCTGCTTTTGTCCGCAGACCGCTTCAGCGATGCCGCGATCTCACGGGCGCTCCGCAGTTTGAACACCTCGGCCTCGAGATCGAGCGCGTTGCTGCGTCGGGTGACCTCCCCGGACCAGCGCCGCCCGCGCGTCTTGCGTCTTCCCACCGTCATGCTCGAGCCAGCCCCTTGATTCTGCGGGCGCCCCGCTGCCCGCCCCCGGAGTTCTTGAAAGCCGCAAGGATCCTGCCCACGATGTCGAAAGAAGAGGTCCGCGGGGGCCGAGCCTGGTCCAGAGTGACCATTTACTCCTGGCGCAGCGCCGCGGCGGGCTCGATGCGTATTGCGCGCGAGGCGGGCACCCAGCAGGCAACCCCGGCCGTGAACAGCAGCACCGTGGCAGCTGTCCCGTACGCGATCGGATCGGTCGGACCGATTCCGTAGAGAAGGCTCCGGAGAACCGGAGAGGTCAAGAGCGCCAGGGCCATTCCCGCGAGTACTCCGAAGAGCACCGGGCTCATCGCTTGCCCCGTCACCAGGCCGATGACGTCGAAATTCGCCGCGCCAAGGGCTCGTCGAATCCCGATCTCGTGCGTGCGCTGGGTGACCGCGAAGGCGAGCATGCCGTAGAGACCAACCGACGCCAGCAGCAGTGCCAGCGCGCCGAAGAACCCGAGGAGCGCGGCGCTGGCGCCCACCGGCACCATCGCGATCGCCAGATGTTCCTGCATGGTCCTCACGTTGTAGAGGGGCAGCGTCTCGTCCATCGCGCTGACTTGCTGCCGGACGCGCGCGAGGACGGCCGCCGGATGACCGGCGCCGCGCACGACCAGCGTCATGGAGGCGCCCCCCTCCTGCTCGAAGGGCACGTAGACAAACCCGGTCGGCTCCTCGCCGAGCGTCAGGTACTTGCCGTCCTTCACAACGCCAATCACTTCGCGAGTCGTTCCTGAGACGCGAAGATGCCTGCCGACCGCCGTCCTGTTCGGCCAGAAGCGCCGCACGAGAGTTTCATTGATCACGACAACAGAAGCCGCCTGTTCCGTGTCGAGGTCGCTGAAGACCCTTCCCTCTCGCAGAGGCATTCGCAGCGTTTGGAAATAGCCGCGATCCACTGTCGCCCAATCCACGGACGGCAGGCGCGGCGCGTTTTCGCCAACGGGCCCGACCGAGGTCCGGATGATGTTCAATTCGAAAGGAATCCTGTTGGCGAGGCCGACCGACTCGACGCCGGGCAGATTCGAGATCCGCGCTTCAAGATCGCGCAGAAAGCGTCGTGACTTTTCCTTTTCGTATCCCTGGGTCGCGAGATCGATCGACGCCATCGCAACGCCGCCCGGATCGAACCCAAGATCGATCTGCTGAGCGTTGAAGAGGCTTCTCAGGCAGAGGCCGGCGCCAATCAGAAGAACGAGGCACAGAGCCACCTGCCCGGCCACCATGGCCCTCCGCAGCGGCGACCGGAAACCGGGCCTGCCGCCGCTCTGCCTCAACGCACCCATCACGTCCGCCTTGGACCCTGACAGCGCGGGAGCGAGTCCAAAGACGGTGCCCGTCAGCACAGTCGCCAGGATCGAAAAGCCGAGAACGCGGACGTCCATCCCAACATTGATGAACAAGGGACGATCAGTGGGCAGCTCGACCGAACCCAGCACCCTCACTGTCGCGGCCGCAATGCTCACGCCGATGCCTCCGGCAATCAGCCAGAGAATCGTGCTCTCCGTCAGGAGCTGACGGACGATGCGCGCGCGGCTGGCGCCGAGGGCGAGCCGGACGGCGATTTCGCTGCGGCGGGACGCGGCTCGCGCGAGAAGCAGGCCCGCAACGTTCGTGCAGGCAAGGAGCAACACGAGGCTCATCACCAGCGCGAGCGCCACCGCGAAACCGAGGAACCCTCTCCGCACCATCGGATGAAGACCGCTTTCGGCTTCGGGGAGAACGGTGAAGCTGATGCCGCGGTTGGAGCTCGGGTAGGCTTGCTGCAGCCGAGCCGCCAAAACTTCCACGGCGGCCCTCGCCCGATCGATCTCCACTTCCGGTCTCAGACGACCGATGACGAAGTAGCCGCGCGCGCCGCGGTGCTCGAGCGACCGGAATCCCGGCGACAGTTGCCCCTCCATCATCGCGGGAACCCAGAGCTCCGCTCTGAGGCCGACATTGACGCCATGGAATCCCTCGGGCGCAATACCGATGACGGTGAATGGATGACCGTTCAACGCGATCGTCACGCCGAGGATGCCGCGATCACCTCCGAAGCGGCGCTGCCAGAAGCCATGGCTCAGGACCACGACGGGCTGGCGCCCGGGAACGTCGGCTTCCCCGGGACGAAAGAAACGGCCGAGGGCGGGCTGGACACCAAGAACGGAAAAGTAGTTGGCGCTGACGATGTAGGCCCAGATGCGCTCGTGGCGTCCTCCAGCACTGAGGTGAAGCGGTGCAGGTCGATCGGCGAGAACACCTGAAAAAATCTCATCCAGATCCGCCGCGTCCTGGTAATCGGGATACGAGACCGTGAAGTACCGAGGCCCGTGCTCGTACGTCGTGTAGATCCGAACGATCCGCTCCGGTTGATCGACGGGTAACGAGCGAAGGAAGAAGCTGTTGACGAACGAGAAGGTGACGGAGTTGGCCGCGATCCCCAGCGCGAGCACGAGAGCGGCGGTGATCGCGAACCCGGGGTTTCGAACGAGCGTCCGGAGCGCGTATCTGACGTCGTTGCCGAGGCCCGCCATCACAATTCTCCCGGGGAACGGGAGTCAGCAGCCTGGTAGTTGGTTGTCCGGCTAAAGCCGGACTCCACGTACTGTCCGGCTGAAGCCGGACGCCACGTACTGTCCGGCTGAGGCGGACGCTATTTGGTGATCTCAACCTTCTCGATGGCGTCGCCTTCGAGCCTGTGATCCACCACCGCCATCCCCGCTCATCACCTCCGCGAATGTTCGAGCCAACGGACGGGCTGTATCATAACCCCTCCGCTTCAGTCGCTCACGCTCTGCTCACGCCGGCAGCATCTCCTGCTGCGCGGTTCGATGGAAGGCCTATCATGAAATCCAGGACCGCTGCTGCGATCCTCGTCCGCACCCTCATCTGAACCTCCGATGTCAGAAGTCATTTTCTTCTTCCGAACGTGCGCCCAAAGACCGCCGGGCTGGGGTTATCAACGACGGGTGGCGGATCGTTCGGCCCGCCGAATCAGGGGCTACCGTTGGAGAGCACGGGCGCGTAATACTCCAGCCCGACGAGGACACATCCGTTGACCGCACCGCGCCGGAGTTATTGCTGTAGGAGCCGCAGCCGAATGGGAGGCTGCCATTCAATCGCTTTGTGCGGGTCGGTCCCTTCAGCTAGTGCCCCCGGGCGTCCGACACCGCCGCACCGGTGGCGAAATCGTGGTCGACGGCGTCGGCGCCCGCGGATCCCGGGGCCCTCTTGAGTTAGGATGGCAGCGGCCGCAGCCAGTCGACTTGCACGCCGGCATAGGGGCGAATGTGACGATTCCACGCCGGCTTGAGTCTCATCGTGCGAGCCTGGTCTAGGGCTCCTTCGTCACGCCGGTCAGGATGAAGCGAACGGTTGCGATCCTAGGGGTGGGGCTGTTCATGGGCGCCATCGCGCTCACCTATCCGCTGGCGCGCGAGCCCGGATCGGCGCTTCCCGGCAACCTCGGCGATCCCCTGTTGAACAGTTGGGCGCTTGCCTGGGGATCTGAGCGGATCGCGGATGGCTTCGCGGGATTCTGGGACGCGCCCGTCTTTTTTCCGCATCACGACAGCCTGGCCTTCTCCGAATCGCTCGCCGGCGTCGCGGTCTTCGTCGCTCCGATTCAGTGGGTTTTAGGCAATCCAATCCTCACTTACAACGTTGCCTTCCTGTTCTCGTTCGTCCACTTCGGCCTGGGCGTCTTCCTGCTCACCCGCTCGGTTGCCGGTCGCACCGATGCAGCCGTCATCGCGGCGGTTGCCGCAACGTTCAGTCCGTACCGCACCGCCAGCCAGATCACGTTTCTTCAGATGCAGATCGCCGGCTGGATACCGCTGGGGCTGTGGGCGCTCCACCGGTATTTCACCACCGGGTCGCGCCGGGCACTCCTCGCCTCGACGGCCGCAATCGTGCTGCAGATCCTCACCAGCCTGTACTTCGCGTACCTCCTGCTCGTTCCGCTCTCAGTCATCGCGGTCCACGGGCTCCTCGGCGATCGCGAGTCGAGAATGCGGAGGTTGCGCGATCTGAGCGGCGGTGCCGTGATCGCGATGGCGGTTGTCGGTTCGGTGGCCGCCGTCTACTACCGCGTGCAGCAGCAGCACGGATTGGTGTGGCCGCTCGACGAGCATCGCCGCTACAGCGCCGACGTGCTTTCGTACGTCCACGTGCGACAGGGAGCCGACACCTGGATCGATCTGCCGCAGGAGGCGACCGCGGTCCGGGCGCTCTTTCCCGGCACAGCCCTCCTCGTGCTGGGGATCCTGGGCTCAGCTGTGTGCTGCCTGCGCAGTGAGCGGCGCACCAACACCAAGGCTCCGGGGTCCGGGACCCGGGATTCGGGCTCCAGGAATCAGGGACCGGGGGTCAGGTTGGGGCGGATTTACGCGTTGATTGGCATCGTCAGCCTTGCGTTGTCACTCGGGCCTCAGCCCTCCGTTGCAGGTCACGCCTTCCTCCCCTCCGGCCCCTACGCCTGGCTGATGGCGGTTCTGCCTGGTCTGAGCGGGTTCCGCATTCCGGCGCGCTTTGGCATCATGGTGCACCTGAGCCTCGCCGTGCTCGCGGCGATCGGGGCGGCATGGCTGCTGTCGCGGACCAAGGCGCGCAGCTGGCGCTTGACGCTCTGCGCCGGTCTCGTCATCGTGGGTCTGGTGGATGGCTACACCGGACCCGTTCGGCTCCCGCGCTTCGACCCGCGCGGTCGCCAGGCCAGTCACGATCTGTACGAGTGGCTCAAAGCGCATCCGGGGCCGGCCATCGTCCTTCCCATAGCCGACGCGGACGCCGCCGTCAAGGCCCTCGCCGGAGAATCTCTCGCGCGCGTGTATCACTATGGC
>JACPPN010000229.1 GCA_016190995.1 Acidobacteriota bacterium | reverse complement strand
GGCGATCCGCTCGCGCAGCCGATCGAGCGAGTCGAACTGCCCCAGGTCTTTCGCAAACTCATCGTCCACCTCCGGCAGCGTGCGGCGCTTGATCGCCTTGAGCTTCACGCCGTACTCGACCGAGGTGTTGGCCAGCTCCACCGCGGGGTAATCGGCCGGGTAGGAGGCCGTGAACTGTTTTTCGGCTCCAACCGACATGCCGATCAGGGCTTCATCGAAGCCCGGCGGGTTGGCGGGGGCACCGATTTCCAGCGAGATGTCCGCGTGCTTTTCGGGCGCCACCGTGCTCCCCGCCGGCCTCCGGTCAAGGTCGACGATGAGCGTGTCGCCGCTTTCGACCGGACGGTCGCCGACCGCTTCGTAGCGGGCGGCGTTCTCGCGGAGCCGCTCCAGCGCCCGATCGACCGCCCCGGCCTCGACCGTGGCTGCCACCCGGCGCAGCACGAGTGCATCGTACTGCCCCGGCTCGATTGGCGGCACCGTCTCGAACGACGCCGTGAACTTCAGCGGCTGTCCCTCTTCGACGATGACGTCGCGGATGTCCGGCGTGTCAACGGGCTCGACGCCGCGTTCGCGAAGCGCTTCGTCGACCGCTCGGGGAATGAGGTCGCGAGCGACGTCATGGAGAATCTGCTCGCGGAACCGCTGGCGTACCAGCTTTGCCGGTACCTTGCCCGGGCGGAACCCTGGAATCCGCGCGGCCCGGCTGTAGTCGCGCGTCACGCGCTCGATTTCGCGATCGACGACGGCGCTCGGGATTTCCATGACGAGATTCTTGCGTGTGTCGGTGACGTCGATGAACTCTGTCTTCATGGGGTTATCGGTCCGGCCGGAGCGGCACCTTATGCCGAGCGGCCGAACCAGGGCCGGATCAGTAACGAAGCTTCGCCTCAAACCGACGAGTAGGAACGATGCCTCGGTGGCGTCGAAGCTTCGTTACCAGGCAGGAAATCTGGCGTCGCTCGCGTGTCAACGGGTCTTCCGCTTCAGCGTCGCAAGAAACCCGCGTCATGAGAATGGTGCGAAAGGGGGGATTTGAACCCCCATAGCCTTTCGGCTACCGGATCCTAAGTCCGGCGCGTCTGCCAGTTCCGCCACTTTCGCAACGCGAACGGCCGCGGGTCGATGCGAGAGATGTCAATGTCGATCGATTCGTCACGGCTGCACGCGTCGAGTGCACGCCGCCCACGAGACCGTATCGGCTCGGCCGCACCTGGTTGAGAGTCACGTACGCACGCCACAGGCTGTCGTGCTGCGATTTCAGCGTAGCACGCGGTTTTTGAAGGGGTCAAACGTCGCCGGCCGATGGCGCCGCACCGACATCACAGATGAGTCGGGCCCAGGGATCGGGATTCATGGTTCGGGATTCCGGGTCTGGACCACGGGCTGTCATTCGGGATCCGGCGGGGCGCGCGGCCCAACGACCACGCGGCTGTTGACAGCCCGGTGCCTTTGGCTCTAGGTTCCGTCTTGCTCCTAAGACAGCTCCTAAGGCTCATGACAGAAAACTTGCTTCATCTGTCACCGTTCCGGCCTTAGGAGATGTCCAGTGACGGTGGTCAGTTAGAAGCGGGGTCGGCACCCATGTTGCGGACCGTCTTGTGCCTGACATTCGTGGCTTTTACATCGACCGCTGCAGCGGCGCTCGCGTCAGAGGCGCCGCCTGACGCGTCGCCCTGGACCGAGATGCCCGTTCCGGGGGGGATCACGGCCTTCGTGGACGCCTTCGATCTCAGCCCGGCGACGGTCCCGGGCAGCCTCCTTCTCGAGATCGCGCGCAAGCTGTACACGAATCACGATCCGATTACGACCCTACGGCAGCAGGAACGGGTGCGCGCCTATCTGGCGGGACTCGATCCAGGCGCGGCCGACGCCCGGGAGGTCGTGCCGCTGCTGCTGTCGCCCGAGGTGTGGCGGCGGATCCTGCGGCAGCAGATCGATCACGCCGACTTATTTCGCGCAATCGCCACCGACAGGCCGGCCGTGTGGCTTTACTACGGTCTGTTCGCGCTCGATCGCGAGACGCTTCGATTTCTGTCGAACGAGCCGAATCTGCTGTACTGGATCTATCGCGAAGCTTCCGGTCCGTTCCTCGCGTTTGGCCGCAGCATCAAGATCCGCCGGGGGCGGATCGAGCTGCCGGGTGCCGGGCACGCGGAGCCTTTGTGGCGGGCGCTCTTCGACAGGCCCACGACGCCGGAACGGTTCGTCCGGCGGCTGCTCACGTTCCACGAAGGACGCCTGGCGTATTTCTACGACTCGATTGCGCACCTCGATCGACCGCATCTCGCGTTTGCCCTTGGCACCTCGATTCCTGATGTCGCGCGGCGCATCGACCGGTTCGGGGCGCTCTACGCGGTCTTTGCGGCGGCCGACGCCGAATGGAACGTCAATGCGGTTCCGTTCGCGCGGCCGCCCTTCGATCCGGCGCTCGCGCTGCATCAATTGCAGGTCGTCGCGCCGGGTCGACTGGGGCCGCCTGCTTTGCGCGGCGTGTGGGAATCCGTCTTCGATGACGCGGATCCTTCACACGTGGGCCGGGGGGGCGACGCCGACGCCGCCTGGATGCTCGAGCGCATCTGTCTCGCCGGGGCGGTCGAACGCAGGCACCGCTACTACACCGTCCTGTTCGGTCAGCGCGTGTTCGAGGAGGCCCCCCTCTCCGAGGCCTCCCATGTGGCGCGCATCCTTCGCGCGTTCCCGCGCCGCCGGGCGTTGCTCACGACGCTCGAGCGGATTGGCATCAAGAATCCCCGAGTGTACCTCTCGCTCCTCGACGCCGCCGATCGCCTGACGAAGCTCGGCCCCTCGCCCGCGCGCTCCGGCGTTGCGGGGCTGCAGGGGACGATCGCGATCATCGAGCGGGCGCGCTTTGCCCGCGCGATCGATGTGGAACAGGCGGTCGCGTTGCTCCAGGCGCTGGGCCGGCTCGAAACGGACGATGGAGGTTTCGGCGGACGCCTGACGGAATGGTGGGACCGCGAGCTTCTGCCGACACTGGCGGCCGCCACCGGCACGTCGCGCGCGTCGGCGGAGACGATAGTCCTCAGCGCGATCGCAGGCGTGAAGCCCGGCGCGGCGTCGCCGCATCTCGTGCGGTGGGAGGAATTCTCGTACCGCATCGATCTGGCGGCATCGGAGCTCGCGCGCCTTCGTCACATCCGCGAGAAGCAGGGCGGCGCGTCGCTCGACGAAGCGCTCGACCTCGCGCGGGCCGTGACGGTGCTCCGGACGTCGAAACGGGACGCGGCGGGGGAGAGACGCGCCCTGGCCGACATCGAGTCCGCGTTGAGCCGGGCGCGCACGGCCGGCTCGCGTCAGTGGGCGAACGACGCGCTCGCCATGCCGCTCGGCCGGGCGACGCGGCTCATGGAACACGCCGGTCGAGCCGCAGGACCGGCGAGTGGCCTGATCGAGCCGCTCGGTTCGGTCGCGGACGGGCTCCTGGCCGTTGCATTGGCATCGGTCACCTACGCCGCCCATATCGCCGATCCGGAGAGCCCGCTGCTCCTCACTGGCGACATCGCCCAGCGCCACGACTTCGGTATTCACCAGGACGGTGGCGTGCGGGGCGTCGGGCCATGGGATGTGCCCGTGGAGACGTACACTCCGGGAAGCGGCTGGCGAATGACGGGCGCGCTTCTGGGACTCGAGGTCGGGTTTCCCCAGATCGCGCTGCGGCGGCTGTCGGATCAGAATCCTCTGCGACCGGCGTTGAACGAGAACGATGCGCGCAGCTTCGCGCAAAGCGTGGCGCTCTCGAATCCGTACGTCGTATCCGACGGCGACGTGAGCCTCATCGCTCGGGCCATCGCCGCGGGACGCCAGCGTGTCGCCGAAGCGACCTCGAACGCCGGAGCGCTCGAAGAGCTCACGCGTGATGCCGATGTCAACGAATGGCGGCGCGCAGTGATCGGATGGACCGCGACGCACGAACCCGCACGCGTCGAATCGCTGCTGTCGCTCGCCGAGGTGTTGCGTATCGGCCGTCGCCCCGAGCAACTGCCGCTCTCGACCGATCTCTGGGGTGCGGCGAGCTTCCCGCTGGACGGGTGCCTGTGCCTGCGATCGCCCTCAGCCCTGCCCGTCGAGCTGGCCGCCGGCCGGACTTCGCGCGGGTTGCTGGGGGCGACGATTGTCGATCTCAACCTGCACATCGTCAGCACGCTCGCCGAGCTCGGGCTGCCCGCGCGACTGGCACGCGGCCTGCTCGCCGTCATGACGCGTGACTTCGTCGATCAGACTCCGTCCTCCCATCACGATGACTGGCTTGCGCTCGTCCAGCACGCGCGCAGCTTCACGCGATTTGCCATGGTCGACTACATCGCAACCTTAACCGCGGGAGGTCCGCTCCTGCCAGCGCGCGACCCCGCTGGAGACCCGCGGTAGGATGAGCAACGTCGGTGATGCCGTCTCGGGGCGCCGTTCCCGCCGGGCCATGCGACAAACTCGCCGCGCGGCCGCACCCCGCGCGATCTCGACTGCCTGACCAATGCGGACGCGGCTGACGATCCCTGTGGTCATCATGCTGACCATGCTTCCACTCGCGGCGCGCGCACGCCGTCAGGCGCCGGACGCCACCATCCGGATCGTCTCTCCCGGTGATGATGCGTACATCAGCGGCGGATTGCTGCTCCGTGCTCTCCTCGACCCGCCAGGTGCCGCGCGGGACATCGCCCGCGTCGATTTCTACGCGGACGGGAAGCTCGT
>JACPPN010000220.1 GCA_016190995.1 Acidobacteriota bacterium | reverse complement strand
GTCATGAGCCGTAGGGAGCTGTCTTAGGCGCGGCCGCCGTGGCGGCCGCGCAGCTAGTAGCGAAGGTTCGCCTGTCCCGGCAGTATCTTGTCACTCGGCGGTTTGAGGCGAAGCTTCGCTACCAGGTAGCTGAATGCCCGTGCGGGGCGACAGCCACGCCGGCCCGCGTCAATCCTTGAGCGGAGCATAAAACGAGACGCCACGCGTGTTCTCGTCGATGGTCAGCGGATGCTGAATCGGTGGGAACGCGCGCTGCTCGCAGTCCACCCGATCGCAGAGCCGGCAGGTCGGTCCCACCGGAATCACCGCGTCGCGGCTCTGGAGATCGAGACCATCCGCGTAGACCATGTCGCGTGCGAACGCGAGGTCGCACCCCAAGGCGATCGCGTGCTGTGTCCGGGGCGAGCGGAATCCGCCGCTCTCTTTGCGGACGGTTCGAGCGACTTCGAAGAAGATCGCTCCGTCGGGCATCTGCGACAACTGCCTCCGAATCATGCCCGGCGTCAGAAAGGCCTCGAACACGCTCCATCGGGGACAGGCGCCGGTGAAACGCGGCCATTGCAGGCCCGAGGCGCTGAACCGCTTCGAGATGTTGCCGGCAATGTCGATCCGGACCATGTGAAACGGGATCCCTTCCTGGCCCGGCCGGCCGAGCGTCGTCAGACGATGGCACGTTTGCTCGAAGCTCGCACGGAACCGATGGCCCAGCAGCTCGATGTCGTAGCGCTCCTTGCGTGCCGCGCGCAGGAACTGGTCGTACGGCATGAGCACCGCGCTGGCAAAGTAGTTGGCAAGGGCGACGCGGCACAGCGCGCGAGATTCGTCGCTCGTGAGCAGCGGGTCCGCGGCGAGTCGATCGATGACCGCGCCCTGCGTCAGCAGCCCCACCTGGTGGGCCAGCTGGAAATTGCGACTGCCCCTCCGCAGCACTTCCGACAGCAAGAGGATTCTCCGGGCGGGATCGTAGCGGCGAAGCGCCGAACGCATCTCACTGGTCTGCACGATCCGCACCTCGACGTTCATCGTGCGCCGCAAGTAGCTGTCCAGTCCGGTGAACAACGAGTCGCTCTCGAGGTGGGCGTCGCGCGCAAGGGCCTCGGCGCCCGCTTCGAGCTCGGGAAAGTGATTTACGTGGCGCTGCAGGAGATCGCTGACCTCCTCGCTCGGAAAGCGCGACAGATGCATCCGCTCCTGACCGTCTCCTTCGGCCAGAGTGGCCGCGAGCGTCTGAGCCGACTCGCGCGCACCGCGATACGCCTCGTACAAACGGAGCACCGCCTGGGCGGTGGTTGGATGGGCCGTCGCACAGTCGCGAACGTCTGACGCGAGCAGATCCAGTCCGTCGAACAGCGGATCGCCAAACACCTCGAGCAGCCCAGCAACCGTCCGCGCATCGTGCTCGGGTGACAGCGTCTTGTAGTCGATCGGCAGGATGCCGGCGACTCTGACGAGCAGATCGGCCGAAAATCCTCGCCGGTTGTGCTCGATGAGATTCAGATAGCTCGGCGATATGCCCAGACGCCGTGCCAGCTCGGCCTGCGTCATCCGGTGTTGGCGACGCAAGACGCGCACTTTCGATCCCAGCCGGATCTCTTCTCCCATGTCAGGCTCCGCAGGAGTCTTTACTATATTTACGTATTGACTATACAGACCTTCACAACTCTAGCGGTGTTTTCAGCGACATTCAATAGCAATTATTGACATTCCGCTGTTTATGTCGAATGATGTCAATCACAGTGACATCCGTGAAGACGCTTGGCCGCGCTGCCGGCCTGGAGATTCGCAGCGACCTGGAAACCGCGTACCGCGACGTCTACACCGACGACGCGGTGGTAGCGCTCCGCGCCCTGGCCCGCTTCGACGCCGACCGCAAGACGCTGATGAGGGCCCGCATCGAGCGCCGTCGCGAGCGCGCGCGGCACCGGCAGCGGATCACGTTTCTCGACCCGCAGGCCCGCATCCTGCGAACCCAGATCAGGGTGCAGGACGCCCGAGACGGGCAGTTCGTCGGCAGCGAGATCCCCGGCGACCTCCGCTGCCAGTGGATCCAGGGCACGGGGCCCGCCGCCAAACCGAATGCCCCGGTCGAGCAGAGCATCCGAAACGTGGCGTACGCGCTGCTGTCGGGCGCCGACGGCTGGATGTTCGACGGCGAGGATGCCCTGGGACAAGTATCGACGATGTCGCTGGACAACCAGCGGAACCTGAAGCTGGCGATCCATCACGCGCCGGTGTTCATGAAAGTGGCCGAACTGGTCGCTGACGAAATGAACCGGTGGGCACGGGGCTTTTTCGGCCGGCCGATCATCGAGGATTGGAGGCGACAGCTCGAATTCACCACCAAGATCTTCCGGCCGCGCGGACTGCACCTCGACGATCGCCACGTGCGTCACACCAACGGCGCGGGCTTCTCCGCCTCCATCGTCGACGCGGCCCTGTACATCGTCAACAACCAGCAGCGGCTCCGCCGTGACGGCGCGTCGCTCGTCCTCTACCTGCCGAAGATCCAGACGGCTGAGGAAGCCGCGTTGTGGAACGACATCCTGGCGGCGCTCGAACAGCACATCGCGCTGCCGCCCGGCAGCATCAAGGTGTACGTCCTGGTCGAGCAGCTCGAAGCTTGCTTTCAACTGATGGAAATCCGCGCGGTGCTCGGCAGGCGCTTCGTCGGGTTCAACACCGGGCGATGGGATTACATCAACAGTGTCGCCGACGCCCTGGCGTGGGACGGCGATTTCGTGAGTCCCAACATCGACGCCATCACGATGACCTACGGCTACATGCGGAACTACGAGGACCGCGTCCGTCGCGCGGTGAACACGCCCGACCAGCTCGGGCAGCACGCGCTGTGGCAAGGGGGGATGGAGCCCAACATCCCCGTGGGATCCGACGAAGGAGTGGCGGCGGGGATGAAAAGAGCCGTGGCTGGCGCCCAACGCGAACAGCGCGAAGGCGCCAGTGGCAAGTGGGTCGCGCATTGGAAGATGGTGCACATCGTACGTCCGGTCTGGCAGAAGATCGG
>JACPPN010000227.1 GCA_016190995.1 Acidobacteriota bacterium | reverse complement strand
CTTCGAAGCCGTCCATCTCGACCAGGAGCTGGTTCAGCGTCTGCTCGCGCTCCTCGTGACTGAGCGAGTTCCCGCCGCGGCTGCGACCCACCGCGTCGAGCTCGTCGACGAACACGATGCCGGACTTGTGGCGCCGGGCCTCGCGAAAGAGGCGCCGCACCCGCGCGGCGCCGACGCCCGCATACATCTCGACGAAGTCCGCGCCGCTGGCGAACAGGAACGGCACGCCCGCCTCGCCCGCAATCGATCGCGCCAGCAGCGTCTTGCCGGTGCCAGGCGGTCCCACGAGCAGCACGCCTTTCGGAATGCGTCCGCCGATGGCCGCGAACCGCTGCGGCTCGCGCAGAAAATCGACGATCTCCTTGACCTCATCCTTCGCTTCGTCGACGCCGGCCACGTCGGCGAAGGTCACGACCGACGAGCCTTTTTCGGCCACGCGGGCCTTGCTCTCGATGGACGGGATTCGGCCGGCCGTGGTGCGATAGAGTACGAAGCCCAGCAACGCGAGGAACGCAAACCCGAGCACGACCGGCGCGACGTTCACCACTGCGGGATCAGACACCGGCCGAACATCGACGCGAATTCCCCGTCTCACCAGATCGGCCATGAAGACCGGGTTCGTGTTGACGTACCCGGGCGGCGGCACCGTGCGGACGTGGCGGCCGCCTCGCAAGGTCGCGTCGAGTGAGTGCTCACCGACCACCACCTCGGTGACGTCGCCGCGATCAATGCGGGTCACGAAGTCCGAGAACGCGACGTCGGTTGGCGCGCCGGGTGTCCGGCGCCACGCGAGGAACAGCGCCGCCGCGAGAAAGACGATGAGAAGGGCGCCGGCGGCGATATACGCGCGGCGCCCTCGGGGAAAAGCTGGCAACACGGTAACGATCCGTTCTGGTGCGGGAAACGCAGGGCTCGTGCTGGAAGCGCCTGAGGATGTTCCCGGGCACAACGCCGCGCCGTTTCCGAAAGAAGCGTGGCGGCTCGCTGTGATGGATTGACCCGCCGAACGGCGAGTCAGCCCGATTCTACAGGAGAGCCTCCCTTTAGTAAATCGGCTTCTCGCGGGCTGAGCTTTACTTCAGCGGCGCGCGATATGGTTGAGTCACAATGGGCGGACAGACGCACCGTGGGATTCATCGATTGGATTCATTGATCTCAGTATGCGATGAACAGGTTCACCACAGAGCGCAGAGAGCACACAGAGCACATGGAGTGCACGATCCTACAGGTTTTCTCCGTGCCCTCTGTGTCCTGCTCAGAAAATGCGCCTGACTCCGCAACATGTTGTGGGTCCGATCGTCAAGAACCACAACGCCCATTTTCATGCTACGGGGTGAGCGCAGCTCATGACGACTCTGTGGTGATTGTCGATCCTGCGACTGATCGGCCCATCAGCGGGCGGTCACAGTGACTTTCCTCGCCTGGCTCGTTCATCTCTACACCGCGTCGGGCGCCGTGTGGGCCTTTCTCGCGCTGCGCGCGTCGATGGATGCCGAGTACCGGGCGGCCTTCTGGTGGCTTGCTGTCGCGATGGTCGTCGACGCGACGGACGGCTCGCTGGCACGTCGCGCCCGCGTGAACGAACGCCTGCCGCTGTTCGACGGCGCACGCCTCGACGACATCGTCGATTACCTGACGTTCGTGCTGGTCCCGATTGCCATGCTCGTCGAGTCCGCGACCCTGCCGTCGCGTGTGGCGATACCGGTTGCCTGCTTCGCGCTCCTGGCCAGCGGCTACGGCTTCGGCCGCACCGATGCCAAGACCGCCGACCATTTCTTCACCGGCTTTCCTTCGTACTGGAACATCGTCGCCTTCTATCTGATCGCCGCCGGGCTGCCGCGTGGGCTCAATGCCGCCATTGTCATGTTTCTGAGCGCGATGGTCTTCGTGCCGATTGGTTACATCTATCCATCCCGAATGCCAGTCCTCAGAAGCGTCACGATCGGCCTCGGCGCCCTCTGGGGCGGGATCGTGATGGCGCTCCTCGTCGACTATCCGAACGTCGATGGGCGGCTTCTCTTGGTGTCCCTGTTCTACCCGGCGTACTACACGGCGCTGTCATTCGTGTTGCACACCAGGAGACGGCGTGCCTTGACTCGTTGATCCTGAATCCGCGTCAAACGCTTTCACCACAGAGAACAAGGACGCGGAGAAGCTGAATGGCGAAGGGCTGCGCCGTTGAGATCCCGGCGCAACCGGTGAGGCTGTCGCCTTGAGTTGTGAGTTCTGAGTGACAGAGCTGGGGACCAGGAGTGCAGGATTCTCGTCACGAGCCGCATGATGGTTTAAGCGCGGAGGAGTGAGCGTGCTTTCCCAGTCCCTCCGCGGCCTCTGCGGTGAGCGCTTTTGGACACCCGATTCAGATCAATGCGCCGATGAATCAACCGAGCAGTGCGTTATAGTCCCGGGATGGCGATCGAAGGCTCGCGCGTGTGGCTGCGCCGCTTCGTGGCGGTGGCTTTCGCCCTGCTCGTCGGCGCGGGGGGCCTGACGGTGGCGTTCGTCATGCGTCACTCGATTGCCATCAACCGCCTGACGCGCGGCGTGGGCGACACCGTCTTCCATGCCGCCGATGGCCGGCCGTGGTTCCGCATGGACGAGCAGCGGCAGGACGTCCGCCTGTCGCAGATCGCGACGTCGTTGCAGCAGGCGGTGATCGCGATCGAGGATCGCCGCTTCTATCGCCACCCCGGCATCGATCCGATCGGCATTGGCCGGGCGGTCGTGCGCAATCTTCGCGCGCGGTCGTCGGTCGAAGGCGGCAGCACCTTGACGCAGCAGCTGGCGCGCACGCTGTTTCTCTCGAACGCCCGCACGTACAACCGCAAGCTCAAGGAAGCGCTGCTCGCCCTGATGATCGAGGATCAGCTCTCGAAGGATCAGATACTGGAGCTCTATCTGAATCGCGTGTATCTGAGCGCCGGTGTCTATGGCGTGGAGCCGATGGCGTTGAAGCTGCTCGGCAAGCATGCGCATGACGTGTCGCTGGCCGAGGCGGCGCTCATCGCCGGGCTGATCCGGTCGCCGGGCTCGCTCTCGCCCTGGTCGAATCTCGACGGGGCGCTGCGACGGCGGGACCTGGTCCTGGCCGAAATGCGGCAGGCCGGCTTCATCAGCGAGGCCGAGGCGCGCCGGGCCGGCCGCGTCCGGATGCGGATCCGCTCCTACCGCGACGCGACGAACCCGCGCGCCGCGTACGCGAAGGATTACCTCCGCCAGCAATTTCGCAACCGCTTCGGCGGCGATCACCCCCCCGACTGGCAAGTGAACACGACCTTCATCCCTGAGCTGCAGGAGCTCGCCGAGCACGGCGTCGCGAACGGGCTCCGGCGGTTCGCCGACGCGCGCCTTCAGGCGGCCTTGGTGGCGCTCGACCCCGAGACGGGCGACATCCTCGCGCTCGTCGGCGGGCGCGACTATCGCGTGTCGCCCTTCAACCGCGCGACGAAAAGCCACCGCCAGCCGGGATCCGCGTTCAAGCCGTTCGTGTTTGCCGCCGCGCTCGAGCGGGGCATGTCACCGGTCTCGATCCTGACGGGGCTGGCCTCGATGGAACCGGCCGGACGCGAGGAGTGGACGCCACGCAACGTGCAGGGCGAGGTCCCGGACGAATTGACGCTCCGCGCGGCGCTGGTCGAGTCGAACAACCGTGCCGCCGTCGCGCTGCAGCGGCAAATCGGATCGCGGCCCGTTATTCGCCTGGCCGGCAGCAGCGGGCTGCAGGACATGCCGGACGTGCCGTCCCTCGCGCTGGGCACCGGTCTGGTGACACCCCTCGATCTCACCGCCGCCTTTGCCGTTTTCCCGAACGGCGGTGATGCGGTTCGGCCGCGCGGCATCGTGCGCGTGATCGACGCGGAAGGATCCGTCGCCTTCGACCGACCCGTCCAGCGTGAGCGGATCCTCTCGGAAGCATCCGCCTTTCAAATGGTGTCGATGTTGCGCGACGTCATCGATCGAGGAACCGGCACGGCCGCGCGATCGCACGGCGTGCGATTCCCTGCCGGCGGAAAAACCGGCACGACGGACGACTTCAAGGACGCGTGGTTCGTCGGCTTCTCCCGCAGCATGGTCGTCGGCGTCTGGGTGGGGCTCGATCAGCCGGCGTCCATCGGGCGCCAGGCGTTCGGAGGCCGCGTCGCCCTCCCGATCTGGGCCGACTTCATGCGCCATGCGAGCCGCATCCGGCCGCCGCGCGACTTCGTCCCGCCCTCTGGTCTCCGGGAAGAAGCGTTGTGCCGCGTATCGTACCTGCGGGCCGTCGAAGAGTGTCCGACCTATATCGAATACTTCAAGCAGGGAGATGTCGCTCCGGGGCGCCTCTGCACCATCCATCGTGGCTCGTTCAAGCAGCAGGTCCGCCGCGCGGTCGAGGGGTTGTTCAGCGTGCTCGGGCGGCGGCTCAGGGACATCTTCCGGTAATGCGGGAGACGGTCCGGCTCAAGCCGGACCCTGATATGGAATGACCTGTGTCAAGCCCCCACCGTCGTGCGATGGAGAGCTGGCTTTCGCCGGCAAGCGATAGCTTGCCGGCATAACAGCGTCTTCGTCAGACGGCGGCCATGGGGTCCAGGGGCGCCGACGGCGCCGCCCGCAAGGGCGCGAAGCCCTCGACACGCCGTGGCTGCCGTCTGGCATTCGATCGGTGACCCGCGTCGGTGCGCGGGCCGCGGAGACGACGGACGATCGAGGGCGCTTCGACGACGAGTCACGCTGATATACGGTGGTTACCGCGGTTG
>JACPPN010000225.1 GCA_016190995.1 Acidobacteriota bacterium | reverse complement strand
GGCACGGCGTCCCGGCAATACCGCTGAACGAAGTGCCGCACGAGCAGGGGAATATCTTCGCGTCGATCGCGCAGCGAGGGAAGTTGAACGGGGATGACATTGAGGCGGTAGAACAAGTCCTCACGGAACTGGCCGTCGGCGACCATTCGGCCGAGGTCCGAATTGGTGGCGGCGATGACACGCACGTCGATCTTGATTGTGCGTGAATCGCCCACCCGCTCGAATTCCCGCTCCTGCAGCACGCGCAACAGCTTCGTCTGCGTTGCCGCGTTCATCGTCCCGATCTCATCGAGAAACAGGGTGCCGCGATGCGCCTGCTCGAGCCGCCCTTGCCGGTTTCCGACGGCCCCCGTGAAGGCGCCACGGACGTGGCCGAACAACTCGGCCTCGAGGAGGGTTTCCGGGATGGCGCTGCAGTTGAGCGCGACGAACCGCTGCGTTCGCCGCGGACTGTTGTGGTGAATCGCCTTCGCGACGAGCTCCTTGCCGGTTCCCGTCTCGCCCGTGATGAGAATCGTGCTGCTCGTCACCGCGACGGTCTCCAGGAGCTGGAAGAGATCGCGCATCGTCCGGCTGCGGCCAATAATGCCGTCGAACCGATAGCGCTCTTCCAGCTGCGATCGCAGATAGGCGTTCTCCGATCTCAACCGGCGGCGTTCGAGCGCCGTCGCCAGCACGTGCAGCAGTTCGTCGAACTGGAATGGCTTGGTGATGTAGTCCGCTGCGCCGCGTTTGATCGTCGCAACCGCATCCCGCACGGTGCCGTACCCGGTCACGACGATGCCGACGATATCGGGATAACGTTCGAGCGCGGCTTCGAGCACCTGCGTCCCGTCGACGCCGGGCAAGCGCAAATCCGTAATGACGACGTCAAACGCAAAATCTGCAAGGCGATCCAGGGCCTGTTCGCCGGTTTCAACCTGCTCGACGCGATAGCCGTGCTCGACCAGCCGCTCGGCTACGACCTGGCGCAGACCGGCCTCGTCGTCGACAAGCAGAAGATGTTTTTCATCAAGCATTTGTTGGCGGGTCGGTATTTTGACACCAGCGGCCGGGCTGGTCAAGGAAGATGAGCAGGCGCCCGGATTGGGGTGGTGGAGGTCGAGACCCGTCGCGACCACCGAAGTTCGCGAAGACCATCACGGGGATTGTGCCTGGTGCTCGAGCGTCATGCGGGTCGGCCTCCGTCTCTACAGCGCAGAAGAAGCTGGTCCGATATTTCTCATCGATGGCGTTCTGACACGTGCGTGACGGAATGCCTCGCTGCATCAATTTCAGCACCAAGGATGGACGGCATTCAGCAATGGATACCATGACCACGACACTCACGACGACCGATCGGAAGACAATTTCAATCATGAAAGCGTGCGAGCTCGTAGGCGTGAGCCGCCGCACGATCTACAACTGGATCGCCGCGGGCAAAGTCGAGTATGTCCGCACGGCCGGTGGATCGGTGCGGATTTTCGTCGATACGCTCTGGCGCGATCCGAATGGATCGTCGCGCATGGCATCGGCCAACGGTGATCGCTAGTCAACGGGACGCCAGGCATGCAGAGCGGCAGGCACATGATTGAGGGCACGGAGACGGAATGTGGGGGGCCGGTTGACGTTGGCCCGCTCTTTCACCGCTTGAACAATCAGCTCGGCATCATCCTCGCAAACGCCGAGCTCATGGAATCGAAATCTGCCGACGCCATGATGAGAACGCGCGCCGAGCACGTGATCACGAGTGTGTTGGAGGCGCTGAACACCGCCCGATTGATTCGTTCGTCGCTGCAAAGCCCGCCTTCCACGGTAGGGCACTAACAGATTCGCGCCCGCCGGTAACCGCTCGTTCAATGCTCCCTCCTGGTCGATCATCCGGATCACAAAATCGTTGTTTGCGGTCAATTTTGTGGCGTTCGGTCGCTCGAAATGTCAAAGAAATGGCAGTTTCGTGCGCCTGATCGCACGCAGTTTTGCCCGCTCCTGCACGTTGACGCGCGTTTCTAACTGGCTCTTGTGATTACGCTTAGGGCGTCGCAGGCACGCAACCTCGGTGTGTCCTGCCGCGCGCGTTCCATTCTGGTACCCCCGTTGCGACAGGGCTGATTGCTTCCACGGCTCACCACGGCCACCCGCGAGGGACACGCGGGGCTCGTGAAGAGCCCTTCGCAGACACAACCGACTCGGGAGGATCTGAGGATACCGCCATGCATCGTCAGCCCTTGATTGCCAAGCAGAAGGAGCGCGTTCTGAAAGGATTGCCATTCGTCGAAGCGCTGGCGCGCCGGCTGGCGGCCTCGATGCCGCATTCGATCGACCTGGGCGATCTTGTGCAGGACGGTGTGATCGGTCTCATCGACGCGTCGCATCGTTTCGACGAGAGCCGCGGGATCAAGTTCGAGACATTCGCCGAGCGGCGCGTGCGGGGCGCCATGATCGACGCGCTGCGCCGCGATGCCTGGCCGCGCGGCGTGCGGCGCGTGCGCCGAGAGCTGGAAGCGGCGCGCGAGGCGTTGCGGCGCGAGTTGGGATATGAGCCGTCGCTGGCGGATCTCGCGGCCCGCGTGGGCGCCGACGAGACACGCCTCGGCCGAACCATCGTTCGCATTCACACGATTGAGTCAACGTCGCCGCTCGCCACGGGCGATCACCTCGACGGGGCGTCGCTTCCGCCGGTGCTCGTGCCGTCCGAGCCGGAATCGCCCGACAAGGCGTACGAGCATCGCGAGATTCGGGACCGCGTCCGTGCGGCGATCGCGGCGCTGCCGTGGCGCGAGCGCAAAGTCATCGGTCTGTACTACTACGGCGAAGTCACCATGAAGCAGATCGGCGCGGAGATCGGCGTGAACGAGTCCCGCGTCTCGCAGTTACACGCCCGCGCGATTCAACGCTTGCGCAAGCTGCTCGGCCCGGACGTGGCACCGCAGGACGCGGTGCCGGCGCTGCGGGCGGCGCTGATGGCGTTCCAGCAGAAATGCGAGCGCTTCAGGATGCTGAAGTCGCAGATGGCCGCCAAGGCGGCGCAACCTGCGGCGCGCGCCATCGCGGCGGACAGCGTGGCGCGCCCGGCGCCGCCGCCCCATCGCTTGGTGGACGGCACCGATGGAAAGGGTATCGTCCTGCGTTACGCGAGAACTTCGCGCGCCACGCGAAGCAAGTCTGCGAGCCTGAAAGGCTTTGGCAGCCAGCGGCAACCGCTCTCTTCGAGGAACCGCTCGGCATCGGTGCCGACCACGTCGCCGGTCACGAAGATCACGCGCCGCGCGAGGGACGGTGCGGTCGCGGCAATGGCCCGATAGAGCGCGGTGCCATCGAGACGCGGCATTTTCAGATCGCAGATCACCAGGTCGTAGGCCTTCTCACCCAAGAGCTTCAAGCCCTCCTCACCGTCGCCGGCGCGATCGACGCGAAAGCCGGCGTCGGTGAGGGCGTCGGCCACCGCCGCCGCCAGAGCGGCTTCATCCTCCACCACGAGTACTTGGGCGCCGACCCCGACCGGCATGGCGGGCTTCGATGGAGGCGCCGGTGCGGGCTTCAGGTTTCCAGCGCGCGTCGGCAGCTCGACGAAGAACGACGCGCCGGTGCCGGGCTTCGATCGCAGGCTGATGCGGCCACCGTGCTCCTGCAGGATGGCGTAGGCCACCGTCAGGCCGAGGCCCGTCCCCTTCCCCACGTCCTTGGTCGTGAAGAAGGGGTCGAAGATTTTCGGTTGGACGTCCTCCGGCACCCCCGGACCGTCGTCGTTGACCTCGAGGACGACCGACTCGCGCTCGACGTCGTGCCACGTGCGCACAATCAGGGTGCCGCGCCCGTGCGCCGAGAGCATCGCCTGCTCGGCGTTGATGATGAGATTCAGCAGCACCTGCTGGATTTGATGCGGATCCGCGAACACCTGCGGCAGCCCCGAGGCAAGCGCCTCGATGATCATGATGTTCGTCACGCGCTGCTCGTACGCTCGAAGCGCGAGGGTCTCGCGCACGACCTGATTGAGGTCGATCATCGCGCGCGTCGTATGCCGCTTGCGCGCGAACGTCAGCAGATTGCGGACGATACGGGCCGCCCGCTCGGATTCGCTGAAAATCGTCTGCAGCCCGCGCCGCACACTGTCGTCGAGCGGCAGCTGCGAGAGTCGCTCGGCCCACGTGAGGATGGTCGCAAGCGGGTTATTGAGCTCGTGGGCAACGCCGGAAATCGTCTGACCCAGCGCGGCCAGCTTTTCGGCCTGAAGAAGCTGGTGGTAGAGGTCGCGAGCCTGATCCTCGAGCTTGCGCCGCTCGCTGACGTCGCGCATCAGCGCCTCGAGGCGCATTTCGCGACTCCCGCGCGACCGATCCGCGTGCGCCGTGACTTCCACCCACATCGCGCTGCCGTCAGCCCGCCGCAGGCGCAGCAGGTAGTCGGTGACCGCGCCGTCGCGCGTCAGTCGTGCGATGAACGCCAGCCGCGCCTGCGCGTCGAGGAAGCGGTCGGTGTCGAACGGACGAACATCCTCCTGCGGCGTTTCCACGCCGTACCCGAACATCAGCTTCAGGTGTGGATTGGCCGCGAACGTGAGGCTACCGCCCGGCGCAATCGTCCCGATGTAGACGCCTTCGTGCACGGCCTCGAACAGACGCGCAAACGCCTCCGCGCGTGGCGCTCGGGCCGCGCCCAATCGGTTGGGCGGGCTGCTCGACATGAACGGCGGAATTATACAGGAGTGGTAAGGAAGCTCCGCCGCAAACTAACGAGCAAGACCGCTTCGTTAGCGGCTCACTTACCGCAATGGGACCGGCGGCGTCGGCGTGTGGGTCTGGAACCGCGGTCCGTACTTCTGCTCGACCGCGAGCCGAATCGTCGGGAGGGTGGCGCCCGAACTGTGCATCTGCATCGCGTCACGCGCGACGTCTATGCAGATCCCTCAACTGATACCATGAGGCTCCCACTTGCTCACACGCCCGGCCGTGTCTCGCTCTTTGATGAAACAATCATCGTTCGCGCGATGGCCCTGACCCTCACATCCGCAGAAGCATGGGACATACTGCAGGACTTCCGGATGGTCGGCCGCGAACTTGTGAACGGCGCGGACGATGTCGGGGGGATGATTCGTCGGATAGTCGGCGACTGGCAGGGGCGGCAGATCCCATGACGCATCGGGAAGCGGCGCCTGTGCGATCGGCGCCGGCGTTTCCGCCTGATCCTGCACCGGAGCCGTCGCGGACGGGCTGTCGGGTTGTGGCGAACGCCGCGGCGTCACCAGCCAGGCCCCTACCAGGGCCAGGGCGAGCGCAATCGCGAGGATGACCGCGGGCGAGGTTGATTTCTGCTGAGGTCTTGCGGCTTTCTTGCGCGGCACGCCCTTAATCTTATCAGCTTGCACGCCTGCGCGAGACGTACACAAGAAAGCCTCGCCCATGGCGAGGCTGCCTCACTCTTAGACGGCGGTTCGTCCGCTGATTAGTCGCACCAGGAAGAGCACGAGCGCGATGACCAGCAGGACGTAGATGAAGTTGCCCATCGTGTAGCCGCTCACCATTCCGAGCAGCCACAGAACGATCAGAATAATCGCAATCGTTTCAAGCATGGCAGGCTCCTTGTTCGAGTGGCATCGAGGTGCTCAGGTGCGACGCCGCCCAGTCGACGTTGGCCGTTCAGACCTAGTGTCCTGGAACAGTGATTCGTGACATAACTCCCGGGCGGGGCGTCCCGGGGCCCCCAGCGCGTGGGCAGCTGCTTATCTTGAGAACTGGCGGTTGCTCACGCGCTGGGGACCCCGTCCCG
>JACPPN010000023.1 GCA_016190995.1 Acidobacteriota bacterium | reverse complement strand
TCTCCATCGTCATGCGCTCGTCGAGCGGGAAGGCGGAGCCGACTACAATCTTGATCGCCTCCGCGGTGCGCTCCCCGATGAGGAGGTTGTAGGTCTTCTTGACGTACTGGATGATCGCGTCGTCCATCTCGTTGCCCGCGACGCGGACGGCCTTGCTGTACACGATGCCGGCGAGCGAGATGACGGCGATGTCGGTCGTGCCGCCGCCGATGTCGACGATCATGTTGCCGGAGGGCTCGGTGATCGGCATGCCCGCGCCGATGGCCGCGGCCATCGCCTCTTCGACAAGATGGACTTCACTCGCTTTCGCGCGATACGCGCTGTCCTTGACCGCGCGCTTCTCGACCTGCGTAATCTCCGACGGCACGCCGATGACGATGCGCGGGCGCACCCAGACGTTGCGGTTGTGCGCCTTCTTGATGAAATAGGTCAGCATCTTCTCCGTCACCTCGAAGTCGGCGATGACGCCGTCCTTCATCGGCTTGATCGCCACGATGTTGCCGGGCGTGCGGCCCAGCATGTCCTTGGCGTCCTTGCCGACGGCTTCGATGCGCCCGTTCACCTTGTTGATCGCGACGATTGACGGCTCGTTGACGACGATGCCCTTGCCGCGCGCGTACACGCAGGTGTTGGCCGTCCCGAGGTCGATCGCCAGATCGCTGGAAAACAACGAGAACAGTGAACGCAGGCTCAAACTCGTGCTCCTCTTCTCGGGCTCACGGGACCGGTCGCAGCGCCGCGCCGCCACCCACGCGCATGTCGCCCCTGATCACGGTGGCGACGTGAATGCCATTCTTGCCGTGATCCTTGACCCAGTACATCGCCTCGTCGGCTGCCTGGACCAGGGCGTCCGGCGTGTCCAACACGTCGGACAGCGTCGCGACACCAATCGACGCGGACACATGAACATGCAGCCCGTGCGCCGTGAGGAACTCGTGCGCCGCGATCCGCTTGCGGACGCGTTCCCCCACTGCGGCGGCGCCGTCGGTGCCCGTGTCCGGAAGCACGAGCGCGAACTCGTCGCCGCCGAACCGGGCCACGACGTCCGTCTCCCGCGCGCTCTGGCGGATGACACCCGCTGCCTCGACCAGCGCCCGGCTGCCGAGCAGGTGCCCGTGGGCATCGTTGATCGACTTGAAGCCGTCGAGATCCACGAAGAGCACCGAAAGCGGACGGCCGCTCCGCGAGGCGCGCTTCACTTCCCGACGCAGCGACTGCGACAGGTACCTGGCGTTGGACAACTGCGTCAGATCGTCGGTGACCGACAGCGCTTCGATGCGCTGCACCCGGATGGCGTTGTCGATGGCAATCGCGGCAGGCTCCAGGATCACGTGCAGGGCCCGCAGCGTGGCAGCCGCCAGCCGCGGCGCGCGCGCCGACGGACGACGATCGACGCCGACCAGCGCGGCGACCCCCTGCCCGCGGGCGGACATCAGAAGCGCCAGGGCCGCGATGGCGGGGGCGTCCGGGAACCAGTGTTGCTGATGCAGATCCGCCACGAACAGATCCTCTCCCTGGCGAATGGCGCGTTCACCGAGCGCGCGCGCGGCTGTCTCGTAGCCGGCGACCAGGCCTCGCGAGGCGAGGAGCCGATCCTCGGGTGACGGCTCGGCCGACACGACCGCCCAGCCCGGCAAGGGCAACCAGGCGGCGGCCGACGCAGTGATCACGTCGCCGATCGGCTGCGGTTCGAGGGGCGTGTTCACGGCGCGCACGAATTCGGCCATCGCGTCCACACGGAGAATCTCGCGGCGCAGCGGCTGCTGAAACCGCGTGAGGCGTGTCGCAAGATCGGCGCTCGAGACGAGGGCGAGCCGGTGCTCCAGTTCCACCGGTCGTAACGGGGCGCTCAGATGGGATGCAAAGCCAATGGAACGGGACAGCTCAGCCATCTCGTGCCCGGCCTCAATCGAGTACGACACCATAGGGGCGCCGCGCGACACTGACGCCAGCCGACGTCGATCGGGGTGGGCACCGGGCGTGAGCTCCCACAATACCGCGTCATACGTATCGGTCGGAACCTCGTGCAGCGTGCGCTGCGGGAAACAGGCGAGCGTGAATCGCCGGGCGCGCCTCAGCGCCGCCACGTGCGATTCAACGTCCGCGCTGGCGTGAAAGACGGCCAGTGCCGACCCTGCCCGCTCGCCGCCTGGATTGCGCCGGCGGACAGCAGCCTGATCGAATCGTCCCGGCATCGGGTCGGGCGAACTGCAGATTCCGCTAACTCGTTCTAACCACCGCAAATATACCACATCCGCCGCTCCGGCTTGCAGGGCGGGTGCCAACTGCGGTGCCCGGCCAGCGCGACGTGGTCGGGCCCTGAGGCGCCCTCCCAAGTGCTTGCGCGACAGCGGCTTCTCTCGTACGATTAGAACTTTGTCGACGCTCGAGACGCGCGCTCAAAGGACGCTCGATCATGACCATGCTCGATCGGATGCGGCGGCACAAGAACTGGCTCAAATGGAGCCTCCTCGTCGTGTGCCTGTCGTTTGTCTTCTTCTACATTCCCAGTTTTCTGCGGTCCGACGGGGCCGGCGCCTCGCCGGGTGACACGGTCGCCGAGGTCGAAGGCTACGAGATTACGGTCGGCGAGTTCAACCGCCGCTACCGAAACAAGATCCAAGCCTATCAGGCGGCCTACGGGGGTCAGATCAACGAGCAGATGCTCAAGCAGCTCGGGATTGACCAGCAGATCCTGCAGGAGATGATCGACGAGCGGGCCGGTCTCGCCGAGGCGCGGCGGCTCGGCCTGCGGGTGACCGACGCGGAGATCCGCGAGCGGATCGTCAGCATGCCGGAATTCCAGGAAGGCGGCGCGTTCATCGGTGAGGTTCGCTACCGCCAGCTTCTGCGGTTTCAGCGGCCACCCCTGACGCCCGATGAATTCGAGAACACGGTGCGACTGGGCATCCAGCTCGAGAAGCTGCGCGGCGCGGTCTCCGACTGGGTGACGGTGTCGAAGGCCGAAGTCGAGGACGCGTTCCGGCGCCGGAACGAAAAGGTCAAGCTCGAAGTGGTGTACTTCCCCTCCGGCACGTTCACGGCCGAGGCCCAGGTCTCCGACGCGGAGCTCACCGCGCATTTCGGCGATCACAAGACCGAGTACCGGATTCCGGAAAAGCGGAAGATCAAGTACCTGCTCGTCGACGTCCAGGCACTGAAGTCGCGCGTCCAGATACCGGTGATGGAGGTCGAGCGGTACTACAACGACCACGCCGAGCAGTATTCGACTCCCGAGCAGGTCCGCGCGAGTCACATTCTGCTCAAGACGGAAGGCAAGAACGAGGCGGATGTGAAGAACCGCGCCGAGGCGATCCTCGCCAGGGCAAGAGCCGGAGAGGACTTCGCCGAGCTCGCGAAGAAGAACTCGGAGGACGAGGCGAGCGCGAAAAACGGCGGCGATCTCGACTACTTCGGGACGGGGCGCATGGTTCCGGAGTTCGAGGCTGCGGCGTTCTCGCTGCAGCCCGGCGCGATGAGCGATCTGGTGAAGACGCAGTATGGCTTCCACATCATCAAGGTGGTCGACAAGAAGCCGGCGAGCGCCAAGACCCTCAGCGAGGTGCGTTCACAGATTGAGGATCAGCTCAAGTGGGAGCGCGCCCAGGCGCAAGCGACCGATCTGGCGCGGACCATCGCGGACGACGTCAGCACGCCGGCCGATCTCGATCGGGTGGCGAAGGAACGTGGCCTGCGAGTGCAGGAATCGCCCTTCTTCGCCCGCAACGAGCCGATTCCCACGCTCGGCTTCACGGGCGAGGTGTCGAGCCAGGCGTTCGACCTGAAGGCAGGCGAGGTGAGCGACGCGATCGGCACGCCACAGGGCCAGGTCCTGCTGACCGTCAGCGGGAAGAAGGACGCCTACAGTCCACAACTCGACGAGGTGCGCGAAAAAGTACGCGCGGACGTCGCCAAGAAGAAGGCCATCGAGATCGCCAAGAAAAAGGCCGCGGAGGCGCTCCCGAGCCTGAGACCGCCCGCGACGTTCGTCGAGGCCGCCAAGAAGGCGGGCCTCGAGGTGAAGAGCACCGACCTGATTGCGCGCAACACCGCGATTCCCGACGTCGGGGTCAGCGCGGCGGTCGATGCGCTGGCGTTCACGCTCGCCCCGGGTTCGGTCAGCGATCCCATCGTGACGGATGGGGGCGTCGCGATCATCCACGTCCTCGAGCGCAAGGACGTGAGTGTTGCGGAACTCGCCGAGGGGAGCGATCGTCTGCGCACCGAGCTGCTGCAGGAGAAACGCGAGCGGTTCTTCTCGGCCTACATGATCAAAGCCAAGCAGCGGATGAAGATCGAGATCGATCGGGACACGCTCCAGCAGGTCATCTAATGTGGGGCTCCGCCCCACACCCCCGCCTCCGCTAAAGCTTCGGCGGGCGCCGTAGCCTCGGCGAAGGCGCCGGCTCGGTCTTGCACGGAAATGTGACAGATTCGTACACATTTCAGCCGTGCAAGCACGGCTAGTGCAGGAACACGTTGGGCATCAGGGCCAGCGGCTCCCCGCGCCGGAACAGCCGCATCGGAACCGCCAGCGTGGTGATGACCCGCGTTTCTTCCGGTGAGAGCAGCAGACGTGACAGCAGCGCCGTGCGCGCCGACGCGAGCGGGCTGCTGACCAGCTCGTAGAAACTCTTCTTCGGCGGATAGATCACGAGCTGCACTTCGCTGTCCTGCGGGATGCGCGCGCGTTGCTTCGCGAGCGCGATCGCGCGCATCAACCCGCCGAGATCGTCGACCAGCCCGACCTGCCGGGCCTGCCGCCCCGTCCACACGCGTCCCTGCCCCACCGCGTCGATCTTCTCCGGCGTGCTATTGCGGCCCTCCGCCGCTTTCTCCACGAAGGTGTCGTAGACCGCCTGCATCTGCTCTTCCACCTTCGCGCGCTCCTTGGGCGTGTAGGGACGCATCGGCGAATTCATCTCCGCGTTCGCTCCCTGACTCACCGCGTCGATCCCGATGCCGAGCTTCTCGAACGTGCCGCCCGTGACGAACTTCCCCACGACAATCCCGATCGAGCCGGTGAGCGTCGAGGGCTCGGCTACGATGGCGTGGGCCGGCATGGCGATGTAGTAGCCGCCCGACGCCGCGACGTCGCCCATCGAGGCGATGACCGGCTTCTGATTTCGGGTCAACAGGATCTCACGCCAGATCACATCCGACGCGAGCGCGGATCCGCCCGGGCTGTCGATGCGCAGGACAATCGCCTTGATCGCGTTGTCGGCCCGCGCGGTGCGGATGTACTTCACGATCGTGTCGGACCCGAGCACGGCGCCTTCTGCCGAATCGCCGCGACTTTCTCCCTGCACGATCGCGCCGACCGCATAGATGATGGCCAGCTTCGGTCCTCTGTTCAGCCCGAGCGAGCTCGCGCTGACCTTCCGGTATTCCTCCTCCTCGAGCCGTTGGAGCTTGCGCCCGCCGAGCCGTGCCTTGTCGTCGAGCTGATCTTCGTACGCCAGATCGTCCACCAGTCCGAGACGCACCGCGTCCTCCGGCAGGAAGGGCCCCTCGTCGATGAGCGCGCGCACCTCGGCCTCCGATTTCTTGCGGGCGTCGGCGATGCCGCGCACGAGCTGATCGAACATGTCGGAGTTCAGCGCCTCCGACATCTCGCGATGCGCGGGCGTCATCTGTTTCTCGGTGAAGGTGTTCGACATCGTCTTGTAGTCGCCGATGTGCAGCAGATCCGGATAGGTGCCGATCTTGTCGAGCGTGCCGCGGAAGAACAGCTCGTAGCTCGCCAGACCGTTGAGATCGAGCGGGCTCGTCGGCATCAGAAACACCTTGTCGCACGCCGCGGCAAGGTAGTACTGCTGGTCGCCGCCGAATTCGAGGTAGCCGACGATGGGCTTTCCCGATCGCTTGAAATCGAGAATCGCGTCGCGAAGCTCCTGCACCTTCGCCCAGAGCGGCTGCGCGGCGGCGGGCGTAATGACAACGCTCGCCACGCGCGAGTCCACCTTCGCCTTGCGCAGGCTGTCAACCAGGGAGCGGACAGTGGGCGGCGATACGAGGAACTGGGACACGACGCTCGTCGGCTCCATCTCGGAGAGCCTGCCGATGCGAACGACGAGCGTCGAGTGTTCCTTGATCTCCGGCTCGCGCCACAGGACGACGTACCCAGCGAGCAGGGCGGACGCCGACACGAACATGGCAAGCCCGATCAATCCGAACACGAGCCAGACCCCGCGGCGCGCACTCACGGATGCCTCCTTCGAACAGGCCAGCAAACGAGTATACCTCCGACGCCCGACCGTGCCTTGATGCGGTGGGCGCTGCCCAACTGCGGCAGCCATCCGCCCCGCATCAACGATGCGTTGCCGCCCAAGAGCACTGGTGCTATGGTCCCGGGCAGAGGTCTGACCTTGCGGTCCCGCGCCATCCCCCGGGCGCGCTCGGACCCGCGGGCAGGTCGTCTTCCGGCGCCTGGGCACCGCCGGCGGTCGATGGAATCACCGCGTGAATCACACCGGTGATCTGCTCTGTTGTTGTACGATCGCCCTCACCATCTGCGGCGCGCTACCCTCGTTCGCACGGCCCGACCCGCGTCGCAGAAGTCCGAGGTACCGCATGCCCTTGACCGAGCTCTCGCTCGTCCGGACCCAATCCTTCAGGATCGTCGGCGCAGCACTCATTGCTGGCGTTGCAGCCCTGCTGCTCGACTCCGGCCTGACCGCCCGCGTCGCTCCCACGCTGACGTCGATTGCCGTCGCACCAGTCAATCCCTCGATCGGGGCAGGGCAGACGCAGGCGTTTGCGGCGACGGGGACGTTCAGCGACAGTTCGACGCGCGCGCTCGACGGCGACGGGGCGTGGGTGGCCAAAGCCGGCATCCCCGGTGACCGCATGGCCGCGGCCGCCGCAGTGGTCAACGGCAAGGTCTACGTGATCGGGGGCTCGACCGACGAGCTCAACATCCTCGACACGGTGCAGGAATACGACCCGGTC
>JACPPN010000217.1 GCA_016190995.1 Acidobacteriota bacterium | reverse complement strand
GGCTGCCTCCTCGGCCCCGGTCAGAAACCCGCAGACCGCCTGCCCCACGATGCACGCCTGAGTGCTTGAAGTGTCCACTTTACGGCCGCCAGAAGAGCTGAGAAAGTACAGCCGTCACGATGGCACGGTGACGGGGATCACAGCGCGGGTGGTGCCGCGAGGAAGGAAGGACCGCGTCCGCTAGCCGTGCTTGAGAGAGTAATGTTCCTTTGCCACTTCGCCGAATCGCGGCCCGAAGTCGCCCTGTCGCCAACCGGCTCCGGTCGGCTGAACGACTTACGGCTCGCAGGCGGCGGCGATGCGACTTTCAGTCGCGCGCCGAGTCTACCGCGGTTCAGGCGGTAAGGCTAAGGTCTTCTCTGTGCTCTCAGCGTCTCTGTGGTGAGCGCTTTTGACGCCGGATTCAGGGGCCGCGTTGCCGTGCAGGCGCGGCTCAGGAATTCTGGTCAAGTCACGTCGACGAAGTAGGGCACGGCGCGCAGTCCGGCGCCGAGCACGAGCAGGATGAGCGCCGGCAGGGCGAACCACTGAAAGACCGGCGCGTTCCGAATCGACACCTTGTTCGTCAGGAACCCCTTCTCGAGCCGATCGATGGTCGCCGACGCCGCGTGCAGCTCCCCCTCGGTCTCGGCGTTGTAGAAGCGGCCGCCGTGCCGGTGGACTGCCGTGACCACCTGCTGTACCGCCGGCTTCTGCATCTGGACCGCCATGACGACGCCGACCATGTACAGCTTCACGCCGCGCTCCGCCGCCTCGGCGATCGCTTGCACCGGATCGCGTCCCATGTTGCTTTCGCCGTCGGTGAACACGACGATGACCTGCTGGTGTCTGCCGGAGTTCTTCGACTGCTTCAGCAGCAGCGAGTTCGCGAGCGCAATGCCGTCGCCAATAGCCGTCATTCCCTCGCCGCGCAGGATCTTCTCGTCCACCATGTCCACGTAGTGGAGCAGATAGTCGCGATCGAAGGTCAGCGGGCTGACCAGATACGCGTTGTTCGAAAAGACCACCAGCCCGAGGCGATCGTCGCGCCGCTTCACGATGAACGCCTTCATCACCTCCTTGGTCGTCGCCAGACGTGTCTTGGCGTCGGTGGTCACCGGTGCGAGGAATTTCCCGTACAGGGGTCCCATCGTGTCCTGCATGCTGTCGGAGAGGTCGAGCACCAGGGCGATGTCGAGCCCCCGCGCCTCCATGCGGCCTTCCGAATAGGACAAGACGGGGTCGGTCAGGGCGACCGAGATGCACGCCAGAGCCGCGAGCAGGCACACGGCCGGGAGGTGGCGAACGGCCGACGGATGATACAGGGGCTGGTTGAGCCACCTGACCGTTGTCCAGGCCACGGAACGACGACGCCGGAGCCGTCGCCAGACGAGGATGACGGCGAGCGCTGCCGGCAACGCCCAAAACAGGTCGGGATGTCTGAGGAAGACCGTGTCCATCAGCGCCGCGCGACGATCGCCTCGGCTTGCTCGAGCGCCTTCAAGAACTGGTCGCTGGCGGGCAGTCGTCCCGGCGGGCAGTACCGCGCGAGCTCACATTCCTGCAGGAGCGACGAGATCGAGTCGGCCGGGAGCTTCGCCCCGTTCTTCCGAACCGTCGCGGCCAGCTCGGCCGGTGTGAGGGCCTGCGCCGTCACCGCCAGCTTCCGGCCCAGGTGATCACGCAGAAGCCAATCGAGACGGACGTAGCCCTCGCGTCGGGCGGCCTCGTCGGTCATGTCAGCCGACCGCAGTTCCGCCAGTGACTTCCGGGTCAGGCGCAGCGCCTGCCAGGCGCGGCGCTTCGGTTTGAGCGGCCTGACACGGTGCAGCGCGGCCACCGCCCAAAGGACCACGGGCACGATTGAGACGAGGATCAAGGCAATGCCGATCGGCCGGATCCACGCCCACCACACAGGGAGCGACACGTGCGCGCGGAGGTCCCGAATCGTGGCGGTTCTCATGTTGTCCGGCAAGGTGCTCCGGAGCGCGATCGACGACGGCGGAATCCTGACCTCGCCGGCGGGCACGACGTCCTCGATGCGCTGGCCCGGCCGCTTCACATAGAAGCGCACCAGCAGCTCGTCGATCCTCAGTGTGGCGGGCGGAGGCTCATAGGTCGCGAGCTCGTAGCGGAAACGGTGAATCGACGCGTCGTTGCCGCGGGTTGCCTCCTCGGTATCCGCCGAGACGATCTCGAGCCCGCGCAACCGCAGCTTGGCCTTGTCGAGGTCGTCGGTCAGAATGCCAACGTCCGGGGCAGAGCTCAGCTCGATGGTGTACGTGACGTGGTCCCCTACCCACAGAGCCGTGCGGCTGAACGAGGTACGGACCTGAACCGGTTGTGTCTGTGGAGCGCCTGGCGCCGCAGCGGAAGCCGCCCGCGCGGTCCCCCGGGGGGCGCGGGCCTCCATGCTGGCGGCGGCGAGCACGATCGATGCGCATACGACGAAGCAGGTGTCCCTCATCTTGCCGTCCTGGTGGCGAACATGTTGAGCAGCGGTTCGACGACGTTCTCGTTGGAGCGAATGGCGACGTAATCCATGGGAATAGAGTAGAAGGCGCTGACCAGATCGCGGCGCCGCCGGCCGACGAAGTCGGCGTATGCGCCGCGGGTGCGCGCACCGAGGCCGACCGCGCGCTCCGCGCCCGATTCCATGTCCTTCAGGCGGACGAAGCCGCTGCCGGCGGGGAGCGTCGATTCCGCGGGGTCCTCCAGCATGACGGCGATGACGTCGTGCTTCGCCGTCAGCATTTTGATCTCCGGCCCCACCAGCGCGTCGTCTTCGGTGATGAAATCCGAGATGAGGAAGATCACGCTCATCTTCTTGAGATTCCGCATCAGATGGTGCAGGGCTGGCCGCATGAGGGTCCGCGGCGCGGGCGACCGGAGGGCCCAGAGCTGCTCGAGCAGCGTCCACGCCCGCGCGCGGTTTCTGCGCGGCGGCGCGTACATCAGGACACGGTCGCCGAAGGCCAGGAACCCGGCATTGATCTGATCCGAAAGGGCCGAGAACAGCAGCGAGGCGGTCACATAGGTCGTCGCCTCCCGTTTCGAGTGCCGTGACGTCCCGAAGTCCATCGATCGGGAGACGTCGACCGCGATCATGACGTTCAGCTCGCGCTCCGCGTGCGTTTGCCGGATGTACGGGGTGTTCATCCGCGCCGTGGCGTTCCAGTCGATGCGGCGGATGTCGTCGCCCGGCAGGTACAGGCGATGCTCGTCGAAGTCGAACCCGGGCCCCCGCAGCGGGCTCGTGTACGCGCCGGCCCTGAGGTTGCTCATCCGCTTCGCGGCGTAGATCTCGATGTACTGCAGCTCCCGCACGACATCGTCCGGGATCACATCTGCCCCACTGAAATGGGAACCGCGGTCACGAGCTCGTCCAGGATCGCGTCGGCCTCGACGTTCTCTGCCTGCGCCCGCACGCTGCGAATGATCCGGTGTCGAGTGGCGTCGGGCACCACCGCTTTCACGTCCTGCGGCAGCACGTAGTCGCGGCCATGGAGGAACGCGGTGACGCGGGCGAGCGCCAGGATGTGCTGGTACGACCGCGGTGAGATGCCCAGGAGCAGCATCTCTTTGAGCGCGGGCCGGCCCACCTCGTCGGGCGCCCGCGTGGCGCGGCCGATCCGCACGATGTACTGCTTGATGCCGGCGTCAACGTGGATCGTCTCGCGCACCAGGTTGCGGATACGGAGGACGTCCTCGGGGACCAGCCGCCGCTCGAGGTCGAGGCGATCGAACGGGATGTCCAGCATCGCCACCTCGTGCGGCAGGTCCGGGTAACCGACTCTGAGCATCATCGAGAAACGATCGAGCTGCGCTTCGGGCAGCGCGTAGACCCCTTCCTGCTCGACCGGGTTCTGCGTGGCCAGCACCCAGAAGGGATCCTCCAGACGGAACGTCGTCTCGGCGAGCGTGACCTGCCGTTCCTGCATCGCTTCGAGCAGCGCGCTCTGGGTCTTCGGCGTCGCGCGGTTGATCTCGTCGGCGAGCAGGATATTGGTGAAGACGGGCCCGCGCTCGATCCGGAACGTCGCCGTGTGCGCTTCGTAGACGCGCGTGCCGAGAATGTCGGCCGGGAGCATGTCGGGCGTGAGCTGGATCCGCTGGAAGCGGGCCGAGATGACGTGCGCGAGCGTGGTCGCGAGCAGCGTCTTCGCGACGCCGGGAACCCCCTCGAGCAGCACGTGGCCGCAGCCGAAGCGCGAGTCGGTGCCCTTCGACGCGTACGGAATGGCCGCGAAGAGGCCCGTCAGCAGGCGGCGAATCAGCTCGTCCTGTCCGACGATAACCTTGGTGATTTCGTGCTCGACCGCGGCGATCGTCGCGAACGCGTCTTCCGCGGTGACGCGAGCGTCCGTGTCAGCGACCTGTAAATGGGTCATAGCATCAGCAGCAGTGTGGCGACGGCCACGCCGGCAACCGCCAGGCCGACGCGGTACAGATCGCGGTATTGGGTGTCCATCTTCCAGCCGAGGATCTTCTGCTCGTGCCGAACGATGTCGTTCATCGCGGCGGACAGCTCGGCGCCGGTGACCGACCGGTAGTAGCGCGCGCCGGTCACGTCCGCGATCCTCCGCAGCGTCGACTCGTTGAAGCGCGTCATCAGCATCTTGCCGTCGTCATCGCGCAGGAACACCTGCGTGCCGTCCGGCTGCACGAACGGAATCGCGGCCTCCCCGTAAGATCCGATCCCGATCACGTAGACCCGCGTGCCGTCGAGTCGCATGGCGTCCAGCTGCACGGTCAGGGCCGCGCCGTGATCTTCGCCGTCGGACAGGATGACATAGACCTTCGCGTTCCGGGAGGTGTCCTTGCGGGCCACGTCCAGCGCCGTCGCGAGCGCGGCACCCATGTCGGTCCCGTACAGCGGCTCGGCGTCCTCCGAGATCCAGTCGAGATAGAAGAGCAGGCTGTCGACGTCGCGCGTCAGGTGCGACAGGACGACCGAGCTGTCGGCGAAGCCCACGAGCCCGACCCGCTCGATGGCGTCCGGCTTGTGCCTGAGGAATGTCTTCATCTCGGCGATCGCGCGCAGGAACCGCGAGGGCGTCACGTCCTGCGCGTGCATCGACGCGGACCGATCCAGCACCAGCACCAGATCCTGCCGCTCCAGCTGCGGGTCCGGCATCCGCAGCAGCATCTGCGGCCGCATCACGGCAATCACGAGCGCCGCCGCCGCCAACGCCCACAAGACGAGCAGCACGACATCTGATCGCCACGTTGACATCCGCGACCGCGCCGAGAGACCCGGCACGAGCGCGGACACACGGCGGATCGCGCGCTTGTAGTAGGCGTGCATGAACCAGCATGCCAAGAGGATCGGGATGGCCAACAGCCAGCCCGACATGTCGGGACGGAGAAATCGCACGGCCCCTTTCCCGGCGCAGCAGCGCCTCACCCGATCTTCGGCTTCTTGATCGGCTCGTCCTTGCCCTTCGGGCGGAGCATCTCCATTTCCATCTCCATTGGGGGAGCCTTCTCCGGCTGTTTCCGGAGCGCCGCCAGCAACCTGCCCGTGATTTCGTAATTGAACTTCGCGTCCCAGTCGTCGGGGGTCAGCTCCAGCGCCTTGCGGAACTCCTCCTGGGCGCGGCCGAGCCACAGGATTCTACCCTTTACCTGTGCTTCGGCGCGCGCCTTCTCGAACAGCGCGCACCCCGCCCAGAAGTGCGACCCGGGGATCGCGGCGTAACTGTCACTTCTCTCGATCGTGTCGTCGAACTGCTCCAGCGCGTAGAGCAGCCAAAGCTGGTTCGATTCGATGCGCTCGAAGTCGGGCCGGAGCAGTTGTTTGGTGAACCGGAGCTGGTCGAACCGCGCCTCCGACACCGCGTACAGCTTCATGGCGGCCTGGAGGTCGCCCGCCCGGAGGGCGGCGTCAGCCTCCGCTACGGGCTTGCTCCACATGGCATAAGTCACGAGGGCGCAGCCGAGGATGAACATCATCACGACGGCGACCGTGAACGACGGGCGATTGGAGTGCCAGACAAGTCTCATAAGCTTCTACCCCCGGAACACCTCTCTGAGGTACCGCAACCAGTTGCCTCCCAGTAGCTTCTCGATGTCGGCCATCTTGTAGCCCTTTTGCGCCAGCGCGTGCGCCACCGTCCGGTAGCGGTCGACTCGGTCCAGCTCCGGCGCCCACGCCCACCGCGGATTGTAGTTCGGTTTGAAGTCGGTGTTCCTGCTTTTCATGAAAACTTCGCGGTCGGTCGTCGCGATGCGGCCGCGGAGCGGTGTATCGGTCGACATCCCGACATGATCGATGCCGCACACCTTCACCGCATGGGTCAGGTGATTGATGTAGTCCTCGAGCGTCGCCTGCGGGCCCGGCGTCAGGAAATAGCCGACCATGCAGATGCCCGCCACCCCGCCCTTGTCCGCCATGGCCCGCAGCAGCGAGTCCGACTTGCCCCGCGGATGGTAGTGCAGCGCCTGGCAGAAGGT
>JACPPN010000223.1 GCA_016190995.1 Acidobacteriota bacterium | reverse complement strand
GACGCACGGGTCCCGCCCCGTGTCGGTTCACGTGTTCGTTCGCGTGCGGCCGCCGGCGCCCGCGACGGGCCGGATGTGGAACATGATCATGAGCCAGCCGAGGCGACACTTATGTACGGCAAACCGTTAGTGAGGGGGGCAGCTCGGACGGCTGCGTCAGATAGTCACGCAGCGGTTTGCCGGCGGAATCGTAGTACCGCCCGAAGTTCAACACGACCGGATATTGGGAACTCACGTTGCGAACGCTAATCGTGGCCTCAAGTCCACCATGTGCTGCTTGATGTCGAGGCCGAGATAGATACTCGAGTACACGGGCACATAGCCGGAGCGTCGAACGGTGGGCTGCGGGAGGACGGTCGTCGCGGGCTTCAACCGTGCTCCCGCGCTCCCGCGCGGGTGCCATCCGGCTGCTCTCGACGGGAGCAGGCGAGGAGAAGCGCGGCGGCGGCCACACTCGGGATCGCCGCTTTCGTCTGTCGTCGCATGTCGTTCCTCCCACAAGCGGCTCCTGCCTATTGAGGCTGTGCGCCCATGTGCCCCATGTGCCGCGCCGTGCTGTCTGGCCTATAGTTGGCCTGATGGCCGAGCACATCCTCCTCCGCGAGCTGGTCCTGACGTATGTGGTCGCGTTGCTCTTCATCGTCGTCCTCGCCCGCGTGCGGATTCCCTCCATCGTCGCCTTGATCGCGGCAGGAGCCGTGGCGGGACCGTTCGCGCTCGCGATCGTGAGCACGCAGGCGGAAGTCGAGGCGATGGCCGAACTGGGCATCGTCCTGCTGCTCTTTACCGTCGGCCTCGATTTTTCCCTGGCGGAGATCCGGCGGATCTGGAAAGCCGTCGTCATCGCGGGCCCGGCGCAGATCACTGCCACGGCGGTCGCCGTGATGGCCCTCCTGCTCGTTGCGCTCGGCGGCACATGGCGCTCGGCCTTCTTCATCGGACTCTTCGTCGCCCTCTCGAGCACCGCGATCGTCCTGAAGGAGCTCAGCGAGCGCAATCAGCTCGATTCGCCGCATGGCCGCCTGGTGGTAGGCGTTATGCTCTTCCAGGACGTGTGCCTCGTCGTGCTCTTGCTCGTCGTGCCGATCCTCTCCGGTCAAACACCGCTGGCCGCCGCGCCTCTCGTGCTGTTGCGCGGCTTGCTCGCGCTTGGGGTCGTTGCGCTTCTCAGCCGTGTGATCCTGCCCACGCTCCTTCGCGTCGTGACGCGAACGGGCCGGCGCGAGGCCTTTCCGCTCGCGGTGCTGGTCGCCAGCATCGGCACGGCATGGGCGAGCTCGCTGCTCGGCGTCTCGATGGCGCTCGGGGCGTTCCTCGCCGGGTTGATGCTCGCCGAGAGCGAATTCAGTCATCAGGCGCACTCCGAAATTCGACCCGTCCGCGACTTGTTGGCCAGTCTGTTCTTCATCTCGCTCGGGATGCTCGTCGAACCCACGCCGCTCGTCAGAAACCTGCCGCTGATTGCCGCCGTCACCGCGAGCATCATCGTGGTCAAAGCCGTCGTGGCTGCGGGCGCCCTGCTCATGGCCGCTCCACTGCTTCGAGTCGCCGTGACGGCCGCCCTCGCACTCGCGCAGGTGGGCGAATTCTCTTTCGTCGTGGGCCGGACGGGGCTCGAGATGGGTCTCCTGAGCGCCGCTCGGTGGCAGACACTGCTCGCGGCGAGCATTCTGACGATGGTCGTGACGCCCGCGTTAGTCGAGGCGGCGCCGCGCGTGGGCTCCTGGATCGCAGGGCGCGCAAGGCGTCCCGTGGCCGTGCCGGAGTCGACCGGTATTCCTCCGCTCGCCAACCACGTCGTGATTTTGGGCTATGGCGTCGGCGGCCACCTTCTCGCGCGCGCGCTGCGCGACCTGCACGTACAGTATTTGATCATGGAGCTGAACGGCGCGACCGTTCGCCAGGCTCGCGCAGGCGGTGAGCCGATCTTCTACGGTGACGCGACGAATCCTGACACGCTCGACGCCGCTGGCATGGCGCGTGCGCAGGCGATTGTCGCGGTCCTCAGTGATCCTCAGGCCACGGCACGGCTGGTCACCACAGCCCGCAGGCTTTCTCCGACGGTGCCGATCATCGCCCGGACGCGCTATCGCCTCGAGGCGGAACAGATGGTGCGGCTCGGTGCAACGCTGGCCGTGGCGGAGGAACTCGAGGCATCGCTAGAAGTGCTCGCTCAGCTGCTCGCGCGTCTTGATATTCCGGGCAACGTCATCGAGGTGTTGCTCGACGCCTTCCGTCGGGAATCCGAATCCGTGAGACGGATCGGCGCGCCGCAGCGGGCGCTCGAAACGATGGCGTCGCAGATGATGCAGACGCCCGTCGGGAGTCATCGGCTCGGCGACGGGGACTGGGCGATCGGCCGCACCGTGGCGGCAGCGGATCTCCGTACCGCCACGGGAGCCTTGATCGTGGCGCTGAAGCGCGGGGCGCAGCACATTGTGTCGCCACCGACCGACCTCCGTTTTGAGGACGGTGACGTGCTGTATTTGGTGGGAGACGAAAGCGACGTGCTCCTCGCGCGGCGCCGACTCACGACCGGTGAATGAGGTCGCGATGATCGTCACCAAGGGCGATCGGGTTGAACTGGATTGCGGCTGCCGCGCAGCAGTGCAGCGGCGCCTCCTGCCCCTCCTCTTCCTCTATTCCGTTGAAATTGACGTCGTGCGATGCCAGGATCCGCGGCATCGGCGCGGAGCTCGCATCATCGTACATTCGCATCGCATCCGCCGGCGGGTGCCGGCCTCACATGCGATCCGCGGTGCGCGGGGCGGTGATCCATGAGCTGCGTCGATCGCCGGGATGCCCGTCCTAACCTGCGCAAGAACTGCATCAGGGACGGATCGTCGCGCCAGCGTTTCGTCGGCGCCGTGCCTGACGTAAACGATTGAAACGCCCTCAGCATCTTGGCTTTGGTCTCCAAGTCAACTTCCGCGTAGATATTCGTGGTTGACCGCGGGGGGCGCCGAGAGCACGGAGAAATGACCGAGTGTTCTCTGTGCTCTCAGTAGAACAAACGCTGGAGAACGTGTTTTCCTGACAGGAAAGCGTTTGTTCTACTGGATCGGCGGGCCCGGCGGGCCCGCCGCTGGCGCGGATGCGCACTCGTTTGGTTGCGGGGCAGCCGCGCGGTGCCCTCTGTGGTGAAATTCTTGGCGCCGGATTCAGGATGAATCAATGGTCTGGCGAGCGCAGCCACCCCTCGCGGAACTTGCGCTCCGCGTCCGTGAGGAGGGCGCCGGTGCCTTCTTTCGTGGCCACTTCCATCCTCGGATCTTCCGCCAGCGTGACGGTGGCTTCGACGCGGGCCCCACGGCGGGTGAAGACGAGCGGGATGCGGTCGCCCGGCTTGTGACGCTTGAGCACGGTCGCCAGGCGGTCCGCCGAGGTGACGGGCTGACCGTCAAGGGACGTGATCTCGTCATCGTGATCGACACCCGCGGCGTACAGCGGCGAGTCGAACGTGGTGGCCGACGCCACTCTGGCTCCCGTGTTCGAGAACTCCAGCGTCACATCGTCCAGCCACGCCTGGCGCGGGCTGCGCCTGCCGAGCACCAGGCCGGCGCGCGAAAGCAGGCGGGCGTAGTCCGCAACCTCGCGGCCGGCGATGAAACGGCGATAGAACTCCCGAGCAAACTGCGGATCCTGCGCCACCTCCGCCAGTCGATCTCGCACGTCGTCTCGCCGGTACGGCCGCGCCACGAGTCCGGGACCGGGCGCCGCAGGCCTCCCGTGAATCCGCCACATCGCGCGCATGAAATCGTCGAGCGTGATGGCGCCGTCGCTGCGGTCACGCAAGGACAGATCGAGCGCGAGGCCGAGCGCAGCGCCCCACGTGTAGTACGAGAGGAACGTGTTCTCCGCATTCATCCGGTCGACCGATCGGGCTGCGTCGACGAGCGGCGCCATGCGGCTCATGTCCTCCACGGATCCAAGACGGCGTCCCGGCCCGAGCGCGACGGCGTTGACCAGATCCGCGAAAGCCGAGGTCGCGTCGCCGAGCGCCGCGAGACCCGCGCGCTGCAGGACCAGGCTGTCGTAGTAGGACGTCACACCTTCGGCGAGCCACAGCTCCGGGGATACGTTCGCCTCGTCGAAGTTGAACGGCTCCAGGCCGGCAGGCCGAATCCGCTCGACGTTCCAGCAGTGGAAGAACTCGTGCGCGACGGCACCGAGCAGCCCCTGACGGTCGCGCGGATTCCGGATCGATCGCGAGGAAGTCACGACCGTGCTGTTGCGGTGCTCCATCCCATCGTTCCGCGCGTGCGGCAGAGCATCGATGATGAAGATGTAGGTGCCGGTTTCGTAGTCGGGATACTCGCCGAAGATGCTCCTCTCCTCTGCAACGATGTTCCGAACGTCCGCCACGAAGCGATCCAGGTCCGCCCCGACGCCGCCGTCGTGCAGGGCGACGCGGAAGGTCGGTGACGCGCCCGCAACGCGGAACTCACGCAGGGTGAAGTCGCCGAACTCCGCCGGGCTGTCCATCAGGTACTGAAGATTGGGCGCGGTGAAGACGAGCGGGTCGGCCGTCGGCATCAGTTGCGTCGCAACGCGCCAGCGCTTGCCGGATGGCTGTGTGAACGTGATGCGCGCAGGCCTGTCTTCCAACCCGCGGGCCCACACCAGGGCGGCCGGCATGTTGATGTGCGCATGCGTTGAATCGATGGCCAGGTAGGTTCCGTCGAGATGATCGCCGAACACCTTGTAGGTGACGTGAACCGGTGTGTCGCCGGAGACAATGTCCCATTCGTGGGGATTCGGCCGGTCGACCCGCAGCGCGGCGCCGGTTTCATCGACGGCCTGCACATCGAACAGATCCTTCGCGAACTGATGCAGCGCATATCGCCCCGGAGAGGATCGACTCATGCGAACCTGCAGCGTGGGAGGTGGATCGTCGAAGGTGGCCTCGACCTGCATCCACCGGTGTTCCGGCTGCGGAAAGGACAAGACGTATCGGATTTCAGTTGCAGATTCGGGCTCGGCGCGAGCGACACCGACGAGCACGGCGAGCGACAGTGCCGCCAGTCGACGAATGCGAAACATCGGGCGCGATCCGTCCTTTCGAACGGGTTACCGCATCCCGTCGAGATCGAGCTCGTTGAGCGGTACGTCCCAATGGGCCTCGAGGATCTCGAAGCGCCGCTGCTCTTCCTTCCTGAACTTCGCCTGATCCGCGTACAAGCGCCGGACGATGTCCGCCTCACCGCTCGGGCCGGTCAAGGCCGCTGTGTCGCGGTACGTGATGGCCACCGCGAAGGTCCAGTCGGCACGGCCGTCGCCGTGGTAGGTCGGGACGAACGTGCGCACGGCAAGAATCCGTCCCGTCTTCGTCTGCTCTTTTAGGACCGGATAGTGATTGCGCTTGAACAAGTCGACGAATTCGTCCTGAAACCCCCACTTCACTTTGTAGAAGTACCACACGGTGCGTTCCGCTTTACCCGACGGCTGCGCCGCAGGCGCCTGCGCGTGTGCACCGGCAGCCGAGAACGTCGCCGCGAGGGTCAGGACGAGGAGCACGAGCAATCGACGGACACACATCAGCAACCTCCGAGAATCGGTGGGCAGTGGCCGGGGAGCACGCCTGCCGGGGGGGTTCCTGCCCTTTCAGCCACAAGGTAGACAACTTTCGCACCGGGCGCCAGAGAAAAGATGGCCGCGACCATGCCTTCACGGGAACCGCGCTTGCGGCGTTCTTGTGAGCCTGCGGTCCGGTCGACTAGAATCCCCTCGCTCTGGCAACCTCCGCCACACTCCCAAGTAGAGCCAGCGATCGCGCGGTTCTCTCGCTGCTCGTCGCCTGCTTCTTCTTGTCCGGCGCCGCCGCCTTGATCTACCAGGTGCTGTGGCTCCGAATCCTTGGCCTCGTCTTCGGGGTCACCACGTACGCTGCCACGACGGTGCTCGCGAGCTTCATGGGCGGCCTCGCGGTTGGAAGCGTGCTGGCGGGGAAGATCGCCGACCGCGTGCGCAATCCGCTGCGCTGGTTCGCCGGGGCCGAGGCGCTGGTGGGCGTCACGGCGCTCCTCTCGCCCGTCCTCCTCGACGCCCTTCACCGTGTGTATCGCGTCGTCTACGTCAGCCTGCCCGACGTTGCGGGCGCCGTGACGCTCGCGCGCTTTGCTTGCTCGTTTGCCGTGCTGCTGATTCCCACGGCGCTGATGGGGTCGACGTTGCCGCTCGTGTTGAAATCGTCGCTGTTTCGCGAGACCACCCTCGGCAGCCGCGCCGCGCTGCTGTACGCGACGAACACCGCCGGGGCGCTCCTGGGCACGCTCGCGGCAGGTTTGGTTCTTCTCGCGACGATCGGTATCAATGGGTCGTTTCGCCTCGCGGCCGCGCTGAACCTGATCGTGGCGGTGACGAGCGCGTGGGGCGCGACCCTGATTGATCCGGCGGGGCGGCACGCGAGCCAGCCGAGCGGCGTGCCTGTCGTGCCCGCTCCCGCCACAACACGGCAGCGACTGGTGCTCTTCGTCTTCGCGATCTCCGGCTTCGCGTCGCTCGCCTTCGAGGTGATCTGGTTCCGCGCGCTGGTTCTCTTCGCCGCGCCCACGAGCTACGCGTTCACCTTGATGATTGCGGCCGTGCTCGCCGGCATCGCGGCAGGAAGCTATCTCGTCGCGCCCCTGATGGCGCGGCGGGCGGACTGGTTCGCCACGCTCGCCTGGCTCGAGGTGGCCATCGCGTGCGCGGCGGTCGCGTCATTCGCCGGCCTTTCGAAGACCTATCTTCTGTCGCGTTGGATTGACCCGGGGTTGCCCGCAGCCGGCGCCACGCAACTGGGAAGCCTGATCGTCGCGACCCTGATTGCCGTGTTTCCTACATGCGTGCTCCTGGGCATCGCATTCCCAATCGGGCTCGATCTATGGACGTCCGGCGACTCCGGCCCCGCGCGGGGGTCCCGCCACGCCGGCGAACGGATTGGCGTCTTCTACGCGCTGAACCTGGCCGGCGCGATTGTGGGAGCGCCCGCGGCCGGTTTCCTGCTGTTGCCATGGCTGGGGAGCCCCGGCGCTCTCGTCGCGATCGCGGCAACCGTGCTGCTCTCGGGGCTCGTGCTGGTCGTCGAGCTTGCGCGGACGCGCCGCGTACTCGCGGTCCTCGTCGCGATCGCGGCTCTCGGTGTGTTCGGGCTTTCCGCGGTCTCAATGCGGCATCCCATCGACGCAATCGTCGCGAACCGGTTTCCCGGCGATCAACCGTGGATTCGTGAGGAGGGGGTGCAGACGACCGTCACGATTCACCGGCGGGCGCAACCCGACGGCCCGCCAATACGCATCATGTACCTGAACGGGGCGCACCAGGCACAGGATTCCTCCCGCGTGGTGTGGCTCCACCGGATGATCGGCATTCTGCCCGCGGCGCTGCACCCCGACGCCCGCGAAGCCCTCGTGATCGGGCTCGGAGGCGGCGCGACCGCTGGCGCGCTCAGCCGGATGCCTGGCGTGACGATCGAGGTCGTCGAGCTCTCGGCCTCGGTTGCGCGGGCGTCCCGCTACTTTGCGCACGTCAACTACGACGTCCTCCATCAGGGCAACGTGAAGCTCGTCGCAGACGACGGCCGGAACCATCTGCTGCTCAACGACCGGCAGTACGACGTCATCACGGCGGATGCGATTCAGCCGCATTTCGCCGGCGCGGCGAACCTGTATTCAGCCGAGTACTTTCGGCTCGTGCGGCGCGCGCTGCGGGAAGGAGGCGTGGTGTGCCAGTGGATATCCGGGGGGCCGGAAACGCAATACAAGCTGATGATGCGGACCTTCCTCAGCGTCTTCCCCGACGCCACCCTGTGGGCCAACGCGACCCTGCTCGTCGGAACGAAGCATCCGCTCCGTCTCGAGCGCGCGCGATTCGAGCGTGCCCTGCGACAGCCGACTCTCAAGAGCGCCCTCGCCGACGTCGGGATCGATTCGTTCGAGAAGCTACTCGCGCTCTATACGGCCGGACCCGAGGAGATGCGCCGCTTCGTCCGAGACGGCCCGGTCCTGACCGACGACCGCCCCCTCATCGAGTATTTCCTCATGTTCCCGGATCGCGACCGTCGCGCCAATCTCACCGATCTCGCTGGCGACGTGTCACGTCTCGTCGCGCAATGAGGAAGCGGCTCGCCTACCAGATTAGCGTCGCGAGTGATGAAAAGGCTCACCACGGAGGGCGCAGAGCACACAGAGTCCAGATGCTTAAGAAGTCTTCTCCATGCTCTCTGTAGAACAAACGCCTGAGAACGTGTTTTCCCGACAAGAAACATTTCTTCTACGACATCGGCGGGCCGAGGGCCCGCCGCTAGGAGTGTGTCCGAGAAATGGGTGACACACTCCTAGTAGGCTGGCTGCGCCAGCAGAATTCCTAAGGTTTTTGCGTGGAGCGCGCAGCGCTACGCGCCTACTAGGAGCCCGTTCACGGTTACTCAGACGGGCTCCTAGCGCGGATGCCCACTCGTTTGGTTGCGGGGCAGCCGCGCTGTGCCCTCTGTGGTGAATCGTGGACTCTTCCGCCGTCCTGCTACGGCTGGTCGGAGAGATAGCGCGCGATGTCGTTGCGACGGCTTGGGGAAATCTGCGGCACGCTCCGAGCGGCATCCTTGTGAAACGACGGGTCGGCAAGATACGCCTGCAGCCACTGGTACGTGCGGCGCCCGCCTTCCTTCTCGAAGCTCAGACCCGGCGTGGGCGCGTCCGCCCGATGACAGTCCAGGCAGCCGCTGCGCCACAACTCGCCGCCGCCGCGCACGATCGCGCGTGCCATCCGCCTCGAATCATGGCGGGAGAAATCAAGTGACTCCACGTAGGCGAGAAGCGCCCTCATGTCGCGCTCGGGAAGGTCGTAGCGGGGCATCGTCCCCTTGGGAAGCATCGAGTCCGGATCCTTCAGTAGCTTCCGCAGCCACTCGCGATCGTGTTTTTCGCCGGCCCTCCAGAGATCGGGGCCGCTTCTGCCACCGATTCCGAGCACGCTGTGACAGCTGTCACAGCTCTTCTCCTCGAACAGGAGCGCGCCGGCCAGCCTGACCGGCGGCGCGGGGCCTTCGGGCAGCACGACCTCGCGGGTTGCCGCCCGTCCCGCCCCGATGCTCGTCAGGTACACGGCGCCGACGAACATGCTCAACATCGCCGCGGTGGTCATGGGCCGCGACAGCGGATCGCGGTGAGGTGAGCTGTCGAGAAACGGAAGCAGCAACAGGAGAACGACAAACCCGAGCGGGATGACCACGGTGCCAACGGGAAGGAGCGGCCCGTTGAAGAACTTGAGCAGCTCGTAGAACGGGTAGAAGTACCACTCGGGCCGAGGCACGTAGCTCGCGTCGACCGGGTTGGCCATCTCCTCGAGCGGGGCAGGGACCAGGCTCGCAAGCACGAGGAGCAGCATGTAGGCGAGCGCCATCACGGCCGCGTCCTTGATGGCGTGCGCCGGAAAGAACGGCGAGGGACGCCGCGCATCGGAAGGATCCATCCCTTCGCTGATGCCGTGCAACTGCACGAGATAGAGGTGCGCCAGCACCAGCGCGCCGAGGATCGCGGGAAGCAGCAGCACATGGATCGCGTAGAAGCGTGAGAGCGTCGCGCCGCCGACGTCCGGGCCGCCCCGTAACACGTGCATCAGGGACTGCCCGATCCAGGGAACGGTCCCGGCGATGTGTGTTCCGACCACGGTTGCCCAGTAGGCCTTCTGATCCCAGGGCAGGAGGTAGCCGGTAAACGAGAATCCCAGAATGACGAGCAGAAGGAGCACGCCGCCCATCCAGGTCGCTTCGCGGGGCTTCTTGTACGAGCCGTACAGCACGACCCGCAGCAGGTGCAGCAGCGCGATGGCCACCACCAATGTGGCGCCCCAGTAGTGCAGGCCGCGAACGAGCCAGCCGAGCGGCACGGACCGGCCGATGGCCGTGACGCTCTGGTAGGCGTGATCGGCGCTCGCCACGTAGTAGATGGCGAGCAGGACCCCGGTGACGAACTGGAGGCACAGCAGGAACAGCAGCGTGGCGCCGAGCGTGAAGAGCCAGTTCACGTGCGGCCCGAGCGGCTTCTGGAGAAGCGTGCGCCCGATCGCGCCAGCGCCTACGCGCTCATCGAGCCACGTGGAAAGGCGCAAGGGCATCACGTCTCCTGCACCAGAAGTGCGCCGCGCTCGACCCGTGCGCGATACGCGGCCAGCGGCCGCGGCGGCGGACCCGCCGTGACGCGCCCCTGAAGATCGAAGGTGCCGCCGTGACACGGACACACGAACTGCCCGATGCCCGCGTCCCAGTGCACGCCGCACCCCAGATGGCTGCATTCGGATGAGAGAACGAGGGCCTCGGTTGCGGTCGATCGCACGACGTACACCCGCCGGAGGCGGCGGCTCGCCTCGCGATCCGCGTGGCCACTGACGTCCACGATCGCCTCGGCCGGCGCATGCAACGGGAACCGTTCGACCGGCCCGAGCGAGATCCACGGTCTGCCGGCAGCCGTCGATGGGCCGCGCAAGAACGCTGCGGCCGTGGCAGCGACGCTCGTGGCGATGGCAGACAGAACCCCGGCGATGCCGTACTCCAACACGCGCCGGCGTCCACCGTCGGCAACCATGGCCGGCGGCGGCGCAGGCGGCTCCAACGCGGCGGCGGGGCCTGCCGGCAAGGCCGCCTCGGGCTCAGGGGCGCGCACGATGGCTCGCGCGAGCGCCCCAACATTGCGCACGACGAGCTGTCGTTTCAGGTATCCGATCGATTCGGTGGGGTTCAGCTGCATCGGACACACTTCGGTGCAGCTGAACTGGGTGTGGCATCGCCAGCAGCCATGCTCGCTGTCGAGCACGTCGAGCCGCGCGTGGCGGGCGCCGTCCCGCGAATCCATCACCAGGGTGGCGGCGCGATTGAGCGCGGCCGGCCCGAGATATTGCGGATCCCAGTGGACCATCGTGCAGGCCGAGTAGCAGGCGCCGCACGAGATGCACTGAATGTGCGGATCGATCGACGTGCGGTCGCGCATGCGGATGACAGGCTCGCCACCCGTGGAGCAGCCGGCGCCATCGGCCACGAAGTACCCCATCGCGCCCATCATGGTCGCGAAGAAGGGCTGCATGTCCACGACGAGATCTTTGATGACCGGCAGGTTGCGCAGCGGCTCAATGGTGACGACGGGAGCGTGAAGGCGCTCGACCAGCGTCCGGCAGGCCCACCCTTCGCGTCCGTTGATGACGACCGCACACGTGCCGCACATGCCGACGCGACACGCGTAACGGTAGGCAAGGTTGTGCGAGACGTTGCGCTGCGCCCACGCAATGGCGTCGAGCACCGTCATCTTTGGCTGAACCGGCACGACGTACTCGACGTACTCGGCGGCGCGGCCTTCGCTCGGGCTGCTGCGGCGGATCTTGAGCGTTACCTTCGTCACGCGTGCTCTCTAGGCGCGCTGCGCGCGCAGTGTTCGTCAATTTCCGGGCATCTTGCCAGCGAAGCCGGCCTGCTAGGAGTGTGTCACGCATGTCTCGGACACACTCCTAGAAGAGATGCTGTCCGGCCAGGAAAAGGACGATGAGGCCGATGAACGACACGATTCCAAGAATGACCTTCTCGCTCCGGACATTGACACCGAGATCGATGAGAAGCACCCGGATCCCGAGCATCCCGTGGAAGACCACCGCCATCACCAGCAGAAACTGCGCGAGGACCTTGTACGGATACGTGATGTGCAGGAGGATCAGCGGCACGAGCGCCAGTGCCGCGAGACGCTGCGTGAGCCAGGCCCACATCCCGGGCGACGTAGCTTTCCAGGTCCGGAGCTGGGTGAGCTCTCGTTTTCCAACTTGTTCCGGCAAAGACATGGCCATCGTCTACTCTCCGGCGGCAGCGAGCGGTTGTGCCACCGCTGCGGTCGCTTCGGCGGTCTTGGGCGCGACGCGAGAGAACACGACCGGCTTTTGGTAGAGCTCGATCGTGTCGTCGCGCCGGCGCACAAAGATGTTGCACAAAGTGCCCGCCGCGGGGTGCGGGAAATCGCGCCGGTGATGCGACCCGCGACTCTCTTCGCGTGCGAGCGCGCTGCGGGCAATCAGCTCGCTGACGAGAAGCTGGTTCCGCAGGTTGAGAAGATCCTGCCACGCATGATTGAAGACGCGTCCGCCCGGCGCGCGCAGCGCGCGGGCCTCCTCTCGCAGCTCCTCGAGGCGGGCGATCGCCCGCACGAGATTTCCCGCGTCGCGCACGACGCCGACGCGCTCCCACATGAGATCCTGCATCTCCGCACGAAGCCGGTACACGCCGGGCGCCGAGTCGTCATCATCGCCAACTGACCCGAGCGTCTCCTCCACGATTGCGGCCACTTCCGCCCGCTCGATTTCGGCGTGGGGCTGATCCCCGAGGTACGCCGCCATGGCATCGCCGGCGACGCAGCCGAATACGGTGGATTCGGCGACGCCGTTTCCGCCGAGCCGATTGGCTCCGTGCACCGTGCCGGCGTCTTCCCCGGCGACGAACAGACCCTGGATGTTGCACGCGCAGTCGGGCCGGATCTTCACGCCGCCCATCTGGAAATGCGCGGTCGGCGTCACCTCGACCGGTTCGCGCGCGAGATCGAGGCCGACGTCGCGGCACCGCAGGACCATGCCGGGAAAGTGCTCCTCGACGAACCGCGCGCCGAGATGGCTCACATCGAGGAACACGCCGCCGTTGGGCGACGCGCGTCCCTCGGTGATTTCCACATAGCTGCTCCGGGCGACCACGTCTCGCGTCGATCGCTCGAGGCGCGCCGGGTCGTACTTTTCCATGAAGCGCTCGCCGGCGCCGTTGTAGAGGCGCCCGCCCACGCCGCGGAGGCCTTCCTCGAGAACGGTTCCGGTCATGAGCGAGGAGCCGACGATGAGACCGGTGGGATGGAACTGCACCATCTCCATGTCGCACAGCTCGGCGCCGCACCGGAACGCCATCGCCAGGCCGTCGGTCGCCTTGTCGGCCGACGCCGCGGTCACCCGGTACATCGTCGGGCCTCCGCCGGTCGCGAGGAGCACGGCCCTGGCCTGCACGACGAGAAACGTGCCGCGCCGGATGTCGAGCACCACGGCGCCGGCGATCTGCCGGCCCGCGCGATCGAGCAACAGTTCGATGGCCCGGTGCTCCTCGAGCCGGCGAATGCTCCGGCGCATCACCTGCTCGGAGACGCGGTTGATGATCTCGATGCCGGTCAGATCGCCTTTGTGCACGGTGCGATCGAAGGACTGGCCGGCGAACGGCTTCTGATGGATGGACCCGTCCGCGTTGCGATCGAAGAAGCAGCCGTATCGTGTCTCGAGCTCCCGAATGCAGGCGGGAGCGGACGTGACGAGCGTCCAGACGAGCGCTTGATCGTTGAGAAACTGACCCGCCTTGACCGTGTCGAGGAAGTGCTTCTCGAACGAGTCGTCTTGGTTGAACACGACGTTGTAGCCGCCCTGCACGAGACGCGTGCAGCCGCTCTTGCCGAAGAGCCCCTTGACGACGATCGTGATGTCCAGACGTGGATTGGCCTCGGAGGCGTGCAGCGCCGCCAACTGGCCCGCGCCGCCGCTTCCGAGAATCAGGATGTCCGTCTTGACGATGTCGATGGCGTCAGTCATGAGGTCAGTGATCCCGGGCCCAGACCGAGTCCCGTGATCGGCCGGAGTCGCGGAAGCTCGGAGCACCTCGAGGCTCGCGCGCTCTTCACGTCAGGCCAAGCTCCTCGTAGATCCCGCGCAGCCGTTCGGCGGCCTGCTGTTTCACCTGGGCATAGAGGTTGCCGCCATGCGAGTCGATCGCGACCGTCAGGGGCCCCAGCCCGCTCACGCGCAACTGCCAGATGCACTCGGGCATCAGGTCCTCCCAGTAGACCGCTTCGATCGCGTCGATCTGGGTCGTCTCGAGCGCGGCGGCCCCGCCGACGATGGCGAGGTAGCACGCGCCGAACCGTTGCATCGCGGCGACGCTTCCGTCGAGCAGGCCGCCTTTGCCGATGACCCCGCGCACGCCATACCGCTCGATGAGCGGCGGCGTGAACCGCTCCATTCGCGTGCTCGTCGTCGTGCCGATGCAGACCGGCACATAGTGGTCTCCCTCTTTTTTCACGTTCGGCGCCGTGTGCAGGCAGATGCCGCCACGAAGATCCACGGGCGGCTCGATCCCTTCGTCGAAGATCCGCCGCTGCGTCCGATCCCGGATGCCGAAGATGACGCCGTCGAGGGTGACGGTGTCGCCGATCCGGAGCTGCCGTATGTCCGCTTCCGTCACGGGCGTCATGAGCCTGTAATCAGCCATCGCGCTTCCTCCCCAGCCCGGTCCCGGGTCCCGAGTGCCTACAACGGGTTTCATAACCTCACGGGTGGCGCCGGATGGGCGACAGGGCCGTTTCGGCTATGAAACCGGCTGTAGAGCGTGTGAAAAAAGCTCTCACCGCAGAGAACGCAGAGCGCGCGGAGGAACGATTTTCAAAGAAATCCTG
>JACPPN010000219.1 GCA_016190995.1 Acidobacteriota bacterium | reverse complement strand
CCCGTCCGAGCTGTTCAAGGTGAACGACGAGATCGACGTGATCGTGCTGAAGTACGATCCGGCGACCGAGCGCGTCTCCCTCGGGCACAAGCAGCTGATGGCCGATCCGTGGGCCGATGTGAACGAGCGGTACGCGATCGGCAGCCGCATGAGCGGCAAGGTCGTGAGCCTGACCGACTACGGGGCGTTCGTCGAGCTCGAGCCGGGCGTCGAGGGGCTGATCCACGTCTCCGAGATGTCATGGAGCAAGCGCGTCAAGCACCCGTCGAAGATCCTCAACGTCGGCGACTCGGTCGACGCGATGGTGCTCGGCGTGGATCCTGCGGCGCGGCGCATCTCCCTCGGCCTCAAGCAGGTCGAGAGCAACCCCTGGCACGAGCTGGCGGAGCGGTATCCGGTCGGATCGCGCATCGTGGGCAAGGTGCGAAACCTGACGGAGTTCGGCGCGTTCGTGGAAGTGGAGGAGGGGATTGACGGTCTGATCCACATCTCCGACATGTCCTGGAGCAAGCGCCTGAAGCACCCCTCCGAGATGCTGAAGAAGGGTGACAAGGTCGAGGCGATGGTGCTCAACATCGACGCCGAGAATCAGCGTCTGTCGCTCGGTCTGAAGCAGCTGGCCACCGACGTGTGGGACGACTTCTTCTCGACACACCATGTCGGCGACACGGTCGAGGGGAAGGTGGTTCGGCTGACGAACTTCGGCGCGTTCGTCGAGCTCGCCGAAGGGATCGAAGGCCTGATCCACGTGTCGGAGCTCAACGATCAGCACGGCGGCGAGAAGATCGATCTGCAGGTCGATCAGACGTACGCGATGAAGATCATCAAGCTCAGTCCGGCGGAGCGGAAGATCGGGCTGAGCATCCGGGCGCTCCGGTCGGACGACTATCGCGCCGACTGGGAGGCGTACACGGAGACAACCGGTCGGCCGGAAGTCACGCTGGGCGATCACTTCAAGCACAATCAGTAAGCCGATGGTCGACAGTCGACGGCCGACGCGTGACAGTGGAACGCACTGTTGGCGGTCGACGGTTGACTGTCGACGGGTTCCTGCGAGGTGCCTGTGACTCTAGGGGGGAGCATGACGAAGGCGGAACTCGTCGAGGAAGTGTCGCGGGTTTCGGACCTGACCAAGAAGCACTCGGAGATGATTGTCGACACGGTCTTTCGCAGCATCATCGAGGCGCTGCATCGCGGCGAGAAGATCGAGTTGCGCGGGTTCGGCAGCTTCCGGCTGCGGCGGCGGGAGCCCCGCAAGGGGCGGAACCCGAAGACCGGCGACAAGGTGGACGTGCCGCCCAAGAAGGTGCCGTACTTCAAGCCGGGCAAGGAGCTCAAGGAGCTGATCAACCGCGAGGGCGAGCCCTCGCTGGCGATGGCCTTGCCTCCTCTCGAGGAAGGCGGCGTGCCCCAGCTCTGATCGGGCGCCGCGCGGCGCGTCACTCCATCCTCGCGCGCGCACCGTTCATCGATCCATCGTGGAACGCCTCTGGTCTCCCTGGAGATTGCCTTACGTGAGCGCGGGCGAACCGCAGGGCTGTATTTTCTGCGAGGCCCAGCAATCCGGCGATGGGTCGAACGCGTCGCTCATCGTCTTCGACGGCACGCACTGTTTCGTCATCCTCAATCTGTTCCCTTACAACAGCGGACATCTGATGATCGTGCCGCGGCGGCACGTCGCGAGCCTGGCGTCGGCGTCGAGCGACGAGCTCGGGGAGCTCATCGACCTGACCAGGCGCGCCGAGCTCGCGCTCATGGAAGCGTACAGCCCACATGGCCTGAACATCGGGATCAACCTGGGGCGCCCGGCGGGCGCGGGGATCGTGGATCACCTCCACCTCCACATCGTCCCGCGATGGAACGGCGACACGAGCTTCATGTCGGTCATCGGCCACGTGCGGGTGCTGCCGGAGGAGCTGCCGCAGACGGTTGAGAAGCTGCGGCCGATCTTCGCGCGGCTCGCGCGCGAGACGACGTCGCGGAGACCTTGTCCATGATCCTCGAGCTCACGCCGGACCAGCGCGCGTTTCAGGAGGAGGTGCGGGCTTTCGCGCGCGCCGAGGTCGCACCGCGGGCTCGCGACATCGACGAGCGCAACGACGTTCCCAGGGACCTCATCGCGCGGTCGGGCGCGCTCGGCTTGACGGGCGTCACGATTGCCACCGAGTGGGGCGGCGCCGGCCGGGACTACGTGTCCTACGCGCTCGCCATCGAAGCCGTCGCGGAGGCGAGCGCCACGGTGGCGGTCATCCTGGCCGTCAACAACTCGCTCGTGGCGGAGGCGATCGCCGAGTTCGGGAGCCGCACGCAGCGCGATCGCTGGCTGCGGGCGCTGGCGTCCGGCGCGATGCTCGGCTCGTTTGCGCTTTCCGAGGCACAGGCCGGAACCGACGCCGCCAATCAGCAGACGCGGGCGACTCCCGCCAATGGCGGCTACGTGCTTCGCGGACGAAAGGTGTGGGTCGCGAACGCCGCGGTTGCGGACGTCGCCATCGTGTTCGCGGCGACCGAGCCGGGGATCGGCGGTCGCGGGACGAGCGCGTTCCTCGTGCCGCTCGATGCGCGCGGCGTCGGGAAGATCGCGGGTCCCGATTCCCTCGGTGTCCGCGGACTAGGGTGCGTGGATCTGGAGCTCGACGACGTCCGCCTCGACCCGGCGGACATGCTCGGCGGTCCCGGTGAAGGCTTCGGGATTGCGATGTGGGCGCTGGAAGGCGGCCGCATCGCCATTGCCGCGCAAGCGCTCGGCGTCGGACAGGCGGCGCTCGACGAGGCGCTGGCGCACGCGAAGCGCCGGAAGACGTTCGGGCAGCCGATTGCGAATTACCAGGCCGTCCAGTGGATGCTGGCCGACATGGCGACCGAGCTCGACGCCGCACGCATGTTGATGTTGAAGGCCGCGGCGGCCAAGCCGATCCAGCCCCGCGTCTCGCTCGAGGCCGCCATGGCCAAGCTGTATGCCTCGGAGGCGGCGCACCGGGCGGCCGACAAGGCGATGCAGATCCTCGCCTCCGCGGGCTACAGCCGGGGCTCGAGGGTTGAGCGGCTGTTCCGTGACGTGCGCGCGACGGAGATCTATCAGGGCACGTCCGAGGTGCAGCGGATGATTATCGCCGCGAGAGTCCTGCAGAGTGCCTGACCGCGTGACGAAAAGGCTCACCACAGAGGACACAGAGCACACAGAGCCCAAGATCGTACCGGCGTGGCCTCTGTGG
>JACPPN010000218.1 GCA_016190995.1 Acidobacteriota bacterium | reverse complement strand
GTCCAGATAGAATCCCCGACCGAGTCGTCATTTCCGCGGATGATCATCCGCGGCCCCATTGAAGCCAGATCTTGCACTCGCCGATCGCAATATTCGAGCTGATTTCCGCGGATGATCATCCGCGGCCCCATTGAAGCCGGGCGCGGATTCGAAGTATTCACGCCCATCAGCCGCATTTCCGCGGATGATCATCCGCGGCCCCATTGAAGCGCCGTGAGGACATCCCACATCTTTTGCCACATCGCGGTATTTCCGCGGATGATCATCCGCGGCCCCATTGAAGCAAGAGAGCGCCAAACGGTCTGAGCGAGCCACGGTTGAATTTCCGCGGATGATCATCCGCGGCCCCATTGAAGCCGGGGACAAGCACATACGCACCCCGCCGGTGTCGGTGAATTTCCGCGGATGATCATCCGCGGCCCCATTGAAGCATCGCGTGCGGCCCCATCTCCTTGCCAGGATTGTGCATTTCCGCGGATGATCATCCGCGGCCCCATTGAAGCGCCTGAATCGGCCAGGATCCGCCCATTCGCGGCCAATTTCCGCGGATGATCATCCGCGGCCCCATTGAAGCCGCAGGAGGATTGTCAATGGCCTGGACGTCGAAAGCATTTCCGCGGATGATCATCCGCGGCCCCATTGAAGCTGGTCGTGAAGGAACTGTTCATCACGTGGCGCGGCACATTTCCGCGGATGATCATCCGCGGAAATGGCGACGACGGGACGTCCGGGTCCGAGGTCGAGCGAAGACGAGAGACCACCCGAGGGCTCCGCGTAGAAGTCGCTGACGTGGGATTGGACCGCTATACGGCGCGCTACGAGGATTCTGTTCTCGTTGTGGGCGCGGCGCATGGGGAAGCCAGGCGCCAGGCACTACGCAACGCCGTATAGCCGGGGTCCGGGGCAGAGCCCCGATCCAGTTGACGCTGAGCTCTTGGTGGGTTCGAACGCGATCGCTGTCTCGCGCTCGATCAACAGATCCGCACAGGCTACTGGTGAGTCCGCATGAAGATGCAGACATCGGCCCCCCGGCGAGGAAGTCAATCCAACTGACGGCTTGACGGGCGAATCGTCGCGCGAGGTCTTCATCGCCCGGCCTCGTGATGACGAGCGGCCGGAAGACCGGATGTCGCCTGCAGAATTCGAACAGGCCGGCGAGGTCCCGGCTCTCGAATCGTGCGCTCTTGATCTCGATGGCCCACGCACCCCAACTGCCTTCGAGCACGCCATCGACTTCGAGCGGCTTCTACCGAGGACAGGCTGAACGGGATCGGGAGCTCGGCACGAACGGAATGGGCTCGGGCTTGTCGATCGGGCGGATTGCGTGGAAGCGCTCGCGGGCAAGATTCGTGTGGAGTCCACGCTCGGTCACTGAACGACGTTCGTTCTCGATCTGCCCTTTGCCCCGGCAGCCTGAAGATGATCGTGCCTCGGCCGGCCTCGGGGACGCACTCCCCCAACGTTCCGGTCAAATTGCCGCCCGACAGTTGGTTTTGATAGGCTCGACGCCTCTACAGCTTCCCGGCTTTTCGCCAAGGAGGAAAGCCTTGCCGCGCGCAGCTCATCGCCGCCTGTTGGTTCTGTCGTTCGTGGCACTTCTCACGCCCCTGACGGTTGCTCGACCCCTCGCCGACGAGCCGAAGCCCTCGCCGTCGCCCTTCGATGCCCTGCGGTTCCGCAACATCGGGCCGGCCACCATGGCGGGCCGCATCGACGACTTCGCCGTTCTCGAGGGCAACCCGGCCGTCTTCTACGTCGCGGCCGCGACCGGCGGCCTGTGGAAGACCACCAACAACGGCACGACCTGGCAGGTGCTCTTCGACGATCAAGAAGATGTCGTGTCGATCGGCGATGTGGCCATCGCGCCGAACGATCCGAACCAGGTCTGGGTCGGATCGGGTGAGAACAACAACCGCCAGAGCTCGTCGTGGGGCAACGGCATCTACAAGTCGACCGACGGCGGCCGGACCTGGAAGAACATGGGCCTCGCCGACTCGAAGCACATCGCTCGCGTCATTGTCGATCCGGTCGATCACGACGTCGTCTACGTGGCCGCGCTGGGGCATCTGTGGGGACCCAACAAGGAACGGGGCGTCTTCAAGACGACCGACGGCGGCGTCACGTGGCAGAAGGTGCTGTTCGCCGACGATGACACCGGCGCCACCGAGCTCGTCATGGATCCCGCGAACAACAAGGTGATCTACGCGGCGACGTATCAGCGCCGCCGCGCCCCCTGGGGCATGAACGGCGGCGGGCCGGGGAGCGCGATCTACAAGACGACCGACGGGGGCAAGACGTGGGCGAAGCTGACCACCGGCATTCCCGAAGGGCCGCTCGGCCGCATCGGGCTGGACGTCTACCGCAAGAATCCCAACATCGTCTACGCGCGCATCGAGCACGCGAAGGAAGGCGGGGTGTATCGCTCGGAGGACGGGGGCGCGAGCTGGCGCAAGATGAGCGACGTCAACCCGCGGCCGATGTATTTCAGCCAGATCCGGATCGACCCGAACGACGATCACCGCATCTACGTGCTCGGCGTGCAGCTTCACATCTCGGACGACGGGGGGAAGACGTTCGCGCAGAACGGCGCCATGCACGCCGACCATCACGCGATGTGGATCAATCCCGCCAATTCCAATCACCTGATGACCGGGTGCGACGGTGGGGTCGGGATCTCGTACGACCGCGGGCAGACGTGGGACTTCGTCGACAACATGGACCTCGGGCAGTTCTACCACGTCGGGTACGACATGGAGACGCCGTACCGCGTGTACGGCGGGCTGCAGGACAACAACTCCTGGGGGGGGCCGAGCCGCGTGCGCGGCCGTGCGGGCATTGCCAACAGTGACTGGTTCGTCATCGGCGGCGGCGACGGCTTCGTCGCGATTGCCGATCCAACCGATGCGCGGATGCTGTACACCGAATCGCAGGACGGTCGCATGAACCGGGTCGATCGCGAGACCAATGAGCGCAAGGTCATTCGTCCCGAGCCCGCCAGAGGCGAGCCTGCGCTGCGATGGAACTGGAACACCCCGCTCGTCATCTCGCCGCATGCGCCGGGCACGATCTTCGTCGCCGCCAACAAGATCTTCAAGTCGACCGATCGCGGCCATTCGTGGCAGGCCATCAGCCCGGATCTCACGCAGGCGATCGATCGCGAGACGCTGTCGCTCATGGGCGTGACCGCGAAGGACTTCACGATCGCCAAGCACGACGGCGTCGGCACCTACGGCACCATCGTCGCCTTCGCCGAATCGCCCAAGCGCGCCGGCGTCTACTACTCGGGCGCGGATGACGGCTCGGTCTTCGTCTCGAAGGATGACGGGAAGAACTGGGCGAACGTGACGGCTCGGTTCCCGGGCCTGCCGAAGCACGCGTACGTGTCGCGCCTCACGCCGTCACGATTCGACGAAGGCACGGTGTACGCCACGTTCGACAACCATCGGCTCGACGACTACGAGCCGTACGTGTACGTGAGCACGGATTTCGGCAGCACGTGGAACTCGATGGCGAACGATCTCCCGAAGGGCCACGCGGTCGAGTGCATCACCGAAGACCACAAGAACGGGAACGTGCTCTACGTCGGGACGGAATTCGGCCTGTTCGTCTCGCTCGACCGCGGCGCTCGCTGGACGCGCATCCGCGCCAACCTGCCGACGGTGCCAATCGATGAGATCACGCTGCATCCGCGCGAGAACGACATGATGCTCGCGACCCACGGCCGCAGCATCTGGATCCTCGACGACATCACGCCGATCCAGCGGGCGGCCGGGGCGATAAGAACCGACGCGTTTCTCTTCGACGTGCGCCCCGCCACCGCGTTCAACCCCGCCAATGATCGGACGACCGCCGGCGAACGCCGCTTCTGGGGCGAGAATCTCGGGCCCGTCGCGCTCGTCAGCTACTACCTGAAGAATGCGCCGAAAGCCCTCAGCATCCGGGTAGCCGACACTTCCGGCGGAACGGTCCGGGAGCTGAGCGGTAATGACGTGAAGGACGCGAAGAAGGCCGGCGTCAACCGGGTGGAGTGGGATCTCCGGCACCAACCGCTGCCACCGCGCAGCGGGCAGCAACCCGCAGGCGGATTCTTCGGCGCCGGCCTCCCGGGCCCGCTGGTGCTGCCCGGCACTTACAAGGCGACACTGATGGTGGACGGCAAGGAGATGGGCTCGACGTCGATTGTGGTCCAGGGCGACCCAGCCATCCAGATCACCGACGCGGATCGGAAAACTCAGCACGATACGGCGCTCGCGCTCCACCAGCTCCAGGGTACGGCCAACGAGGCGGCCGAGGCGGCCGCGACGCTGAGCGACCAGCTCAAGGCGGTTCAGGACACGCTGAGTCGCATGGACAAGACTCCGCCCCCGGTGGACTCCGCGGTGTCCGATCTGGGCAAGAAGCTGGGCACGCTGCGCCAGCGGCTTGGCGTGGGGCAGGCAGGGAGCGGCTTCGGCGGACTCAGCCAGAACGTCCGCGGTCAGATTGGGGTTCTGAAGTCACAGATCATGAGCTCCACGTCTCTGCCGACGGAAATACAGGTGCGCGCCGCGCGTGAGCTCGGCGGCGATCTCTCGAAGTTGATCGATGAGGCGAACCTCGTCATCACGACTGCGATGCCCGGGTTGTACAAGCTCCTCGCCGAAAACAACGTCCACCCGGCGCCGCTCAAACCCATCAAGTCGATTGCGACGACGTCTTCCGCGAAATAGACACTGGGTCATACTGACGCCGGTGTCAAAAGCTTTCACCGCAGAGCACGCGGAGGGCGCGGAGCGCGCCGAGACAGAACCACAACTCGTCATCGACCAAAGCTCGCTGCGGAGCGCGCGGAGATCGGAAAAGCTGATTACTTCCTCGGCGCGCTCGGCACCCTCCGCGGCCAACGCTTCAGATGAAACTTGACGCCGGATTCAAGGTGAATGCGATCTGAAGCCTAACCGCGGAGAGCGCTGAGGGCGCGGAGGAATTAGCCAGTTTTTGCAAGTTTTTGCAGTCTCCGCGTGCTTCCTTGTTCTCTGCGGTGAATGCTTTCGACGCGGATTCAGGTTGATTCAAAAACGATCCGCTCGGAGATCAATGAGCCAACGCATGACGGGACTTGTCGCGCTCCGTCGTTCCGGACCAGAATGCGGCGCATGCGGCTTCGCGAGCTGAACATCGGCTGCTTTGGCGGCGGCACCGGCCTTCCGAGCGTGATCGGTGGATTGAAGAACAATCCGTGGGTGCACGTGCATGCCGTCGTGACCATGTTCGACAGCGGGGGCAGCTCGGGACAGCTGCGCGACGAGCTCGGCGTGTTGCCTCCCGGCGACGTCTTGAAGTGCGCGCTGGCCCTGGCCCGCAACGAGAGCGAGGCGCGCCGTGTCCTGCTCGCGCGATTCTCGATGCTCGAGCACGATCGGCTGGGCGGCCACACGGGAGGCAACCTGCTGCTGTCGATGATGGCGCAGTACAGCGGGGACTTTCTCGCCGCGGTGGAAGGGCTGCGCACCCTGCTTGGCTGCAGGGGCCGCGTGCTCCCGGTCACGGTCGAACAGGCAGCCGTGTGCGCCGAGTACGGCGACGGCTCGCGGACGCGGGGCGAAGTCGAGGTGGACGCGGGGCAGAGCCAGGGTCACAACGTCAAGCGGGTCTGGCTCGATCCCGACGTGGCGATTCATCCGGAGGCCGCTGCGGCCATTCGGGGTTTCGATGCCGTCATCATCGGGCCCGGCAGCTTCTATACGAGCCTGACGCCCATTTTCCTCGTGCGGGGCACGACCGACGCGCTGGCCGCGATGCGTGGTCCCCTCATCCTGGTGACGAACCTGCTGACGGAAGGCCGCGGGATGAAAGGCTTCACGGCGGCGGATGCGGTACGGCGGATGGGCGAGGTCGCCGGCCGTCCGATCGACCTCGTGATGGTCAACACCGCGCGGCCCTCGACCGCGACGCTCGAGCGCTACGCGGCCGAGCACAAGGAGCCGCTCGAGCCCGGCGAGATCCCTGCGGGCTGCGAGCGCGTCTGGGGCGAATTCTGGACCGCCCGGATCGCGCGCCACGATCGCCGGCGCCTCGCCTACGCGATCTGGATCGTCCTCGCGCAGCGTCTATTGAATTAGGCGTACGTAGTGTCCGTAGTACGTGGTGTCCGGCTTTAGCCGGACATGAGGTGAGATACCGTGAAGGGATTCCTATCGCCTATCCTCGTGTGTGCCCTGGTCGCGACCGTCTCGCCCGCCGCGCGTGAGGGTGCCAGGGGCGACGCCGCTGATGCCATCGTCAGCTCGATTGACGCGAAGCGTGACGCCTACGCGGAGGTCGCCACGCAGATCTGGGGCTTCGCCGAAGTGGGCTACCAGGAAGAACAGAGCAGCGCCCTTCTGCAGGCGCATCTGTCCGCCGCGGGCTTCAGCGTGACGAAAGGCGTTGCCGAGATTCCCACCGCGTTCATGGCGACGTACGGATCCGGCAAGCCTGTGATTGCGATCGTCGGCGAATTCGATGCCCTTCCCGGTCTGTCCCAGGAAGCGGTCCCCGAACGGAAGCCCCGCCTCGAGAACGGCCCGGGCCATGGGTGTGGTC